>JBIKNC010000144.1:0-11322 GCA_044358925.1 Planctomycetota bacterium | reverse complement strand
CCCCAATAGACGATGTGCGCATCTTCATTGGCTACGCGGGTTGGGGAGCGGGCCAACTCGACGAAGAGCTGGCCACCGGATCGTGGATCCCGATCGCCGGCCGCGACGACTGGATCTACGCGCCGCCCGGCGAGGACGTGTGGCAGCGCGTGATCGCCAGTGCGCTCGAAGACGACGAACCCGCGCCGCCGCAGCCGCACGAGTCGAACTGAACGGTGTTCACGGACGCGTGTGCGTTGTTCAGGGACACGTGCGCGTGAGTCGAACGAGCGCTGCGACGACGCACGCGTTGCGCCGACTCACAGATCGATACGCCGATCGAAGACCATGCGCCTGTCGACGCGTGTGTCGAAGGTCGCGAAGAGCGTCTCGAACGTCGCTTCCGGTGTGCCGCGGTAGAGCTCGCGCTCACCGCTCGTCACGACGATCTCCTCACCCGCGGCGACCATCGCCGGCGCCACGAGGATCGAGAAGCCGGCGGTACCGAGCGGCCGCTTCTCCACGACGACGTCGAACGTGTTGCCCGTGCGCGTCGCACGCACTTTCATCGCGTCGGTCGGCGCGTCGCACGCGAGCCAGTAGAACTCGTGCTGCTCCTCGCGCTCGACGTGGTCGTTCTCCGCGCGCTGCGGGAACGGCCGCGCCGCGTACTCCCACACGATCGTGGTCGGGAACGTGTCGCGGCGCTGCGCGAGGATCCAATCGAGGCCGGCCTTCGGCTCGCCCGCGGGGAAGCTGTGATCGAGCCCTTCGTGCAGCGTGAAGCGCTGCAGCGCGTAACCGCCCGGATCAGCGGCCGCGAGCGCCAGGAGCCGCGCGTGCGCGACCTGGTAGGTGCCGGGCATGCAGTTCACGTCGCGCGTGCCCGTGTACCAGTACATGGCCAGGTTGCGGACGTTCGGCAGGAGCCCGTGTTGCAGCGCTTCGACCTCTTCCGGTGTCGCGAGTTGCGCCTTCGGACTCGCCATGACGACGCCGTGGGCGGGGATCGCGCCCGCGAGCCAATCGGGCCGCCGACCGGCGAGGTGCCACGTGCCCGTGCCGCCCATCGAGAAGCCGACGCTGTACAGACGCTCCGGATCGACGCCGAGGTCGAGCTTCGCGAATTCGAGGATCGAGAGCACGAAGCGCTCGCCGTGCACCGTGTTCCACGCGTCGCCGTCGAGGCGCACGGCCTGCGGATACGCGGCCGCCGCTCCCTTCACCGGCCAGTTGCCACGCGCTTCGTTCGCGTCGCCGACGCCCGGACCGCCGCCGTGCAGGCCGAGCACGAACGCCTCGTCCTCCTTCGGCGCTTCGAGCAGGAACCACGCGGGTCCGTACGGCGTATCGATCTCGATGCGCGTCGACTTGGCGGGCGGCTTGCCGCGTGCGGCGCGTGCGGCGGCGAAGACCAGTTCGACGGCTTCGTCGAACGCGCCGCTCGGCAGAGCACCCAGTTCACGCGCGCGTTCGAGCAGCGCCGCGTGCTTCGCCCGGTCCCATTCATCGAAGTGCGTGCGCGGCCGCGCTTCGAACCAGTCCTTCGCGAGGTTCGTGACGTCTTTCTGGAAGGCGCGATTCCACGCGCGCGCTTCCTGTTCGTCGTCGCTCGCGACGAACACAGCCGAAAGGGACGAGAGCGTCAGCGCGAGAGCGGCGAAACGAGCGAGCATGGTGTGTTCACTCCATCACTCCGCCACGCCGTCGGGCCACAGCGCGGCGAGCAGGAGTTCTCCGAGGTCGTCGGCCTTCTTCTCGCCGATGCCGACGACGCCGAGGAGTTCCGCGCGATCGCGCGGGCGGCGTTCGACGAGATCGACGAGCGTGCGGTCGTTGAACAACAAGTAGGGCGGGACGGCGCGTTCGCGCGCGAGGCGCCGACGCAACGCGCGCAGGACCTCGACGAGATCGTGGTCGACGTCCGGGTCGTCGACGAGCTGGGCGGGCGCCGTGAGCGGGCGTTCGGAGGCGTCGCCGTGCGCGAAGTCGAGTCCCAGGTCCGCACTTGCGGGCTCGTCGATCGGCAGCAGCGTCGCGTTCGACGCGTCGGCGGGCCCGCGTTCGTCTCCGCCGACAAGACCCGTCTCCGTCGCCGAACTCGCAGCGACCGTGCGCGGCTTCGCGCGCGACGTGCGCGGTGCGCGCGGCGTCCGCGGCGTCTCGCTCGCTGCGAGAGCATCCTCCGCAGCGACGTTCGAGATCTCCTGCGGCGCGGGTACACGCGCGCCGATCGACGGCGATGCATCGCCTGCTTCGACGTTCGCCGCGCTCGCTCGCACCCGCCGCGGCGGCGCCGGCTTCACGACACGCTCCTTCGTTCTCTCGGTGCGCTTCTTCTTCGGCGTGCGCGCCCGGAAGAACACGAGCGCGCGTGTGCCGCGCATGACCTCGACGCCCGTCGGCGTCAGCGCGAGCGTCGGATACTGACCGGGAGCGACCGCGAGGTGCCCTTGCGAGACGAGCTGATCGATGAACGTGCGGATGTCGCTCGTCTCGAGGTTCGCGAGCAAACCGAACGTCGAGAAGCGATCGTGGCCGAGTTCGCGCAGCTTCTGCTGGTTCGCGCCGCGCAGGATCGACGTCACGTGACCGGCGCCGTAGGACTGCCGGCAGTGCACGACACACGACAGGATCTTCTGCGCGATGACCTGTGAACCCTCGACCGGCTCCAGCTCGCCGAGGCACACGTCGCACGCGCCGCAGCCGCCGGTCGCGACGCCGTTCTCGTCGGTGATCAACGGCTGCCCGAGGAAGACACCGCCGAAGTGCTCGACGAGGAAGCGGTGCCGGCACGACGTGCCCGACGCGAAGTTCCACAGCTTCTCGAGGCGCTCCAGGCTCTGCGCGAGTTCGGTGCGTGCGGACGGAGCGCCCGCGGCTTCGGCTTCGGCCGTGCTGCGCTCCATCAACGAACGCCAGCCGTGGAAGTCGGCGCCCGAATAGAACATCACACACTCGGCGGGCAGGCCGTCGCGGCCGGCGCGGCCGGTTTCCTGGCTGTACTGCTCGACGCCTTTCGGCAGCGTCGCGTGCACGACGAAACGCACGTCGGAGCGGTCGATGCCCATGCCGAACGCGACCGTCGCGACGACGACGTCGATGCGTTCGCTCTGGAACGCGTCCTGGATCCGACGCCGGTCGTTCGATTCGAGCCCTGCGTGGTACGCGAGGCAACGCACGCCGCGGCGCGCGAGTGCGGCCGCGAGCACGTCGGCGTCCTTGCGCCGCAACACGTACACGATGCCGGCCTGCCCCGCGTGGCGGTGGATGACTCGCAGCACGTCCTCGACCTGGTCCTTCCGCGGTGTGATGCGGTAGGTCAGGTTCGGGCGATCGAAGTCGCCCACGAGACGCACCTCGCTCGCGAGGCCGAGCTGCCGCACGATGTCCTCTTGCACGCGCGGCGTCGCCGTCGCGGTGAGTGCGAGGATCGGCACGCGCCGCCCGCTCCCGCGCAATCCGCCGAGCTGTCGGTACTCGGGGCGGAAGTCGTGGCCCCAGTGGCTGATGCAGTGCGCCTCGTCGACGGCCACCGCACTCGCGCCGAGGGCGAGCAGGTCCTGATAGAAGCCGGGGCTCACGATGCGCTCGGGCGAGCAGTACACGAGCTGCAGTTCGCGCCGCCGCAGTCGCTCCCAGGTCGCATTGCGCTCGAGCGGATCCTGTCCGCTGTTGAACGCGCCGGCCGCGACGCCGACCGCGTCCAGCGCGCGCAACTGGTCGGCCATCAGCGCGATCAGCGGACTGACCACGACAGTGAAGCCCTCGCGCACGAGCGCCGGAGCCTGGTAGCACAGGCTCTTGCCGCCGCCGGTCGGCAACACCACGAGCGCGTCGCGGTCCGCCAGCGTCGCCGCCATCGCTTCGGCCTGCATCGGGCGCAGTTCGTCGAAGCCGAACGTCGCGCGGATGCGCTCGCGCAGACGTGTGAACACGTCGACGCCGTGGGCGCCGGCGGCTCCGCCTTCTTGCGCGCTTTCGAGAGTCACGGCCGGAGCGAGAACGAGAGCCACGGACGAGAGATGCGCGGCGCACGCGCCGGTTGCAGCTCGCCCGTGAATTCCTGCGGATTCACAACGTCACGCTGCGGCCGAGTTTGTCACCGACGACCTTCGCCACGTTCGCGAACAGTTCGTGGCCGTCGCGATCGCACACCCACGTGGCACCGTTCCAGTCGTAGTGCCAGGCGCGCGCGCCGGCCGCCAGCCACATCTGGTTCGAACCGGCCTGGCGATTGAGCACGAACGTCACGCGGTCCGCGAACTCCAGCTTCACGACGCCGTCGGCGGTCGAGTAGTCGAGTTCGTCCGGATCGAAGTTCTCGAGCCAGTCCTGCACGCGCGCGAGGCACGCGTCGGCGAGTGCGATGTACGTCGTGCGGTCCATGGCGGCGCTCATCGCAACCCCAGCGCATCGACGCCGTCTTCGTCGAAACCGAGGACGTGGCCGAGTTCGTGAAAGAGCGTGACGCGGATCTCCTCGCGCAGCTCGCGCAAGGAGCGTGCGCGGCGCTCCAAGTTGTTCTTGTAGAGGTGGATCGTCGCGACGCCGTCCACGCCGCCGCTCTCCGACTTGTCCGCGTCCGAGTGGCCGGTGAAGAGTCCCAGTGCGTCGGGCGGGACGTCGGCGATCGCCGTGGTCGGCTTCGTCGGCACGGGGTCGACGATGACCGGGATGTCCGCGAGCCGCGCGGCGAACTCCTCGGGCAGGAGCGCGACCGCCTCGGCCACCACTTCTTCGAACTCGTCCTCGTCGAGACTCGGATACGTGCCCGCACCGTCGGGGTCGATCGCCGCGGCCTTGAACGTCCACTCGCGCGCGCTGCGCACGTTGCCGAGCAGGTCCTCGCACAAGGCGAGGCGCAGGCGCGTCTGCACCGACGGGCCCTCGTCCTCGAGTTCTTGGAAGACGTTGCGCGCTTCGGCCGGGCGCCACTGCGCCAGGAACAGCTCGGCGCGCGCGAGGCGCCACGATTCGGGCACGTCGTCGGGCTGCGGTCCGAGCGCGCGCTCCGCCTTGTCGGGCTCGCGCAGGTCGATCCACGCGAGGCAGGCGAGAGCTGCAGCCTCCGGGTGGCGCCGCCCCTGGGCCTCGAGTTCGGCGAGGTGCGAGAGCACGTCGTCGGGCTGCCCGTCGTCGAGCAACTCCCACGCCGCTTCCAGTTCCTCCACGGTCCAGTCGTACATGACGCGGGATGGTAGCGCCGAACACCGCGCCGCCCGCCTGCGGCGCGCGCGACTTCAGCGCGGCGAGCGCTTCTTCGCCGCAGCCTTCCTCGGCGCAGCCCTCGTCGGCGTCGGCGTCGGCTCGTTCGGCGCCCGCTCCTTCGAAGCGCCCTGCGTCGCTGCGCGCTTCTTCGGTGCTCGTGCGCGCGGCGAGATCCGGCCCACCGTGCCCGCCGCGTGTTCGGCGTCCTTGCGCGCACGCGTCGCCGCCCACGAACAGATCGGGCACGCGTCGAGGTCGTGCCCGCGCGCCGGGCAGTACGTGCGCCCGAAGACGATGATCTGCAGGTGCAGCCGCTTCCACGACTCGCGCGGGAACGTACGCACGAGGTCGCGTTCGGTGCGCTCGACCGAGCTGCCGTCGGACAGGCCCCAACGCGCCGCGAGCCGGTGGATGTGCGTGTCGACCGGGAAGGCCGGCACGTCGAAGGCCTGGGTCAGGACGACGCTCGCCGTCTTGTGACCGACGCCCGGCAGTGCTTCGAGCGCTTCCAACTCGCGCGGCACCTCGCCTCCGTGGCGTTCGACCAGGAGCTGCGAGAGCCGCACGATCGCGGCACTCTTTTGGGGCGACAGACCGCACGGTCGGATGATCGCGCGCACCTCGTCGACCGACTGACGCGCCATGTCCGCCGGCGTGCGCGCGAGCGCGAACAACTGCGGTGTGACCTGGTTCACGCGCACGTCGGTGCACTGCGCCGAGAGCAGCACCGCGACGAGCAGCGTGAACGGGTCCGTGTGGTCGAGCGGGATCGGAACGTCGGGCAGGAGCTCGTCCAGCACCGCCCGGATCCGCTCCGCCTTCGCGCTCCTCTTCATCGGACGGCGCGCCTCACGCGGGCCTGTCCGACTTCTCCGCCTTGTCCGACCGGTCCATCAACAACACGCGGTGGGGGAACGGGATCGACATGCCGGCGCGTTCGACCTCGACCTTGAACGAGCGGGTCAGATCCCAGTACACGGTCCAGTAGTCTTCGGCCTTCACCCACGGGCGCACGACGAAGTCGAGCGACGACTCACCGAGTTTGTTGAGCCGCACGACCGGCGCGGGGTCCTTGAGCACTTTCGGGTGTTCGGCGACGAGGCGCTCGAACAGCTTCTGTGCCTGATCGACGTCGTCGCGGTACGAGACGCTCGCGACGAGGTCGACGCGGCGCGTCGAATTCGCGGACGAGTTCGTGATCACGCCGCCCCAGATGGCGCCGTTCGGCACGATCTGGATCTGGTTGTCGGCGGTCGAGATGGTGGTCGACACCAGGCTCATCGACTTGACCGTGCCACTCACGCCTCCCGCCGTCACCGCGTGTCCGATGTCGTACGGCCGGTAGAGCAGGATCATCATGCCCGCGGCGAAGTTGCTGAGCGTCTCCTGCAGCGCGAAGCCCACGACGAATCCGAACACACCGATACCGGCCAGCACCGGTCCGATCGGGACACCGACGATGGCGAGCGCCATCAACATGCCGAAGGCCGCCGTCGCCTTCTGAATGGCGCCCGTCGTGAAGTCGAGCAGGAGCTGCGCCGGCTTCAGGCGCGAGGCCGTCATCGCGCGCCCGACGAGTTTCGCCAGCAGGCCGCCCGCGATCCAGAACGCGGCGATGACGACGATGAACACGACGGCGAGCGCCGTGACGTTCGCGAGCGCCGGCGGCACACCGAGCGCGTCGGACAACTGGAAGACGATCCAGTCCTTGAGCGCGAGTGCTTGTTGCGCGGCGGCGTTGCCGGTCAGCACGTCGGACTCGTCGGCCGGCGGATCCTGCGGTACGGCGGAGGCGAACGGAGCGAACACGGACGTGAGGACGAGGGCGAGCGCGACGGAGCGTGACATGGTCGGTCGAGGGGGAGGGGCGACTCGGGAGCCGGGTGGATGGAGGCGCCCGAGAACCAGCGCGACGATTGAACGGAGCGGCGCCCCGCGGATCCAGTGGTACGCGCCGTCCCGTCACACTCGCGGTTCCGGCGCGAGTGCGTCGGTGGCGTGTTCGTCGCGCTCGACGATCACGAGGCGGTCGTGGGCGAGTTCGCCGAGCAGGGCCGTGGCATAGGCGCCCGCGGGCAGCTCGAACGACAGCACGAGGTGCGCGCCCAGCTCGTCGACGCGCGGCGCGAGTGCGATCGCGGTCGGCCGCACGCGCAACGGGCGGCGCGTGCCCTCGCAGCCCAGCGGCCCGCGCACCGCGAAGTGCTCACGCGTGAGGCCGCTGTCCGCCAGCACGCGTTCTTCGAGTGCGAGCGCCGCGCCGCAGGGGCGCTGCTCCTTCGCACCGAACATCGGTCCGGTCGGCGAGATCTCGAACGTGTCGGCGCGCGGCTGTTCGAGCGCCGCGTCTTCCACCGTGAAGCGTCCGCGGCTCGTCGTGAACTGCGCGAGGTCGCCGTCCACGAGACGCTCGGGATGCGGCATGCGCGCGGCGAGCACGCGGTTGAAGAGCAGCGACTGCGCCGCCGACGCGAAGAGCCCGAGTGTGTCGCGATCGACACCGCGCCAGGCGGACTCGAAGTCGTGTGGTGCCCGCACCAGGGCGCGGCACACGAGGCGCTCGTTCGTGTGGCTCTTCGGCCACAGGTTCTGCGCGTCCTCGAAGCGGCCCGCGTCGAACAACGTGCGCGCCTCGAGCACCGGCCCGAAGTCGCGCGCGCCGGGTCGACCGCACAGTTGCAGGGTGGCCTCGCGCCAGTCGCCGCGCATGAGCGCCGTGCCGATCGCGCCCGTGTCGCCGCGTTGCCCGAAACGCTGCGACTCGAAGGCGTGCGGCAGGCCGCGGCGCTCGAGCAGTTCGAGGGCCGCGCGCAGCTTCTCTTCGGCGTCGCGCTCGAGTCCGCGCAGCGCGAGTTCGAAGCGATTGCCGAGCAGGTGCCCCGTCTTCAGCTTGTTGAGGTGCCGCTCGGCCGACAGCACACGCACGCCCTCGACGTCGAGGGCGAGCACGCGTTCGACCGACACGCCGCGTACCGACAACCACTGACGTGCGACCGCGCGCGCGTCCTTCAAACCCGCGTGCCCGAACTCGAACGGCTTCGTGCCCAGTTCGCGTGCGAGGCGCCGCACGACCTCGTGTGTCGAGACGCCGCGTTTCTCGATCTCGAAGAGCGTGTGTTCGCCGTCGCCGCTCGGCGCGTACGCGGGCAGTTCGGTGACGCGGAAGTCCTCGGCGCGCGCGCGCGCGACGATCCGTGTCGCGAGTTCGCGCGGCACGAGGCGAACCCTCTCGGTGGGGGACTGCGGTGTCGTCACGGCCGGAGCGTATCCCCGCACGCCGGGCTATCGTTCGAAGCATGCCCTCGTTCCGCCGCGAGCTCGACGTCGACGTCTCGTTGGACGAGCTGTTCGGATGGCACGCACGACCCGGTGCGTTCGAACGCCTCGTCCCGCCGTTCGAGCGCATCCGCCTCCTCGAGCACACTCCCGCACCCGACGGATCCATGCTCGGCGTCGGCGCGCGCGCGTCGCTCGCCGTCGGTCGCGCGCCGTTCGCTCTGCGCTGGGACGCGCTGCACACGGTCTGCGAGCCGCCGCGCCTGTTCGTCGACGAACAGCAGCGCGGGCCGTTCGCGCGTTGGCGCCACGAGCACCGCTTCGAAGCGCGCGGACCGCAACGATCGAAGCTCGTCGACGCAATCGAGTTCGAACTTCCGCTCGGCGCGGGGCGACTGCCGTTCACCGAGGACTTCGTTCGGCGCAAACTCGTGCGTTCGTTCCGCGCGCGCCACACGACGACGGCTGGCGACGTGCTCGACCACGCGGCCGCGCAGCGCCGCCTCGGTACGGCGCGTTCGTTGCGCATCCTCGTCGCGGGCGCGAGCGGGCTCGTCGGTTCACAACTCGTCCCGTACCTCACGACCGGCGGCCACCGCGTCGTGCGTCTCGTGCGACGCGCGGCGCGCGGAGCCGAGGAGATCGCGTGGGATCCGGCGCGCGGCGAACTCGCAGCGAGCGCGGTGCGCGACTTCGACGCCGTGATCAACCTGTCCGGTGCCGGCATCGCCGATCGCCGCTGGAGCGCCGAGCGCAAGGCCGAACTCGCGGACAGCCGCATCGCGACGACCCAGGTGTTGGTGCGCGCATTGCTCGCGAGCGGTTCGCCGCCGCCCGTTTTCGTGCAGGCCTCCGCCGTCGGTGCCTACGACGACCGCGCCTTCGAACGCGACGACGCCGCCGTGTTCGACGAACAGTCGCCCAGCGCAGCGGGCTTCCTCGGCGACCTGTGTCGCGCGTGGGAGGGCGCGGCCTCTCCGCTCGCCGCGGCCGGCGTGCGCTGTGTGTTCACGCGCTTCGGTGTCGTGCTCGATCCGCGCGGAGGAGCGCTCGCGAAGATGCTGCCGCCGTTCCTGGTCGGAGCGGGTGGGCCCGTCGGCTCCGGCCGCCAGCCGCTGCCGTGGATCGCGCTCGACGACGTGCTCGCGGCACTGCTCCTCGCGCTGACCGACGAGCGCGTGCGCGGGCCCGTCAACTTCGTCGCACCGCACACGCCGACGCAGCACGAGTTCGCGAAGGTCCTGGGCCGCGTGCTCGGGCGGCCCGCGTTCGCGCCGCTGCCGGCCGCTGCCGTGCGGCTCCTGTTCGGCGAGATGGGCGAGACGCTGCTGCTGCGCGGAGCGCGCGTCGCGCCGGCGGTGCTCACGGCGCACGGCTTCCGCCATCGTTTCGCGGGCCTCGAAGCGGCGCTGCGCCACCTGCTCGGGCGTCCCGCGCGGGAAGAGAATTGAGCCCGACGGAGTCCGCGGCGAAAACCGAACGCGATTTCCCCCAAGAACGGCGCGAGATCCTGCGTACCCGCCCCCATGCCGCCCGCTCAGCTCTTCCGGACCGTCCTCTGCGCACTCGCGGCCTTCGTCGCGAGCGCGGCCGGCGCGCACGCACAGGTGCTGCTGGGAAGTGACCCGCTGGCACTCGTGCGCGCCGTCTTCCAGGAGGCGCCCGCGCCGGCCGATGACCTGCCCGCCGGTGTCGAACTCGGCGCGGCGACGTTCGAGGCGGCCGCGCGCCTGTCCGAGGACGCGGCGGGGCGCGCGTTGCTCGTCGTGCGGGACGGCGAGGTGCTGTTCGAGCGCTACACGAACGGCTGGTCGGCGGAGCGGCCGCACGCGCTGGCGAGCGGCACGAAGAGCTTCAGCGGCGTGCTCGCCGTCGCGGCGATCGAGGACGGGCTCATCGCCGGGCTCGACTCGCTCGCGTCGGACGTGCTGACCGAGTGGAAGACGGACCCGAAGAAGAACACGATCACGGTGCGCCAACTGCTCGACCTGTCGAGCGGCCTCGCACCGAACCACGACTCACTCGGACGGCAGGGCTTCGGCATCGTCGACCTCGGGCCGGTGAACGCACTCGCGCAACGCCTGCGCCGCAAGGAGGCGCCGCCCGCGGACCGTTTCGCGGCCGCCGTCGCGCTGCCGCTCGAGCGCGACCCGGGTGAACAGTTCGCGTACGGTGCCGGCCACTTCTACGCGTTCGGAGCGCTGCTCCAGCGCGCGCTCGAGAACGGCGTCGACGGCGAGCGCGTCGTGGCCGAACGCAACGTCTTCGACTATCTGTCGCGGCGTGTGCTCGTGCCGGCCGGCATCCACGTCGACATCGAGCGCTTCGCTCCCGACGCGGCGCAGCGCCCGAACTTGCCGGGCGGCGGTCACCTGACCGCGCGCGAGTGGGCGAGTTTCGGCACCTGGGTGCTGCGCGGCGGTGCGCACGTCGGCGCCGACGGCGAGCGCGTCTACACGCTGGAGCCGGGTGCGCTGGCGCCGCTCTTCGAGCCGAGCGCGTGCAACGCCTGCTACGGATTGACGTGGTGGCTGCTCAACGGCGCCGAGGGCAGCACGCCGGACGTCGCGGACGACGGTGGCCTCTTCCCGCGCCCGTCTGCGGGCACGACCGAGCAGATCTTCGACGCCGCCGGCGAACCGATCGAGATCGTGATGGCCGCCGGCGCCGGCAAGCAGCGCCTCTACCTCGTGCCGTCGCTCGACCTGGTGGTCGTGCGCTTCGCCGAGATGCGTGTGTCCGGCCGCACCTACGACGACGCCGAGTTCATGCGCACGCTGCTCGGTCTCGCGAAGTGACGCGTACGGTGTCAGACACCGGATCCGTCACGGCGGTGACGAAGTGCGGAATCGACGC
>JBIKNC010000345.1:0-3058 GCA_044358925.1 Planctomycetota bacterium | reverse complement strand
GCGCTGATCGCACACCGGCGCGCCGCCTTCGAAGTGCGGAATCTGGCGACAGGGTGCCTGGCACCGTACGCGTCACGGAGCTCGTGCCACCACGCGACAGATCACTTGCGCGTGGACTTCGGCAACTCCGGCGCGGGATGCGCGTCCGTGTACGCCGACCAGAACTCGGGGTGGGTGTCGGGATGCTCGCCGCGCGCGAAACGCTCGTTCATGTAAGCGGCTCGCGCTTCGTGCCACCGATCGGCCTGCGCCCGCGCGCGCGGGAAGAACGCGTCGATGTCGGCCTTGCGCGCGTCGTAGATGAACTCGTCGGTGCGACGGCGGTCCCACTCCGTCGGCCCGTCGGGAACGAGGCTCGTGCGGCCGCTCGCGAGCAGCTCGTCGAGCCGCCAGCCCGCGATGCGCGCCAAGTGGCCGTCGCCGCGATCGATGAGCGCGTACTCGAGTGCTTGGAAGACGTCGACGCTCGCCCACGCGTTGCCGAGGGTGATCAAGCCGACCAGACCTTCGACGGCGTCCGCGTAGCCGCTCTTCGCGAGCTGCTTCTGCCCGAGCCAGGGAGCTTCGGTCAGCGGCAAGAAGGTCGCGGCGATCTTCCATGAACTCTCCGTCTCGATCGGAGCCGGCGGCGCGATCAGGAACTCGAGCGCCATGAGCTGCCAGCGTTCGCGCCCGAAGTGTGCGTCCGGACTGAGCGCGATCGCCGCCGCGATCAGGTCGCGCCCACGCACGAGATCGCCGAGGTCCTCGCGCTGCGCTCCACCCTTCAGCCAGCGGTGCGCGTGGAAGGTGCCGAGGTTGGCGAGGTACGTGTACTCGTGATGCGCGTCCGTCTTGCCGCGCGCCGCCGTTTCGTCGAGCACCACCCGCTTGCGCGCCATCCACTCGATCGCCTCGTCGAAGCGCTCGAGCCGATCACACGCCACGCCGGCATCGTCGAACAGACCGAGCGCCTTCGAACCGCTCTCGATCTCGCGCGTGACGCTCGCGAGGCGCATCTCGTGGTAGCGCGCGGGCTGACGCTCGAAGCGACCCGTCAAGACCTCGACGATGCCCGGCGCCTTCTTGGCCTCGGCCGCCAAGGTGTCGCGATCCCACAGGCAGAGCGCGACCGGCGCGATGGCGCCGAGCAGGAGCGGCGCGAGGAGGACGAAGGCGAGCGGTGAACGCGTGCGGCGAGTCGGCGAGTTCTTCATGGGAATCGTGCGTGGTGCTGATGTCGGTCGCCGTGGCGCGCGATCGACCGCAGTGGAGGCTACGAAGAAGCGCGCGTTTCGTGTGGAGCCTGCGCATGAGTGTGACGCGTTCACCAGCTCACGCGCCGTCCGCGGCCCGGCTTCGCGACCACCTGCCAGCCGTCCTCGAACAGGATGATGCCCGGATCATCGGTGCGCAGCACTTCGATCGGGCGATCGCGCGCCTCGAAGAAGGCAGCGAGCTCCCACATCTTCGCGATCGGCTTCGTCGCGTCCGCCTTGAACCACGACAGCGCGCGCTCGTTGTCGTCGGCGCGCAAGACCTTCGGCACGTTGACGTTCTTGTTGAACCACGCGCACAGCGCGCGCACCTGCTCGAATTCCGTGCCGTCGAGTTCGTCGCTGTCTCGCAACGCATGCGCGGCGACGAGCAGTCCCGTGCGCCGATGGGATTGCTCGTTCTGCTCGAGCAGCACGAAGCGTAGATAGGCAGAGCGTCCGGTCACGGATTGCCAAGTCGCGCGAGGTGGCGGCGGAGCACACGGACCGTCCGCTCGCGCTCCGCGTTCGGCGGGCGCGCCTCGAGCGCCGCGATGCGCTTCTCCAGATCGTGACGACTGCGCACGAGTGCGACGCGACGCTCATCGCTGCGCGCACTCTCGTCGAGGCGCCGCTTCGCTCGCAGCGCACGCCATCCGCGTCCGTCGTCGCGCGGCGGCAACCGCAGTCGCATGCCGACGTCGACGGTGCCGCCGCCGCACTGCGAACAACGCGGCGCCTTCGTCGCCATGCGCGCTCGCCGCACGATGCGACGGCAGTCCCAGCAGACCCATTGCGTCGAACTCATGTCGCGGTGCCTGCTTCGACCCTGGAGCACAAGTCGAGAGGCCAACCCTCGC
Source organism: Planctomycetota bacterium (assembly GCA_044358925.1). Classification (GTDB taxonomy): domain Bacteria; phylum Planctomycetota; class UBA1135; order UBA1135; genus Rohdeia. The sequence goes on along the minus strand of JBIKNC010000345.1, from coordinate 963 downwards.
GGGATGAACATAGCGCGCGACACGCAGCAGTCACTCGTACGACGATTCGGTGCGACGCGGAGGTAGTCTCGGCCGCGGTTCACGGGAGCGAGAGCGATGCTCCCCGACCGCACCGATGCAACCGTCGCCCCCGCTCCCGCCCGACCCGCGCACCGCCGGCCGGCAGAACTGGCGCAGCCTCGCGTTCCTCCACTGGCGCGTCGACGCGCGTGAGTTGCAGCCGCTCGTGCCGCGCGGACTCACGCTCGAAGAGCACTCCGGGTCCGCGTGGCTCGGCGTCGTGCCCTTCGCGATGGAGCGCGTGCGGCCGTGGTGGGCCCCGCCGATGCCGGGCGTGTCGTGGTTCCGCGAGACGAACGTGCGCACGTACGTCGTCGACGCGAACGGCCGCGCGGGCGTGTGGTTCTTCAGCCTCGACGCGAGCAAGCGACTCGCGGTCGCGATCGCGCGCCGCTTCTGGAGCCTGCCGTATTGGTTCGCTCATCTCGAACTGGCCGCGAGCGGCGACCCGGCGCACCCGACCGCGATCACCTACCGCGGCGAGCGGCGCGGCCCTCCGTCGGCGAGCTACGACATCGCCATCGAACTCGCGCGCGCACCGGCGCGACCGGCCGAGGCGAACACGCTCGACCACTTCCTCGTCGAGCGCTACCTGTTGTTCACGCAGCGCCGCGACTGTTCGCTCGCGACGGGCCGCGTGCACCACGAGCCGTATCCGCTGATCGATGTGACGCGCTGCAGCTCGTCGCAGTCGCTGACGGCCGCGATGGGCATTCCGATTCCGTCGACGCGCGCGCCCGACCACGTCGCCTGGTCACCCGGTGTCGACGTGCGTGTCTCGCCGCTCCGCAGCGACGTGCCCGCGTGACGCGTACGGTGTCAGACACGGAATCCGTCACGAACACGTACGGTGCCGCACCAACAGTTGCACACCCCGTGAGCCGCATGAGGCGCGCGACGCGC
>JBIKNC010000143.1:0-11330 GCA_044358925.1 Planctomycetota bacterium | reverse complement strand
CGTTCGCGTTCGACGTCATCGCCCGAAGGGCGATGACGTCGAACGCGAACGGTGGCAGTTCTTGGTGCGGCACCGTACTGCCGGATCTGGCGACAGGGTGCCTGGCACCGTACTCGCCAACGCGCGTGGCGACCGGCGACGTGGCGGATTGGTGTTCGTGGCGCCTGCGTGTCAGACACCGTACCGCCACTGCCTCGAGGCTCTTCACGCGGTCGCCAGCGCCAGCACGCGCTCCTCCGTTGCTTCGTGGCGCGCCAACTCGCCGGTCACGCGACCGTCGCACATCACGACGATCCGGTCGGCGAGGCGCAAGAGCTCCTCCATGTCGCTCGACGCGAACACGACACACAGACCATCGGCGGCGAGCTTCTCCAGCAGCACGTACAGCTCCTCGCGCGCTCCGACGTCCACACCGCGCGTCGGCTCGTCCAGCAACAACAACCTCGGGCGCGCCGCGAGCCACCGGCCCACGACGACCTTCTGCTGATTGCCGCCCGACAGCGTCGCGACTTCCTGTTCGCGGTCCGCCGCGCGCACACCCAGCACACGCACTGCCTCGTCCGCGACCGCACACTCCGCCGCCGCGTCGACCAAACCGCGTCGCACGCGCCGCTCGAGCGTCGCCAGCGCGACGTTCACGCGCACGCTCTCCTCGAGCAACAAACCCTGCTCGCGCCGATCCTCCGGCACCAGCGCGATCCCGGCCGCAACCGCGTCGCGCGCACCGCGCACGTCGACACGCCGGCCGTCGACCAGCACCTCGCCGCCGAGGCGCGCGCGCAGACCGAACAGCGTTTCGAGCAGCTCCGTGCGCCCCGCGCCGACCAGGCCGGCGACACCGACCAACTCGCCCGCGTGCGCCGCGAGATCGACGCGCGCTCCGGGGAACGCGTCCGTCACGACCCCGCGCACTTCGACACGCGGCACACACACCTCGTCGCGCACGACGACCGGGCGGTGCTTCACGGCGGCCAACTCGCGCCCGACCATGCGCGCGACGAGCCCATCGCGCGACAACTCGCGCCGCTCGAACTCGCCTGCATTGCGACCGTCGCGCAACACGACCGCGCGGTCGGCCAACTCGAGCACCTCGTGCAAACGGTGCGAGACGTACAGCACGCCCACACCTTCGCTGCGCAACTGCTTCACGAGTTCGAACAACTTCGCCGTCTCGCGCGCCGTCAGACTCGACGTCGGTTCGTCGAGGATCAAGAGCTTCGCCGCCTGATCGAGCCCTTTCGCGATCTCGACCAGTTGCCGCTCCCCCGCCGCCAACGTCTCGACGCGCACGCGCGGATCGAAGCGCGCGCCGACGCGCCGCAGTGCATCGGCCGCGCGCTCCTCCAGACGCCGCCGATCGACGATGCCGAAACGGTGCTTCTCGCGCCCGAGCCCGATGTTCTCCGCCGCCGTCAAGTTCTCCGCCAGGCACAACTCCTGGTGCACGAGCGCCACGCCGCCGCGCGCCGCCGCGCTCGCATCGCGCGGCCGCCACGGCGCGCCGTCGAACGCCATCTCGCCCGCGTCCGGAGCGACGAGCCCCGCGATCGACTTGAGGAGCGTGCTCTTGCCCGCGCCATTCTCGCCGACGAGCGCGACCACCTCGCCGCGCCCGACACGCAATGCAACTTCCTGGAGCGCAACGACGCCCGGGTAGCGCTTGCACAAGCCTTGCGCCCGGAAGAGCCCCTGCGCCTCGAAGAGCGTCGTCGTCGACATGCGTGTCGTCGCGTTCGCCTGCGTCACCGCGCCGTCGCTCAACGCGCGCCCGCCGCCATGTCCGCTTCCAGTTTGGTGCGGAACTCCGCGACGTTCGCCGTCGTGACGACGGTCGGTTCGATCACGAACCAACCGCCCGCCGGGATGCCGCTCGCGTCGCCGCGTGCGAGTTGTTCGAGCAGCACCACCGACCGATAGCCGTACTGGAACGGGCTCTGGCTCACCGTGCCGACGACGTGCCCGCTCGTGATGCCGTCGAGCGTCGCGATCTGCTCGTCGAACGACGCGATCTTCACCGCGCCCAGTTTTCCGGCGCCGCGCAGCGCCTCGAGGCACGCCGGCGCGTTGTACGCGAACAATCCGACCATGCCGGCCAGGTTCGGATGTGCGATCAACACGTCCTCGGCGTTGGCCTTCGCCTGCGCCTTGTCGAAGTTGTCCGTGCGCGTCGCGACGATCGTGAAGCCGCCGCCGCTCACGTTGCCATCGAGCGGATCGGCGCGCGTCGCGTCCGGCTCGCGCCCGAGCAACGCGTCGATCACGCCCTGTCGCCGCAACCGCGAGTTGGCCTGCTCCATGCGGCCGACGAACAGCGCGACTTCGCCGCCGTTCGGCAGCGCCTCGCGCAACATCCGCCCCGCCGCCAATCCCGCCGCGTAGTTGTCGACGCCGATGAAACAGCGCCGCTGCGAATCGGGCGCGTCCGAGTCGTGGGTGACGAGCACCGTGCGCCCCGCCACCTCGTCGAGGAACGCGGTCATGTTCGCCGCATCGATCGGGCTCACCGCGAGGCCGTCGAGCCCGCGCACGAGCAGGTCCTCGATCTTCTGCTTCTGGTCCGCGATGCCGTCGGGGAACACGACCTCGACGTCGACGCCGAGCTCCTTCTCCGCCGCGCGCGCGCCCGCCGCACACACGTTCCAGAACGGATCGACGCCGTTCGTGACGTAGGCGAAGCGCTTCGTCGCGCCCTTCTCGCCGTCGCTCGCGTCGCCTCCGCAACCACCGAGCGTCGCATAGGAAGTTGCAATCAGGATCGAGAGCGCGAGGAACGTACGTCGCTGCATGGAGAGGAGCGTCGAGGAGAGACGGGCCGCGCGCGTCGAACTGCACGCCGGTGCCCGGGCGCGACGCAGCATACGCGCGCCCAACCGATCGCGAACCGGCGCGGCCAAACGGTCACATGCTGCGACGATGCGGGCGACGTTTCGGACGCCGCGCCTGCCACCGATGCGCGCCGCCCGGCTAGCCTCGCCCGTGCCGCGCGCTCGCTGCCCATGCACGGCGCTCCATCACCCTCGAACCCCACGCCCCACGCCCGACATGGAAACGCCCCTCGTCCACCACTTCTGCTGGCACGACCTGTTCACCAAGGATCCGAAGCGCGCGAAGAGCTACTACAGCGAGCTCCTCGGCTGGAAGAGCCAGGACCTTCCGATGGGTCCGAAGAGCTACACGATGCTCATGGCCACGAACGACCAGGCCGACGCCTTCGGCGGCATCGAATCGCTGCCCGCGCCGAACGTTCCGAGCCACTGGATGAGCTACGTCGCCGTCGCCGACCTCGACGCGTCGCTCGCGAAGGTCAAGAAACTCGGCGGCTCCGTCCACATGGGCGCGACCGACATCCCCGGCATGGGCAAGTTCGCGATCGTCGCCGACCCCGCCGGCGCGTCGTTCGCGCTCTACCGCGGCAACCAGCAGTACCCCGCGCGCGGCATGGAGCAGATGAAGCCCGGCCTGCCGTGCTGGATGGAGTGCATGACGACGGACCTCGACAAGGCGCTCGCCTTCTACAAGGGCCTGTTCGGCTGGACGACCACGACCAAGCCCGTCGACGACGGCCACATCTACCACATGTTCATGAACGGCTCGTACGGCATCGGCGGCCTGATGCAGTGCCCCGACAAGAACATCCCGAGCCACTGGTATCCGTACTTCATGAGCGCCGACCTCGAGACCTCGGCCGACCGCGCCAAGTCCCTCGGCGGCACGCCGATCATGCCGCCGACCGACATCGGCGAAGGCATGGGCTCGTTCTCGATCCAGCTCGATCCGGCGGGCGCGGTGTTCGGCTTCTACTCGGCGGCTGCGGGCCCGGCGAAGACCTGCTGAGCCGTACATCGCACGCTGCGGCGACGCACGCGTGTTCGAGCGCCGCGCGATCCGTCGCGCGGCGCTCTCGTTTCAACGGCTCTCCAGGAAGCGGCGGAACTCGTCGCGCGTCGGCGGCTCGTCGAACGAGAGTTCTTCGAACTGCTCGGCGAGCACGATCCACTCGGTGGATTGTGTGTTCCAGACCTCGGCCGGTTGCCACGGCTGCGGCGTGGCGCCGGATGCCGCCGCCTCGCGAACGTGCGGCGGGTGGACGTAGCGCGCCGACAGGCGCACGGCGCGCACGCCGGTCGTGCACCACGTGCGCACGCGACCGTTGCGCGTCGGACCACTTGGGAAGGCGATGCGCGTGTCGACGGCGAGGTCGGGGTCGCTCGTCCAGTCGGCGAGCCACGCGGCGGCCTCGGCGCGTGCTGAAGCGTGCTCGGCAGGATCGAGTTCGCTGGCCGCGATGCGCGGCGCGAGGCCGAGGTCGTCGCACACGACGAGGTGGATGCCGAGGAACAAGCGCTGTGCCGCGGCAAGTTCGTCAGCGAGTGTCGTGAGGCGCGCGCCGCTCGCGCTCCGGCCGGGCGCGGCGAGCACCGCCGGCGCGTGCTCCGCGAGCACACGCTGCACGAACGTGAAGCTCGCGGCGATGCGACGCGCGTACGTCGCGCACGGCTCGACGCGCAGCCGCGGCGCCATGCCCCTCGGCGGAAGCGAAGCCATCAACATCACCATGCCCGCGTGCGTCTCGAGGACGTTCGTCACACGCGCTTGGTAGGCCTCGACGAGGCGCTGCTTGTAGCGGCGGCTGAGCATGAGCGCCTCGTGTTCGTCGGCGCGCTCCGGCAGGAGGAAGACTTCGAGCGCGTGCATGCGCTGCTCGTACCAACCGCCGCCTGTGCTTGGCGTGAGATCGAGACGGCCGTCGCGGATCGCAAGCACGAGGTCCGCCATCGTGTCGGCGCCGTCCGGCGCGCCGTTCGGATAGAGGCGCCGCAGGAGTTCGATTTCGCGGACCGCACTCGGCGGCAACAGAGCGGCGAGCGCCGCGCCGCTGCCGAGGGTCGGCAGGCCCGCGTGGTTCGTGAAGAGGCGCTGCACTTCGAGCACGCGTCCGTACAGAGCCTCGAGCGCTTCGTCCGCGGCAAGCGCGCGCTCGAGCGCCACGCGCACCGGGTCGTCCGACGCGAGAGGCTCCTGCACGAACCGCAGCGTGCGGTACGTGCGCTCGAGTTCGGGCGACCACGTGTGGAAGCCGATCGGCCGCGCGCGCAGCGCATCCGCGTCGAACTCGTCGACGAGGCTTTGTGCCTCGGGCGTCGCCTCCTCGAAACCCGCCAACACGAGCGCCGCCGTCGTCCACGCCGCCGCGTCGCTCCCCGCCGCCGCACGCAGCCCGCGCAACAGCGCGACGACGTCGCCGCCCGCGCCGCCGCCGAACACGAGGTGCAGCTCGAGCGCCGCCATCACGCCGTCGTCGATCTGCTTCGCCTTCGCGTCGAGCACGTTGAGGCTCGGCAGGACCGACTCACCGACGTCCGCCGCCGCGCGCGCCGCCGACACGAAGTCCGGATACAGGCGGCACAGCTCCTCCTCGTCGCTGTGGATGTCGCGCACGTCGAGCGCCACCACCGCCGAACTCGCGTTCACCTCGAACTCGACCGTTGTCCCGTCCTCTTGCTGCGCCGCGAGTGTGCGCAAATCGACCAGCCCCTCCACGAGCGGCCGCGGCTGCTCCGGTCGCGGATCGTCCGTGAGCAGCTCGCGCACGCTCGGGCGCTCGACCTCCTCACCAAGTTTGAGCCCAAAGAAGTTCAGCGACACGAACCCGAGCAGCGCGAGGACGAGTCCCCAGACGAACAGGCGGCGAGCGATCGGGCGGCGAGTCATGGTGGTGTGCGCTTCACTTGGCCGTCGCCCGCAGCGTGACCGTCGCGCCGTCGGACAACACGAGCGGTTCGAGCGGCTCGAAGGTCCAGAACGGATGCTCGGGCACCTCGATGCGCACCAAGCCGTCGTGTTCGAGCACCGTGGCCATCGCGCTCGTGAAGGCGCCGAGCGAGCCGACGAACCGGATGCCTTGGCGGAGGTTCGTGCTCGTGTCGACGGCAACGATTCGGATACCGGTCCAGAAGGGCATGTCGAACGGCACGGGCATGTCGGTGGCGCTGTCGACGACGCTGAGAACGATGGCGATTTCAGCAGGCCGCGCGGACTCCGCGCGAAGCACCACGGTCGTCGTCACGCCCGCGGCGACGACGATCGGATCGCTCACGAATCGGCCGCTCCCGAAGTCCTGCACTCGCGCGCGGTAGGTGCCGCACACGATCGGCAGTGGCGACGAGAACGCCTCGGACGGATCGAGGTCGATGCCGGGGAGCTCGACACCCGTCGAACCGATGGGTTCGAGCTCCAGTACCAAGATCCCGCCCACCATCGCCGGCTGAGCGTCGAAGCGGATGTAGCCGAGGCAGCCCGCGTCGATCTCGACGACCGTGATCTCGCCCGCCAGCACCTCGAACTCCGCCGCCGCGGCGAACGGTTGGATGTGAACGATGTAGCTGTCCGGAAGGAGGCCGAGCACTTCGAAGGTCAAGCTGCCGTCGGCACTCGCCACGCGCGGCACGGCGCCGAGCGCCGCCGAACTCACGCCTGCGCTCGTCGTTCGCGAGATGCTCGCCGACGGCCCGTTCTGCGGCGCCCCAATGTTCTGCGGTGGCGCGAGTGCGAGGATCTCGGGTGGCGCGCGCACGATGACGCGCACACCGCCGCGGCCGTCGAGCGCGGTACTCGCTCGTAGGTCGACATCTCTGCTCTCACCCGCGACGAGGGTGACGAACTCGACTCGCGTGAGCGCCTGCCACTCAGCGTCTTCGATCCAGACCTTGAACTCGCCGCCTGGAAGGTCAGCGATCTCGACGACCTCTTCACTCTCGATCGGCACGCGCGCCGTGAAGTCTCGTCCGACCGCACGCACGACGACGCGACTTCCTCGTGGCGCGTCGTGGAGCACATGCAACGCCGCAGTCTTCTCGAGAACCACCTCGATGCGCACGTCGGTCGGCGCGAGCGGGAACATGCGCCACTGTCGCGCCGGCGCACCGACCCAGAGCATCGATGGCTCTGCGACGCGAGCGAGTTCGTGCGGAAGGTCGACGCCGCGCTGCGCCTCGAACTGAGGCTTGGACGTCGTGATGCGCGGGCCGCCGACACGTTTCGGGGGGCCCGAGCCGCCGTACGCGATGTCGACGGGGCACTCGTCGGACGGAAGGACGGAGGACGACCACACGAGTGTCGCTCCGCGCTCGAATTCGGCGCGGAGTTCGAAGTCCGCGCGAGCGCGTCGGTCCGCCTCAGCCGCCGACTCGCTCGTCTCACGCTGATCGTCAGCCTTCGCCAGAGCAACGAGCGCGATCGGTCGAGCCGCGAGTCTGCCGAGTACGAGATCCGAGAACTGTTCGATGCCGAGCGGTGCGCTCGGCAACACGAAGCGCCCGTCTTCGATCGCGAACGACGTGGGGGCTGCTGTGCCGTCCGACCAGCTCAACGTGCCATTCCATTCCGCCGCGAGCCGCGGCTCGCCGTCGACCACGACACGCACGACGACGGCGCCATTCGATTCCGTCGCATCGACGGTGAGCAACTCCTGCACACCCGGAGGCGCGTCGAGTGCACGGCGACTGTCGTCGAGCGCGAGCTCGTCGACCGTCGTCGATTCGGCGAGTTCGGCCGGTGCGGCGAGGCGCTCTTCCTTCGCCGCATCGTCCGACGAGCGCGTGCTCGCGACGAACCACGTCGGCGACCAGACGAACAACACGACGGCGACGAGAGCCACGACCGCCACCGCCACCACGAGCACACCTTTCGATCGTTGCATGCGAGCAGGCGCCGCGACGCTCGCGCGGGAACCCGCTCGAAGTCTAGGTGTGGCACCGAACCTCCGCCCGTCGCGCGCCGCGTCAGCGCTTCGGCCACTCCCAATCGGGCCGCGCGAGGAAGCCCTGCCCCTTCACGTGCGTCTCGCCCATCTCCTTCGCGAGCTCGACGGCGCTCACGTTCGGCAGCGCGCACAGCTCGTCCGCGAAGGCGCGCGCGTGGGTCACGACCCAGACCTGTGAGCTCTTGCTCGCCTCGGCGACGAGACGCGCGAGCGCGGGCAAGAGGTCCGGGTGCAGGCTCGTCTCGGGTTCGTTCAGCACCATCCACTCCGGGGGGGCGTCGTCAGCAGCGCGGCGATCCACAGGAGGTAGCGCAGCGTTCCGTCGGAGAGCTCGGCCGTCGAGAGCGGACGCAGCAGGCCGTGTTGGTGGAACACGATCGTGAAGCGGCCGTCCTTGCGCACGATCTCGAGCCGCGCGCCGGGGAACGCGTCGGCGATCGCGGCGTCGAGCGTGCCCGCGTCGCCGTCCTCGCGGATCGTCTGCAACGCGGCGGCGAGGTCGCGGCCGTCCGCGGCGAGAACAGGTGTGCGTGTTCCGATCTGCGGTTGTCGCGCCGGTGCGTCGGCGTCGGCGCGGAACTGGTCGTGGAAGCGCCACGAACGGATCGACTCGCGCAGCGAGACGCGCGAACCGCGCCGCGCGACGACTTCCGCCGCGGGGCGAAAGCGCGCGCCGCGCCAGACGCTCTCGCGCACGACGATCGGATCGGTGCCGAACAGCGAGCGCTTCTTCGCGGCCTCCGCCTCGACGCCGAACTCGATCGAGTAGCCGAACTCGTCGCTGCCGAAGCCCAGTCGCAGGCTCACCGGTTCGCCGCGCCGCTCACTTCTTCACGCCGTTCTTCGCGTCGCGCCGATCCGCCGCGAGCGACGCCACGACACCCATCGTGAGGATGCCGACGACGACCAGCAGCAGGTAGAGGTTGAAGTGTTCGCCGAGGGCGCTCTTGAGCGCTTTCGCGAAGATCATCTTCAGGCCCACGACCATCAGCACGATGGCGAGCGCGAACTTGAGGAAGCGGAACTTGTCGACCATGCCGCCCAGCGCGAAGTAGAGCGAGCGCAGGCCGAGGATCGCGAAGACGTTGCTCGTGAAGACGAGGAACGGGTCGCCCGTGATCGCGAAGATCGCGGGGATCGAGTCGACGGCGAAGATCAGGTCGGTGATCTCGACCATCACGAGGGCCAGGGCCAGCGGCGTCAGCAGCAACGCTCCCGGTTTGGCGCGTTCGACCTCTTCGTCGCGTTCGACCGGCGCGCCCGGATAGGCGGGCGCGTGCGACGCCTCGCTGCCGGCGCGCACGTAGAAGCGCTGCCCGTGGAAGCGCGACGTGACGCCGATCGACTTGCGCACCATGCGCACGATGATGTTCTTGTTCGGGTCGTGAAGCTCCGACTCGAGGAACAGCATCTTGATCGACGTCAGGATCAGGAGTCCTGCGAACACGTAGATCATCCAGTGGAAGTCGGCGATGAGCTTCGCGCCGAGCGCGATCATCACGCCGCGCATCGCGAGCGCGCCGAGGATGCCCCAGAACAGCACGCGGTGCTGGTACATCGGCGGCACCGCGAAGAAGCCGAACAGCATCGCGATGACGAAGATGTTGTCGACGCTCAGCGACCACTCGACGACGAAGCCGGTCAGGTACTTCTCGGCGGCCGTGCGACCGGTGTTGATCAGGCCGTCGACCGGGTCGACCGTGTTGCCGAGCTCGAACCAGTGGTTCTCGTACCCGAAGTAGACGAGCACACCGAACGACAGCCCGAGCGTCACCCAGATGCACGACCAGATGACCGCTTCGCGCACCTTCACGACGTGCGCCGTGCGGTGGAACACACCGAGGTCGAGCGCGAGCGCGAACAGCACGAAGGTGATGAAACCGATCCAGGCGATCGTCATGACGCGGCGAGGGCGCGGGGGGGCGGTGGGGCGCGGTCGCGGCGCGCCGAGAGCGCGTGCGGCCGGTGCCCATGTCGAGCGCGCGCACGTGGACCGTGCGCCGTCGAGAGCGCGAACCTTAGCCGCGGGCCGCGCGCGACTCCCGCGAAACCGGGGCGCGAAAGCGCGCGCGACGTTGCGCTGCGAATGACGTGTGCGGGTCGGTACGGAGTGCGGCTCGGCTGCGCTTGGTGGCGCTGTGCGGAACTCCGTACTGCGCGCGCGCACTTGCCCGGCCGGCCGCTCGGCGACATCGTGTCCGCTCGCGCCGCGATGGACTTCGACCACGACCTCTACACGCTGATCGGCGAGGACGGCTTCGAACGCCTCGTCGCCGCCTTCTACCGGCGCGTGCGCACCGACGACCTGCTCAGCCCGCTCTACCCACAGGACGACTGGGCCGGCTCCGAACAACGCCTCCGCGACTTCCTCGTCGGCCGTTTCGGCGGCCCGCCGCGCTACGTCGAGCAACGCGGCCACCCGCGCCTGCGGATGCGCCACGCCCACTTCCCGGTCGACCGCGTGCGCCGCGACCGCTGGATGGAGCTGATGACCGCGAGCCTGGCCGAGACCGCGCTCCCCGCCGACGTGACCGCCTACCTGCGCCTGTTCTTCGATCAGGTGGCGACGTTCCTGCTCAATCGCGCGGACTGAGCGCGCGTCGGCGCGCCGCTGTCACGGTGTGCGCCGCGCCGCGACGAGCCGCGCGAGCGCCTCACGCGCGGCCCACGCGCCGCGGTGGCTGTCGCGTGACAGCTCGACGGCGGCGAGGCCGGTGTAGTTGATCGCCGTGAGCGCACGCAGCACCGCGGGCAGGTCGAGGTCGCCCTCGCCGAACATGCGGTGTTCGTGCACGCCGCCCGCGATGTCGTCGAGGTGCACGTGCGCGAGGTGCGGCGCGGCGGCGGCGATGGCGCGCTCGACGGGCAGGTCGTTCGTGCACAGGAGGTGGCCGACGTCGAGCGTGAGCGCGGGCGGCGTGACGCCGCGCTGTTCGAGGCGTTCGCGGAGCGCGAGGTAGCCGCGCGGGCGCTCGACGAACATGCCGGGTTCGGGCTCGAAGCACAGCGTCACGGGCAGAGCGGCCGTGGCGGCGAGAGTGGATTCGACGCCGTCGGTGAGGCGCTGCCAGAGCGCTTCGACGTGCGGCTCGTGTGCGCCGACGCGAGCCGGGTTCGTGTCACCGACGACGCCGCGCGGCGCGGCGCCCGACCAGATCGAGACGACGTGTGCGCCGAGCTCGGCCGCGATGTGCGCACAGCGCACGAGGAACTCGACGCGGCGCCGTCGATCGGCCGCGTCGTCCTCGAGCAACGTCGGGTAGTGCTTGCGGCGCGCGTCGAGCACGTAGCGCGCGCCCGTCTCGACCGCGACCGCGAGACCGAGTGCGCGGCAGCGCTGTGCGACGCGCGCGATCTCGGCCGACGTCGCGTGCAGCGGATCGAGATGTCCGACGTCGAGCGTGAGCGCGACGCCCGCGTACCCGAGGTCGGCGAGCAACAGGAGTGCGTCGTCGAGCCGGTGGTGGGCGAGGCCGTTGGTGTTGTAGGCGAGGAGCACGAGGGGTGACGCGTACGGTGTCAGACACCGGATCCGTCACGGCGGGGCCGAAGTGCGGAAGTGATGCGC
>JBIKNC010000142.1:0-11353 GCA_044358925.1 Planctomycetota bacterium | reverse complement strand
TCCACGCCCGCCGGCAGGCACAGTCGCCAACCGAGACGCGGAGCGAACGCCTCCAGCAGGCGCCGGTTGGCTTCCTCCCCGAGGTCGCGAGCGAAGAGCACCGGCGCGCCGCGAAGATCGGCGCCGTTGAAGACCCAGTCGATGTTGTCCCAGTCGGCGCGCCCGGCGGCGTCGAGGGTGCTGTAGTCGGTGCGCACGAAGACGATGTCGTCGCCCGGGAGGCCCGTGAGACGACCCACCAGGTCCGCGCGCAACGCCGGCCACGCCGCGCGCCAGCCGAGCTGCGCTTCGACGGCTTCGAGCGCGGTCGCCAGCACGACGGCGCACGTCGCCGCGAACGCAGCCGCGCGCACACGCGCGTCCCGTGCTCGGAGTGCGCGCTCCGTGCCGAGTGCGCAGGCCACGACGGCGACCGCCGTGAAGGGTGAGCCGTAGTGCGCGTTGTCGAAGGCGACGACGACGATCGCCCATGCTCCGCCGAGCGCCATGACACGCAAGCCGCGGGCATGCGCGAACAGGAGTCCGACGGCGAGGAACGGCAGCCACGACCAGTTCACGTAGAACGGACCGTAGTAGGCGAGCTTCTCCCCCGCCACGGTGAGCCACGTCGACTCGCGACGCTCGTCGTACTTGGCCTTCACCCAACCGGCCCAGAAACGCTCGAATTCGGGGTGAAGGTACTCGGGTGTTTCGATCGGCCCCTGCAGCAAGAGGTTCGGCGTGGCCGCGTAGCGCTCCTCGTGTTCGAGGTACGGCAGGCGCAGTGCGTCACCCGTCACGGCGCGGTTGTAGTGGGCGAGGAAACCGAGTCCGACGCACAGCACCACGGCCCATGCTGCACACGCAGCCGCCACCGAGCGAGTCGACGTGCGCGCGTCGGAGAAGAGCCGCGCGGCGGCGATCACGAGGTGTGCGATCGCCGCGAGCACGAAGCCCTCGAACGGGCGTGTCAGTGCGAGAACCACACTGCCTGCAGCCAGCGCGAGTGCCGCGCTCGGTGTCAGCGTGCGCGCGAGTCGGAACGTCGCACCGACGACGAGCGCGCCGCCGGCGGCAGCGAGGCAGCCGCCCCAGTAGCTCTGCGCCCAGTAGTCGCTCGACGCGAAGCGCAGCACGGCGAGCACGCTCCACACCAGCGCGACACCGGGCCCGGTGACCGCTCGCAGCGCCCACCACGTCGCTGCGGCGAACAGTGCGGCGCCGATCCACACGCCGGCGATCGGATGCCCGAACACGACCTGACCGAGCGCGAGGACGAGGCCTTGGCCCGGCGGGTACTTGCTCTGGTAGGTCGGTTCGACGACGACGTGGAACGTCTCGAAGTGCTCGGGCGACGGCGGCGTCGGATTCGTGAGTCGCCCGTGCGCGAACGTGTCGGCGGCCAGGAGGTAACTGAACTCGTCGTGCACCGCGGCGAGCGGCGGACGCAGGTACGAACACAGGGCTGCGGTCGCGAACGTGAGGGCGACGAGCGTCAGCACGACGGCGCGCTCGCGCCCCGCGCGCGGCGCCCGGCGCGCGAGCCAAGTCGCCGCGGCGCCGACGCGCTTCGCGAGCGGTACGGCTGCGAGCGCAGCGGCGACGACGACCACACCGGCGACGATGTCGCGCCGGCCGAGCAGGAAATGGACGACGTCCGAGAGCGACACGCGCGAGCGAGCCTACAACCAGCGCGTGGCGCGAGTGGCGCACGAACCTCGGACCGCGTCTCTCGCGAACCGCCGCCGGAAACGAACGACCGCGGCGCTCGTGGCCGAGCGCCGCGGTCTTCGTGCGGTCTGTCGTACCTCGCGGCCGCGGGTCACCGACCCGCACGCGCCGACAGCGGTCAGGCGCGGCGGCGGTGCGCGGCGCGTCGCCGAACACCGCCGCCGTGCCCGTGCGTCACTGGAAGTAGAAGCCCATGCCGACCGTGCCGCCCAGTTGCGGGTTGACGGTCGCGTACTGCTGGATGCCGGTCGCCGTGCCGAACTTCGCCGTGCCCATGCCGAGTTTGTACATGAGCGCGTTCGAGACCTTGATCGGGTCGTTCGGGAACTCGGTCGGGTTGAACATCAACACCTGCGTGTAGAGCTCGGCGCCGATCAACGCCGGGATGTTCGGGATGTGAATCTCCGGGATCTGGTTCTGCAACACGTGGTAGATCCACACCGGCTGGATGTACTGGCGGTCGATCGGACCCGGCATTCCGGTGCTGATCACGATGTCCGTCTTCTGGTAGCCGATGCCCCAGACACACAACGCGACGCACGCCTTCTGTTCGATGTGAACGGTCTTGATCGCCGGCGTCGGCTGGCCGTTGATGCAGGCTTGCAGCGTGCCGTCGAACTCGAGCACCGCGTTCTCGATGCACGCGCCGGCCTGAACGAAGACCTGGAACGGCACGTCCACGAACTGGTTCGGGTCGAGCGGCAGCACGATGTCGACGGACGGCGGCGAGATGCCGGTGACCAGCGGAACGATGCCGCCCAGAGCCTTGAGTTCGACCTTGGCCTCGTTCAACTCGGCGAGGATGCTCTGCAGGATCGCCAGGGTGATGTCGTTGACACTCGCGATCGCGGTGTGGATGCCGCCCGTCGCAGCGGCGATGCGCGTGGCTTGGCCCGGGGCGCCGCCGAGGAAGCCGCAGGCGGCTTGGTACGTCTGCGAGTTGAGCGTGCCGTTGCCGAGCGGGTCGTCGTTCAACGCAGCCGGCAGACCGGTCGGCGTCGAGATGCCGATGACCGTCGTACCGGAAGCTTGCAGCGCGGCGATGACCGAACTCTCCGTGATCGCGCTCGGCAGGCCCGTCAGTTGCGTGCAGATCGGATCGTGCGACGGCGCGTCGCCGAACCACACGACGATGCGCTTCGTGTCCGGACGCCAGCCGTAGGTCGCCGCCGGATCCGTGGCGAGTTTCTGGAGCGCGAAGAACGCACCTTCCGCCGGGTCACCGCCCGAGCCGGCGACGAACGTCGACACGGCGGCGATGATCTGTGCTTGATCGGTCGTGAGCGACAGCTCGTGGTCGAACGCGTACGTCGCCGAGACGAGGTCGCGGTACGAGCCGACGCCGATGCGCAGGTCCGCGCCCGGGATGGAGAAGAGCGTCGCGGCGATGCTCGCGATGTTCGACTTCACGCTGTCGAGCACCGGGCCCATGCTGCCCGTCGCGTCGGCGAGGATGTAGATGTCGGCCTTGGGCGAGATGGGTTTGCCGGGAACTTTGACCACGACGTCGATCGTGGCTTGTTCACCGGGGGCGAGCAGCAGCTCACACGTGCTGCGCTCGATCGTGGGGTCTTGGGCGTGAGCTGCACCGACGAGCGCGAGCGCTGCAACGGCGGAGGCAAGGAAGGCGCGGGACTTCGAATCCACGGGAGTTCTCCGAGAGGCTGAGGTTCGAACCGAGAGCGACGCACCACCCACTGGAGTTGCGCCGCGCCCCCTCGAGGAACGATCGAGGAGGGCGCTCGGACGGGCGACCCTTCTTCCCAAGAACGGGCTGTCCCGTTGGAAAGGGGTCGGATGAGCCCACCATGGGACCCGTGAGGGCGCCGCACGTCAAGGCGACGCGGCCCACCTCCGGCTCAACTCGTGACCAGGGGCAGGTCCAGCTGCGCCCGGCAGCCTCCGCCCTCCGCGGCGGGGCGTGCCAACAACGCGAGTCGCCCCCCCGCTTCGTCGACCACGCGGCGCGCGATCGCGAGCCCGAGGCCGGTGCCTGTCGACTTGGTCGTGAAGTACGGCTCGAACAAGCGCGCCTGCACTTCCGACGACAGACCGCGACCGTTGTCGAGCACCTCGAAGCGCCCGTAGCCGTCGACGTGCACGCAGCGCACGACGAGCCGGCCGCCGCTCTCCATCGACTCGATGCCGTTCGACAACAGATTGGTCGCGGCGCGGCGGATCTTCGCGCGATCGGCGAAGACTTGCGCCGGAGTGAGTTCGAGTTCGATCGAGAGGCCGCGCTCCTGTGCGAGCGCTGCATGCAACTCGACCAGTTCGCGCGCGAGCTCCGCGAGATCGAAGCGCTCGGGCCGCGGCTTCGCGCCGCCCGTGAACTCGTGGAAGCCGGTCGCGATCTCGCGCAGGTGTGCGACCTGCCGCCGGATCATCTCCAGGCTGCGCGCCGCGATCTCGTCCGCGCGCGGGTCACCCGCCGCGCGCGCGCGATCGACGAGATCGAGCGACAGCTGGATCGGAGTGAGCGGGTTCTTGAGGTCGTGCGCGATCTGCCGCGCCATCTCGCGCCACGCCGCGTCCTTCTCGGCCTTGACGAGTTTCTCGTTCTGCACCGCGAGGTCGGCGGTCATGCGATTGAAGGCGCGCGCGAGCGCCGCGACCTCGTCGCCCGTGTCGATGTGCACGCGCGCGTCGAGCTCTCCGCGCGCGACGCGGCGCGTGTGCTCTTCGAGCTCCTTGATCGGACGCACGGTTCGTCGCGCGATCATCACCGCCCACGCGACGACGACGACGAGGACGACGAACGTGCCGCGCACGAGCACGATCGACACGTGGCTCGTCGCGCGCTCGACGTCGCTGTTGTCGATGCCGACGCCGACGACCCAGTCGAAACCGCCTTCGCTCGCGGTCCGCGTGCGCGCGAACGCCGCGTTCTTGCGCACACCGTTGAACGTGTACGGTCGATAGCCGCCGCTGCGCGCCGCGTTCGCGTCCTCCACCATCCGCGGCAGACCGATGCGCGGTCCGCTGACCTTCTCGTAGTAGAGCGAACGGTCCTGGTGCGCGAGGATCGTGTCCCCGTCGCTGCTCCAGATCCAGGCGTACGGCGACGGCGTGGATCCTCCGGCGACCAGTCCGCGGAAGGCGTCCTTCACGAGCGGCGCATCGATCAGCGACTCGAACACCGACCAATTCACGAGTCCCACGAGCACGCCGGCCGGTTCGCCGCCGCGCGGTCCGGGAACGGCGACCGCGATGCCGATGTGGTGACGGCGCTGCTCGACCGGCACGGCATCGCCCAGTTCACCGAGCCAGTTCGAACGGTGGTGGTCGATCAGACCGACGCGCCCGTCGAACGCGGCTGCGAACCACGGTTCCTGCGCGAGACGTTGCTCCGTCATGGCACCGACGAGCTTCACGCGTTCGCCTTCGCGCGTGCGGGCCGCGGTCGCGATCGGAACGCCGCGTTCGTCGAGCAGCACGATCAGGTCGTAGCGCGGCTTGCGTTCGAGGTACTGATCGATCACCTCCTCGTACACCTCGCGGAACGAGCCGGCGCCGCCCGTCAGGTCGCCGAGCACGCGGGCGTCCATCGGCGGCGCCGCGCCGTCGCGCACGAAGCGCGCCTCGCGCAATGCCCACGAGGCGAGCGGCTCGCGCGCCCAGGCGGAGAGGTCCTCGACGCGTTCGGCGAGTTCCATGTCGACGCCGCTCGCCAGGTCGCGCGCCACGCCGCGCAGCGTCGCCTGCGCGAACTGGAGCGCGAGCCGATCGGTGATCTCGTGGTCGAGGAACAGAGCGAAACCGGCGAACGGCAGCGCGACGGCCGCGATCACGGCGAACAGCAGCTTGTTCGAGAGGCTGCGCAACATCGCGTCGCATGGTACGGCGGTGCCCCGCGGCGGCCCGCTACCCTCTGTGCGTGGATCGACCGCAGCGCATCCTGGTCGTGCGGCTGTCGCACCTCGGCGACGTCGTCCAGACGCTGCCCCTGTTCCATGCACTGCGCGAGCGCTTCCCCGCGGCTCGCATCGGCTGGGCGGTCGAGACGCGCTTCTGCGGAATCCTCGACGGACTGCCGGGGCTGGACACGCTGATCCGCTTCGATCGCTCGGGCGGCGTGCGCGCCTTCGCGGCCGGACTGCGCGCCGTGCGCGCGTTCGCGCCCGACCTCGCGATCGACGCGCAGGCGAACTGGAAGAGCGCCGCCGTGCTGCGCGCCAGTGCCGCCCGACGCCGCGTCGGACCGGCGCCCGCCGACTGGCGCGAGCGCTTCGCGCATCTGCTCGCCAACGAACACGCGGCGGAACTCGCGCAGCGCGAACACCACGCACAGGAGCGTGTGCTCGCGCTCGCCCGCCACGTGTGCGGCGAGTTCGTCGTGCGGCGCGATCCGGCGCTCTCCCCCGCCGAGTCGGCACACGGTCGCGCGCTCTTCGACGCCGCGTTGCTCGCCGCTCGCGCGCCGCACGGTCGCCGCGCCGCACTGTTCCAAGTGAGCCCGGCAGGCGACGTGCGCACACCGCCCGACGAGCTGTTGGTCGCGAGTGCACTCGAACTCGCTCGCGCCGGTCACCCACTCGTGCTGACCAGTGCACCGCGCGAGGCCGAACGCACGCGTGCACTCGCGGCGCGGATCGCACGGGACTCGTCGGGAGCAGCGGCCGCCGCGGGAGACGTGCACGTCGCGACGCGCTGTGAACCCGAGAGCCTGCGCGACTTCGCCGCGTGGCTCACCGCCGCCGCCCAGGACGGTGCCGTCTTCGTGTCGGCCGACTCGGGGCCGCTCCATCTCGCGGGCGCGGTCGGCCTTCCGTGTGTGTGCCTGTCGGGTCCGTTCGACTGGCGCCTCACCGGGCCGTGGCCGGTCGCGAACGCGACGGCTTCACCGCACCGCGCACTCGTCGCCGCGCCGCCGCTCGACTGTGCACCGTGTGCACGCCGCTGGTGCACGCGGAACGGCGGACGTGTGTGCCTCGAAGCGCTCGACGCGAACGACGTGGCTCGGGCCGCGCAGGCGGCTGCACGAACCTGAAGCCGGTCGTCGATCAGCGCGGTTGCGCCGCCGTCGCGCGCAACTCCGCCAGTCGCTCGGCCGCGTCGCGGTACGTCGGCCAGAACAGATCGAGTTTGCGCAGCGCGGACATGCGCGCCTCGTCGTCGCCCGCAGCCTCGTACTCGGCGTACAGCTCGGCGGCCAGATCGATGTAGGTCGAGAGGGTGTCGCGGCGGGTGAGAGCGTCCGCGTAGAAGCCGCCGGCGATCTCGACGAGTTCGTCGTACGCCGCAACCGCCTCAGGGAATTCGAACTCGCGTTCGAACGTGAGCGCCGCCTCGTAGCGCTCTTCCAGTCGCTGTTCGCGCGCCTGCAAGAGGGACTCCGTCACTGTCCCCGTCTGCAACATCGTGCGCGCGAGTTGCGCCTCGATCAACGCGATGGCTTCGTCCGTCGAACCGCGGCGCACGAGGCGCTCGGCGTCGCCCAACGCGTCCGAGACGGAGATCTCGAGTTCGGCGATCGCGAGCAGCGCGTCGATGTTCGCGAGATCCGGCACGAGATCCTTCGCGATGCGCAGTTCGGTCGCCGCCGCGTGGAAGAACCCCTGCTCACCGAGTTGCACAGCGAGCGTCAGGCGTTCTTCGGCCTGGACGCTCCGCACTTCGGCCACGCGCCGCGCGGCGTCCGGGTCTTCCGGCACGAACTTCAGCGCGGCTTCGAAGCTGCGGCGCGCTTCGGGCAACTGGAAGTTGCGCAGTTCGCGTGTGCCGCTGTGGTAGTAGTCGGCGCGCTGTTCGCGGCGCCACGCGGCGAGCATCTCGATGCGCTCGAGGCCGGCTCGCGCGAACTCGTCTTCCGGCCAGTAGGCGACGGCTGCGCGATACCGCTCCGCGGCAAGGCTGAAGTCGCCTTGCAGTTCCAGCTCCCAGCCTTCGATCCGTCGCTCCTCGGACAGCATGCGCCGACACTTCGTGAGCCACTGCGCCACGGCGCTCGGAGCGACGCCTTGGCGTTCGAGTTCCTCGAACAGCGCGAGCGCCTCCTCGACCTCGCCGCTCAGCGCGAGTTCGCGCCCCTGCGCCATGCAGTAGGCGACGCGCGCGCGCTCGAGTTCCGCAGCCGCCCGCTCGTCGCCGGGCGCCTCGTCGGCGCGCAGCGCCGCCTCGCGGTAGGCCTCGCCCCAGGCCTGTCGATCGAGCAGCTCGTCGACCGTCTCGCGCTCCTCCCCGCCCGCGCGACAGGCGCCGAGCAGGGCGAGGGCGACGAGTCCGAGCGGTGCGAGGCGAGGGCGACGGGCGGAAACGTGGTGCGGCGAAGTCATGGGGAGCGGCTCTCGCTTGGTCGAGGCGGTGCGCGACGCGAGTCCGAGCGATTGTCTTCCGCCGCACCGGCCGGTTGGAAGAGCGCACCCGCTGCGGCGCACGGCGCGAGACGACCCGTCAGGTGCGCAAGGTACCGGTCAGCACCAGTCCGAGGCTGCCGAACACGACGGCCGGAAGTCCGCAGGCCCAGACCGGTCCGATCTGGCCCTGCATGCCGAGGTTGAGGGTCACGAAGTCGACCGCGAAGTAGACGACGCACAAGAGGAAGCCGGCGACGACACCCTCGGCGCCGCGGCCGCGCTCGTACTGCAGGAGGAACGGCAGGCCGACGAGCAGCAGCACGATGTTGGCCAGCGGGAAGCTCAGGAAGTACAGCCGCAAGGTGCGGTACTGGACGTTCTGCGGATCGCGGCGCGCGAGTTCGGTGGCCTCGGCGAACGACAGGTCGAGCGTCTGGTTGCGCCCCTTCCACGCGAGCCACACGTCGTGCGGCGTGAACGCGAGCGCACCGGTGAGCGTCTCGAGCGGGCGTTCGTCGCGCGCCGTCGGGTCGACGACTTCCAGGCGCCCGCCTTCGAGGCGCCAGGTGCCGCTCGCGGCGTCCCAGCGTCCGGCAGCGGCGCGGTAGCTCTGCCACACGCCGCTCTCCTCGCGCACGGCCGTGAAGCCCACGAAGCTCGGCTGATCGAAGTCGCGCCGGTCCCACGCAGGTCCCGCGCCCGGCGGTGCGTCGGCCAGTGAGAAGCTGTCGATCTGGAACATGCGCCCTTCGACGTCCTTCGGGCGCACCTTCTCGAGCACGATCGAGCGCGTGTGTTCGTCGAGTTCGACACGCAGCACGCCGCGCTCGAAGCCGATCGTGTTCACGACGTACTCGCGAGCGACGACCAGCAGGCTGGTGAGCCCCACCGCCGCGACGAACACGGGCGCGAGCAAGCGGCGCGCGCTCACTCCGGCCGACAGCGCCGCGATGACCTCGCGTGCCCGCTGCAGGCGCGCGACCGTGAACAGGCCAGCGATCAGCGTGACGAACGGCGCGACCTGCAGGTACAGGAACGGCAGGTTCAGCAGGTAGTAGCGCGCGACCTTCGCGAACGGCGTCGGTGTGCCGTCCTTGGTCGGCTTCAGGTAGTCGTCGAGGTTGCTCGCGAGATCGACGACGAAGAACAGACCGACGACGAGCAGCGCGGCGAGTAGGTACGCGCTCGCGAACACACGCGCCACGTAGCGATCGAAGTGGCCGAACAGGGCCAGGCGCCGCGGACCTGCTCTCATCGGCGCGCGAGCCTCCACAGGAGGACGACTCCGATCGCGAGACCGATCGAACACGTCGACCAGGCCGCGACGCGCGGCTCGAGCGCGCCGGCCTCCGCGAGCGACTTCCCGAGCCGCAGCGAGAGGATGTAGTAGGTGAACGCGTAGATCGACGCGACGCCGAGCGCGCCCAGTTGTGTGCCCGAGCGCAGCCACAGCCCGGTCGGCAGACCGATCAACAGGAACAGGAGGCACGTCGCCCCGAGAGCGAGTCGGCGGTGGATTTCGAAGCGGTACTCGTTCGCGAGTTCCGGCGGCGCGCTGCCGTCGGCGAGATCGCGGCGCAGGCGGTGCGACGTGCGGTACTTCGGGCGGCGCTCGTCCTTGTTGCGCGGCTCGAAGATGCGCGCGAGTTCGATCGGGATGAACAGGTGGTCGGCTTTGAACGCGTCGTTCTGTTCGACGGAACGCACGACGAACAGGTCGAGGTACATGAACGCGTCGTCGAAGCCGATCTCGACGCGGTCCGCGACGAGCGCGCGGTCGGGCTCGCCCTCCGCGCCCGGCACGCGGATCTGCACGTCCGTGAACGCGGGACCGTCGCGTGTGCCCGACAGGTAGAAGCGCTCGATGTCGAACTCGGTGCGACCCGGCGCGAGATTGCGCAGCGTCTGCACGATCATGTTCGCGCGGAAGTTGTCCTGTTCGAGCTTCCAGCGCGGCGAGAGCGTGCCCACGAGCCACGTCGTGCCGGAGCCCAGCAGCAGTGCGACCAGCGCGCCCGGCAGGAGCAGGGTGAGCGGGTGCACGCCGGCCATCTGGATCGCGATCCACTCGCGGTCGGCGGCCAGGCGGCCGAACGTGCTCACGACGCCCAGCAGGAAGCCGAGGCTGACGAGGTACGGCAGGAGCTCGACCCCGATCATCGGGATGTAGCGCAGCACCGCGCCCAGGCTGACGCCGCCGAGTTTGTGCACCGCCGACACGGCCACGGCCGGGAAGACGACGAAGCCCAGGGCCCCGACCGCGAACAGCGTCGAGACCAGGAGGGCGCGCAGGACGTAGAGGTGCAGCGTCACGTGCGCGCACCATATCCGGCGCGGCGCGGCGGACGTGTGTGCGCGGCTCCGCGCCGGTGTCGCGGGCGGCGCGAGGCTACTCTCGCCGCGTGGAGCTCTTGCGTGAACTCGAGGGCCGGCGCGTGTGGCGCGAGGGCGCGACGGTCGTGAAGTCGTTCGAACGCCACGGGGCGTGGTTCGGCTTCCTCGATCGGCGGCGAGCACAGCGCGAACTCGCGGTGCTCGCCGCTCTGTTCGAACGCGGATTGCCGGTGCCGCGCCCGCTCGGACTCGAACGCGGGCCGCGGGACGGCGGGCGCCGAGCACGCGGTTGGCGCGCGCGCATCACCTGGCTCGCGGGCACACACACGCTGACCGCAGTGCTCGAGGCGGAACGGAACCCGCGCGCACGCCGCCGCGCGCTGCGCGCCGCCGCCGGTGCCGTCGCGCGTTTCGCGACCGCCGGCCTCTCACAACCCGACTGGCATCCGTCGAACGTGCTCGTCGACGAACAGGGCCGCGCGTTCGGCATCGACTTCCACAAGGCGCGCCTCGTGCGGCCGTCGGCGCGCCTCGCCGCGCAGGATCTCCTCCTGTTCGCCGTGCACACACGCGAACATCTGGCGGCGCGCGAGCGCGTGTTCGCCGTCCTCGCCTTTCTCGCGGCGCTGCCCGCAGCGTGGCGCGGAGTGCTCGCCCCGCAGGGCACGCAGCGCCTCCTCGACGAACTCGACACCCGTTCGCGCGCGGCGCGCCGTGCCTACGTCGAACGCGAGCTCGATCGCTGGACCCGCGCGAGCGGCGCGGTGCGTCTCGAGCACGGCGTGTGGGTCGCGCGCGCACCGCACGACGTCGCCTCTCCGCGCTGGAGCGTCGCCTCCTCACGCGAGGCGGCGCGCAGCGCATGGCTCGCGCAGGCGCGCCTGTTCGAACACCGCGTGCCGTGTGCGGCACCGTCGACCTTCGACGGTGCATGTGCGACCTTCGCTCTGCCGCGCGATCGACGTGGAGCGAGCGACGTTGGTGCACTCGCCGCACTGCTCGTCGACCGCGGG
>JBIKNC010000344.1:0-3069 GCA_044358925.1 Planctomycetota bacterium | reverse complement strand
ACCAAAAACTGCCAAGCTTCGGCAGCGCGACGTCGCGCTGCCGAAGCTTGGCAGTTTTTGGTGCGGCACCGTACTGCCACCCGCCCGCGCGCTCGACGCGCTGAGGTTTTTTGCTACGGCACGGTGTTCTCGAAGACACCGTATTCTCGGACCTCGTGATGCACGTGTTGTTCGCTGCTCTCGCACTCCATGCGAGCCCCTGCGTCGACGAGGTATCGATTGGCTCGACCGTCGGCGACCTCGCCTTCGTCGACACGCGCCACCTACCGCGCACGCTCGCGGAACTCGGCGAGCCGGCCGCCACGGTGCTCGTCTTCACGACGGTCGACTGTCCGCTCGTGCAGCGCTATCTGCCGCGCCTCGCCGAACTGGAGCGCACCTTGCGCCCGCGCGGCGTTCAGTTCGTCGCCGTGAACGTCGGGCGCGGCGACACGCTCGTCGAAGCCGCGCGCCAAGCACTCGTCGCGACGTGTGAGTTCCCGTTCGTGAAGGACTTCGAGGGCGACGTCGCCGCGGCGGTCGGTGCGACGCGCACGCCGGAGGTGGTGGTGCTCGATCGCGAGCGCCGCCTCGTCTACCGCGGCCGCATCGACGCGCAGCATCGGCTGGCCGGTTCGCAGCCCGGTGAGGTGCGTGCGGATCTCGCTCGCGCCATCGAAGACGTGCTCGCCGGGCGAGCGGTCGAGCTCGCGGAGACTGCGGTCGACGGTTGTGTGATCGAGGACCAGTCGCCGGCCGCGCAGTACGCGCATCTCGCGAACCTGCGCGCCCAGCCGCCGACGACGGAGTTGTCGTGGGCGCGCGACATCGCTCCGATCGTGCAGCGCGCGTGTCAGGACTGCCATCGACCGAACGCGGTCGCGCCGTTCGCTCTGATCGAGCACCGCGACCTCGCGCGTCGCGCGAGCACACTCGCCGAGTCGGTGCGCGAGGGGCGCATGCCGCCGTGGTACGCGAGCGCGGCGCACGGCGAGTTCGTCAACACACCGAAGATCACGGACGACGAGCGCGACATGCTTGTCGCATGGGCGCTCGCTGGTGCTCCGCTCGGTGACGCAAGCGCCGCTCCGCCGCCGCGCACGTTCGACACGTCGACGTGGCGCATCGGCGAACCGGACCTCGTCGTCACCCAAGGCCTCGCGACGACGATTCCGGCCGACGGCGTGATTCCGTACCGGTACGTGATGCTGCCGCACGTCTTCCTCGCGGACACGTGGGTCGACGCGGTGCAGATCACGAGTGACCAGCCGCGCGTCGTGCACCACGCGAACCTCGCGCACGTGACGTTGACGAAGGGCTTCGAGCCCGACGACTTCATCACGGGCTTCGTGCCGGGCGGCGATCCGCTCGTGTGCGATCCGGGCACGGCCGTGTGCATCCCGAAGGGTTCGGTGCTCGGGCTGCAGGTGCACTTCGTGACGGTCGGTGAGCCCTTGGACGTGAAGCTCTCCGTCGCGCTGCGATTCCCGCGCGGCCCCGTCGAGCGCGAACTGCGCCACTTCCAGATCAACGACCGGCGCTTCGCGATCCCGCCGCTCGCGCCGGCGCACCAGGTGCGCGCCGCGCGTGTGTTCGAACGCGCCGCGACCGGCGTCGGCATGTTCTGCCACATGCACCTGCGCGGCCGCGACATGACGTTCACCGCGACGTACCCGGACGAGCGCCGCGAGACGCTCCTGTGCGTGCCGAACTACGACTTCGACTGGCAGCAGTCGTACCGCTGGGCGAGCGGCGCGCAGAGGTTCGCGGCCGGCACGCGCGTCGACGTCGTCGCGCACTTCGACAACTCGCCCTTCAATCCGTTCAATCCGGACCCGCGCGCGACGGTGCGCAACGGCGAACAGACGACCGACGAAATGATGTACGGCTTCCTCTTCTTCACGTACGACGACGAGCGCCTCGGCCTGGTGATCGATCCCGCGACGGGGCGCGTCGTGCGATGAAGCGGCGCAACGTCGTGATGCAAGGTGGAGCGGCCATCGCGCTGGCGGCGGCGCTCGCGTTCGCGAGCGTCGCACAGGAAACCGCGCAGCAGGACCCCGTCGCCGAAGCGGCCGTGGCGTTCCTCGCGGCGCTCGCCGACGAACAGCGCGACGCGGCGACGTTCGAGTTCGACGACGCGGAGCGCAAACATTGGCAACCCGTGCCGATGGGCGAGGCGGGCGTGCGCTTCGAGATGCTCACGACGGCGCAGCGCGAGAAGTTGCGCGCGTTGCTCGCGACGCTCCTGTCGGCGGACGGCCTCGCGACCGTGGACGGCGTGCGGCTGCTCGAAGGGCTCTTGGTCGAGATCGAGCGTGCCACGGGCCGCACGAGTCCGAACCACGGCGCCGAGCGCTACTTCGTGACCGTCTTCGGCGACCCGAGCCGCGCGGGCACGTGGTCGCTGCGCTTCGAAGGCCACCACCTGTCGCTGACGTTCACGTGCAAACGCGGCGCGTGGACGGCGCACGGGCCGCTGTTCGTCGGGGCGCAGCCCGCGCGCGTCGAGGGCGGTGAGCACGACGACTTCCGTTTGCTCGGGCGGCGCGACGACGATGTCAGAGCGCTCGTGGCGAGTTTCGACGAGGAGCAGCGCGCGGCCGCGGTGCTCGCCGACAGCGTGCCGGGCAACGTGTTCCTCGTGCCCGGCGAGGACGAGGGTTTCAGCGACGAGCGCGGCTTGACCGGTGCGCGCATGAGCGCGGAGCAGCGTGCGGCGCTCCTCGAAGCGCTGACGGGCTGGGCGCAGTTGCTGAGGCCGGATCTGGCCGAGCAGGAACTGGCGCGCATGCGCGCGGGCCTCGATGTGACGCGCGTGGTGTGGTTCGGTGCGCACGAGGTCGACGCGCCGCACTACTGGCGCATCGTGGGCGAGCACTTCGCGATCGAATACGTCGCGCCCGAGTTCGACCCGAACCACGTGCACGCCTTGTGGCGCGATCCGACGCGCGACTTCGGTGGGGATCTGTTGCGCGAGCACCTGGCCGGCGAGTGAAGATCGAGCGCGAGGGGGGTACGGTGCCGCGACAAAATCCCCCCTCATCCGGCAGTACGGTGCCGCACCAAAATCTGCCACTTCGGGGGCGG
>JBIKNC010000141.1:0-11373 GCA_044358925.1 Planctomycetota bacterium | reverse complement strand
GAGCGGCTCACGCGGGTGGCTCGCGCAACCCGCGGCCAGCGCGGCACTCGCGACGATCGCGAGCCGCCCCGCCGCCCGCGTTCGTGTCGCTCGCGCCCGCGCCCGAACGGCGACGACGGACTCCCTGCGCGGACCCTTCATGGGCGGGGAGTATCGACATCACTTGCACGGTTGCACAAGTATCGGAACAGTAATCAGTTCGAGCCGGCGCGCGACCGACACTCGACGGGCGAGTCCGAGCGCGGCTCATCGCGCCGCGCCGGTCGTCACGACGTTCGTCACGCCGGTCCGCGTGCGCGCGCGAACTCGAACGTCTCGCTCGCGACCCTCGACGGTTACCGTCCTCATCCCATGACGCTCTTCAGCACGTCGGCCTTCGTCCTGGCCGGACTTCTGCGCGCCCTGCAAGAGGTGCCCGCGTTGGAGCCCGCCGTGCCGCAGCTCGACGAGCGCCCGGCGCGCTCCATCACCGCCGTGCCGAGCTGACCCTGCTGACCCGGCGAAGGCCAGGCCGTCCGTGGGGCGGCCGATTCAGACACGGCTGATTGGAAGCGCTGGCACTTCTCGTTCCGGTTGATCGAGGGCATTCCCGTCGATCGCGCGCGCGTCCGCTTCACCGCCGCCTACTCGGTGACGGAGCGCCTCACGCTCGGCGTCGAAGCGAACCCCAAGGACGACGACTACGGCGTGATCGCGAACTACCGCGTGTGGGACGAGACCGACCTGCGCCCCGCGTTGATCCTCGGCACGAGTTCCGACCGCATCGGCACGCCGTCGGGCCGCACGTACTACGCGATGCTCGCGAAGGACCTGAGCGAGATCGTCGGCCTGCCGATCGCGCCGTACATCGGCACCGGCTTCGGTGAGTTCGAGGACGAGTGGGAACTCCTCGGCGGTGTGCGCATCGCGTGGCTCGAGCGCCTCTCGACCACACACATGTGGGACAGCGAGAACCTGCACCACGTCATCGACTACGAGTGGAACGACGGCTTCCGCACGGGCATCGTCGTGGCGCAGCAGGACTCGAGCTACTACGTCGGTGTGAGCCTCGGCTACTCGTTCTGAGCGGGCGCGGAGTGCAGCGAGCGCGACGCCATGTGGGTCGCGCTCGCGTCGTTCTCGCAGCGCCTCACTCGGTCGGCTCGGACCAGGCCTCGGGCCGCGGGGTGAAGTCGCCCGCTCCGAGGAAGCCGTTGAACAGTTCGCCGAGGCTGCGCCCGTAGACCTCCTGTGCCGCCGCTTCGCCGCCGTCCGAGTGGTTCGCGAGGTTCGCGAACTCGCGGAACGCCACCGCGTCGACGGAGAGGAGATCGGTGAACCACTCCGCCAGCTCGTAGGCGAGACCTACGACCTCCGGATCGTCGTCGTGAAATGCCTTTCCGGACCAGAACGCCTGCGCACTCATTTCGTTCCAGTGTGCATGGTGCCGCGGTCCTGTTTCTTCCGTGATGTCCAACTTCCAATCGATCGCCTTGTGCGATGTCGAACAAGCCAAGCCCTCGTCCAGCCACAGCGGTAACGGCAGATGCAGCAAGTACGCGTGGGTGAGTTCGTGGGCGAACATCACATCCGGTTTGATGGCGGTCAGTCCGCGCACGACGAGATGTGCGACATCCATGTGGATGAAGATGCCCTCAGCGCGTCCGGCCGTTCCTTCCCCTGTGTACTGCTCGACATAGGCGTCGAACTCCGACCAGGCGTCGAACACGATCACGGCCAGCGCATAGCCGGGATCCTTCGCGATACCCGACAGGCTGGCGAGCACGTGCCTACGCATCCCGCGGACGATGCGCACGATTGGCTGGCCTTCGTCGAGCTTCTCACGCGCCAAGAAGTAGAAGCCGGGGAGTCTCGTGAACGTGCGCGCGTACTGGAGCGTGGAGCCGAGGCGGGTCAACCAGGCTTCCGCCAATCCGGCCCAGACGTCCTCCGGGAGCAGTCCGCTCTCGTTCACGAACTCGCAGACATCCCAGATGGGGCGCCAATCCACGCGCAGTTGGCCGTTCTCGATGCGCGAGTTCGCTTCGAAGGCTTCGAGCGCGCGAGCAAGGGTCATGGCGAGGTGAGCGTCAGCTCTTCAAGCGCTCGCGCCAGCGCTTCAAGAACAACAGCGCGTCGATCGGCGTCGTCGCGTCGAGGTCGAGGCGCGCGACCTCGCGTTCGAGTTCGCTCTCGGCGGCGAAGAGAGCGAGTTGTTGGGCTTTGATCGTCGGTCGCTCGGCGGCGCGTGGTGCAGCGACCGCGACACTCGCGGTCGGGAGCGGCCCGCCCGGCTCGAGATGTGCCGCGTCGTCCTCGAGCGTCGCCAGCACCTCCTTCGCGCGCTTCAGCACTTCGTGCGGCACGCCCGCCAAACGCGCGACGTGGATCCCGTACGAACGGTCCGTGCCGCCCTCGACGATCGTGTGCAGGAAGACGATCTCGTCGCCGCTCTCGCGCACGTCGACGGAGAGGTCGAAGACGCCGGCGAGGCGCTCGGAGAGCGCGCTGAGTTGGTGGTAGTGCGTCGCGAAGAGCGTGCGCGCGCCGACGTGTTCGTGCAGGTGCTCGACGATCGCCCACGCGAGCGCGAGGCCGTCGAACGTGCTCGTGCCGCGGCCGACCTCGTCGAGGACGACCAGTGAACGGCTCCCCGCGTTGTTGAGGATGTTCGCGATCTCGACCATCTCGACCATGAAGGTCGACTCGCCGCGGCTGATGTCGTCGCCGCTGCCGACGCGCGTGAAGATGCGGTCGACGACGCCGATGCGCGCGGCGTCGGCGGGCACGAACGCGCCGATCTGCGCGAGGAGAGCGATGAGCGCGACCTGGCGGATGTAGGTCGACTTGCCCGCCATGTTCGGGCCGGTCAGCACGGCGAGCATGCGGCCGTTCACCGGATCGGCCGACAGGCGCGCGTCGTTGGGGACGAAGCGTTCGCAGGTGGGGGAGAGCTCGATCACCGGGTGGCGACCGGCGGTGATCACGAGTTCACCGGAGTCGTCGACGTCGGGCCGCACCCAGCGATTCGTGGCCGCGCACTCGGCGAACGCAGCGAGCGCGTCGAGCGTCGCCAGCGCGTCCGCCGTGTCGAGAATGCGCGCGGCCTGTTCGGCGACGCTCTCGCGCAGGGCGACGAAGATCTCGTACTCGAGGTCGATCGAGCGCGACTCGGCCGTCAGCACCTTGTTCTGGAACTCGGCCAGTTCGGGCGTGACGTAGCGCTCGTACTGCTTGACGGTCTGCTTGCGGATGTACTCCGGCGGCACTCGCTCGATCTGGCCGCGCGGCACTTCGAGGTAGTAACCGAAGACGCTGTTGAAGCCGATCTTCAGGTTGTTGATGCCGGTGCGCGCGGCCTCGGCGGCCTGGAAGCGCGCCATCCAGCTCTTGCCGTCGCCCGCGATCGAGTGCAGCTCGTCGAGTTCGGCGTTCACGCCGCTGCGCACGAGGCCGCCTTCGCGCAAACCGATCGGCGGTGTGTCGGTGAGCGTCGTGCGCACGCGTTCCGTCACGTCGCGCAACTCGTCGAGCCGCGCATGCAGACTGACGAGGAGCGGCGCCGCACAGCCCGCGAGCCGCGCCCGCACGTCCGGCACCAGCCGCGTCGAGTCCGCGAGCGCCACGAGGTCGCGCCCGTTCGCGCGGCCCGTCGCGACCTTCGCGACGAGGCGCTCGAGGTCGCGCACACCGGCGAGCAGGTCGCGCAGCTCCTCGCGCAGGAAGTGCTTCTCGACCAGCTCGGCGACGGCCGTTTGGCGCGCGCGGATGGGCTCCACTTCGCGCAGCGGCGCCAGCAACCACTCGCGCAGACACCGTCCGCCCATCGGCGTCTGTGTGCCGTCGAGCACTTCGAGCAACGTGCCCTCACGCCGCGCGCCGCGCTGCGTCTCGACGAGTTCCAGAGCGCGCCGCGTCGCGCGGTCGAGCACGAGGTGCCGCGCCGGATCGACCGGCTCGATGCGCCGCACGTGCGCACAGGCCGACTTCTGCGTCTCCTCGAGATACTCGACGAGCGCACCGGCCGCCGCGATCGCCGCCGCGCCGTCCTCGACGCCGAAGCCTTCGAGCGTGCGCACCTTGAAGTGCCGCTCCAGCACGCGACGCATCGCCTCGCGTTCGAAGCGCCAGGCCTCGCGATCGGAGAGGCGCGTGCCGGCGAGCCGCTGCACCGCCGTGTGCGCCGCCGAATCCGGATCGAGCGCGTCGAACGGCAGCAGGATCTCCGCCGGCGCGAGGCGCGCGAGTTGGTCGAGGAGGCCCGCGTCGTCGACGTCGCAGGTGTGGAATCGGCCGGTCGACACGTCGACCCACGCCAGGCCGTTCGGCGCGAGACGCTCCTTCCTCGGCCGCGGCCACAGCGCGAGCAAGTAGTTCGAAGCCCGCGCGTCGAGCGCGTCCTCCTCGGTCAGCGTGCCCGCCGTGACGACGCGCACGATGCCGCGCTCGACGATGCCTTTGCTGTGCCGCGGGTCGGTGAGCTGCTCGCAGATCGCGACCTTGAAACCCTTGCGGACGAGGCGCAGCAGGTAGCCGTCGACCGACTTCACCGGCACGCCGCACATCGGCAGCGCGTTCTCGTCCTTGTCGCGTTTGGTGAGCGTGATGGAGAGTTCGCGCGACGCGGTCACCGCGTCCTCGCCGAACATCTCGTAGAAGTCGCCCATCCGGAAGAAGAGCAGGGCGTCGGGCTGCTCGTCCTTCGCGCGCCAGAACTGCGCCATCATCGGCGTCTGCTTGCTGCCGCTGCGGTCAGGCATCGGCGTCTGCTTGCTGCCGCTGCGGTCAGGCATCGGCGTCGGGTTGCCCTCCCGGCGGCCGGGCCCGGGGGCGCCGCGAGGCGCGGGCGGGCGCAAGGCGGCGGCGGGATCCGATGAGCTCATGGGGCGGCGGTGGATCGACGGGCGCGTCGAGTTCGTACTCTAGAGAAGAGGGCTCTGGACGGCACGCCGTTCGCCAAGCGATCAGCTCGTGAAGCGGGGGACAACGACTTCGATTCGCGTGCGCCGAGCGGCGCACGTTGCGCGCGCGGCGACACTCTTCGTCGCCGCTTCCATTTGTGGTTGCGCGACCTACCCCGAACGCGCCGAGCAGGGCCTCGGTCGCTACCGAGCCGGCGACTTCGACGGCGCGGTGGCCTCGTTCGAGGACTCCGATGTGACCACTTCGGAGTTCCTCGCGGGCGCCGAGGTCGGGATGATCCGGCTGACGGCGGGCGACTGGGACGCGGCGCGGCTGGCGCTCACGAGCGCGGCCGAGGCGGCGCGCGAAGCCGAGGAGAAGTCGGCGCTGTCGCTGACGGACGGAGCGGAGACGCTCGGGACGCTGCTCCTCAACGACACGACGCAGACCTACGTCGGCGAAGGGTACGAGCGGGTGCAAGTGCACACGGCGCTGGCGGTCGCGTACCTCGGACTCGGCGAATACGAGGGCATGCGCGTCGAGACGAAGCGCGCGAACGACGTGCTCGAGACCGAGGAGAAGCTGTACGAGACGAGCTACGCGGCGGGCGGACTGGGGCACCTGCTCTCCGCGGTCGCGTACGAGATGGAGGGGCGGCTCGACGAGGCGCTGATCGACTACCGGCGCATGGTCGAGAAGGGCGTCGGCCTCGAACTCGCGGGTCCGCGGTTGCGCGAGCTGGTCGATTTCTTCGAGCGCGAAGACCTCGCCGAGCTCGTTGCGCCCTACGAGACGAACACGCCCGAGGGCGCGACGGCGACCGTGTGGGTGCTGGCCGGCATGGGGCTCGCGCCGTTCAAGCGCGAAGCGAGCCTCAACCTGCCGACGCCCGTCGGTTTCGTGCGCCTGACCGCGCCGGTGTACGCATCGAGGAGCGGCGCCGGCGTGCTGCGCCTCGTGCTGCCCGACCAAGGCGAGACCCACACGTGCAGCCTGGTCGAGGACGTTGACGCGATCGCGCGCGAGAACCTCGACGACCGGTTGGGCTGGATCGCGGCGCGCACCGTGGCTCGCGCGGCGATCCGTGCGACGGCGCGCGAGGTCGTGCGCGACCAACACGGCAATCTGGCGGCGTTCGGCGTCGACATCCTCACTCTCGCGCTCGAGCGCGCCGACACGCGCTCGTGGCTGACCCTGCCGCGCGAGTGGCAGGCGGCCCGCGTACCGCTCACGCCCGGCGAACACACCCTCGAGATCGTGACGACGACGGGCGCCGACGTGCGTATCGGGCGCTTCGAACTCGAGGCCGGCGAGACCATGATCGTCTTCGCCCGCTACGTCGACGGCCTGCTGCACGTGCACCCGATCGGCGGCAAGCGCCTCGAGCCCTTGGCCGCGAGCGCGACCGGCGCGCCCTGACCGACGTCGCCGACCTGCTTCGACGCACACCCACCGACCACCGCCGCCGTGCCACCATCACACACGGCCCGGATCACCAGCCGGCCCCGCGCCGCACGCACCATGAAAAGCAACTTCCTGAAGCTCCTCCTGATCGCGCCCCTCGCTGCGGCGGCCTCCTGCAGCGGCGTCTCCTACGGCGACCCCGATGCCGTCGAAACCGTGTCGATCGAGTTCGGCTCGACCGACCTCCAGAGCCTGGCCGGCGGCATGGCGAAGTCGCTCATCGACGAGCCGAACCTCAACTACCTCGACCACTCCGGCAAGGGCGACGACAAGCGCATCATCGTCTACTTCGGCGGCATCGAGAACCGCACCGACGAGCACATCGACTCGCTCGGCATCCGCGACGAGATCCGCGCGATCCTGTTCGACTCGAAGAAGTTCCGCTTCGTCGCGGACACCCAAGGTCAGGACGAGATCGGCGACCAGGTGCGCTTCCAGCAAGGCTCCGGCCGCGTCGACCCCGAGCAGGCGCGCGCGTTCGGCAAGCAGATCGGCGCCGACGTCATCGTCTATGGACGACTGATGTCGATCACGAAGCGCGAGGGCGGCAGCATCGAGAGCCTCGGCACGCGGACGAAGGACGTCTACTACCAGTTCGGTCTCGAGTGCGTGAACATCGAGACCGGCGAGATCCTGTGGGCGGAGACCGAGAAGATCCGCAAGACGCGCAAGACCGGCCCGTTCGGCGGTTGACGGCTACGGTGTCTGACACCGTACCCGTCAACCCGTCCCGGGCCCGGGAGCGGCTCGCCAACGGAGCTTCTCGCGGCGCGGCCGGTTCCTGCCCACCAACCGACCGCCAACGCCACGTCGATGGCACCTCGACGGCCGGTCTGGCGGGCGGAAGTCCTTGGCGGCAGCCCGGATGCAAAGAAGTAGTTGCGGGAAAGTCGGCGGAACACGAGGCGTTCTGCCGTTGACTCTCTCCGGGCGGTCGGCCGGACCGCGCACCGGCCGCGGGCGACACGCCGCGCGGCGACCGATGGGACTTTGGGGGTCCTTCGAGCCTGACCGATGGAGCGTCGCACCTTTCTACGAGGGGGCGGCGCTCCTTCCATGACGGGCCGGTTCGCGTGCCCGGGTGCGGCGGTCGCACCGCCACGGCGATCGTTCGAGCGCGGATCGAACACCCACCGCAGCCGATAGGTTCTGCGCATGGCGCTCCACGTCGTCACCGGCGGGGCCGGGTTCATCGGCTCGCACCTCGTCCAGGCCCTCGTCGCACGCGGCGATCGCGTGCGTGTCGTCGACGACTTGTCGACGGGTTCCACGACGAATCTCGCCGGACTCGAAGTGGGGGAGTTCGCAAGCGGCGCGCCGGTCGAGTTCGTGAAGGGCTCGATCACGGACGCCGCTCTCCTCGAACGCGCGCTGGTCGGAGCGCACGGCGTGTTGCACGAAGCCGCGCAGGTCTCGGTGCCGCTCAGTGTCGAGCGCCCGCAACGCAGCCTCGAGGTGAACGTGCTCGGCACGCTGAACGTGCTCGAAGCCGCGCGCAAGAACGGCGTCCGCAAGGTCGTGTTCGCGGCCTCCTCGGCGGCGTACGGCGATGCGCCCGAACTGCCGAAACACGAGGAGATGCACGTGCGACCGCTGTCGCCGTACGCGATCGGGAAGGTCGCGGGCGAGCAGTTGCTGACGGTCTACGCGCAGCTCCACGGTCTGCACACGACGGCGTTGCGCTACTTCAACGTCTTCGGTCCGCGTCAAGCCGACGACAGTCCGTACACCGGTGTGATCGCGATCTTCGCGCGCCGCGTCTTGCGCGGCGAACCCGTCACCATCAACGGCGACGGCAGCCACAGCCGCGACTTCACGTTCGTCGACGACGTGGTCGCCGCGAATCTGCGCGCGCTCGACGGACGCCATCCACCCGGTCGCGTCTACAACGTCGGAGCAGGTGCCCGCACGACGATCCTCGAGCTCTACGACGCGCTCGCTCGTCTGGCAGGCTCACACGTGCGGCCGACCTTCGGCCCCGAGCGCGCGGGCGACGTGCGCCACAGCCTCGCCTCGATCGACCGCGCGCGGACCGAACTCGGTCACGTCGCGGCCGTGCCGTTCGACGAGGGTTTGGCGCGCACGTTCGCGTGGTACCGCGGTCGCTTCGCTGCCGCGCGCTGACGCGCGACGCGTGACCGGACCATCAGCACCGCAGCGTGCAGGTCAGCGCTCGTCCGAAGTCCAGACCGAGCGCGGCGGATCGATCAGCCGGCTGTCGATCTCGACGTGCCCGCAGTAGGGCTCGGTGCACGTCCAGCCGATCACGGTGCGCACGCCTCCTTGGGCGCGGTGGATCGGAACCAAGCGGTGCCCGTGGTCCGGGCAGTGACGCGGCGTGGTCGCAAGCGACTCAGGCGCCGTCTCCTTCCTTCGAATCTGCATCTTCATCCGTCTTCTCTCCTTCTCCGCGCGTCCCCCAGCGCGGTCGAGCGCGGCCGTCCGCGCTCCGTTCCGGAGGTCTTTTCGTGTGCCACTCATCGGCCGAGGACGAGCTCCGCACGACCGCGACTTCGCGAGTTCGACGAGCGCATCCCAAGGCTGGCCCGAACGCTACGGCTCGCGCGTGAAGGCCACGTCGAGGGCATGTGGAACGTCGGCAAGGCGTTGGACCCGCGGCGCCCGCTTCCTTGCCGCTCACGGGGGGCGCTGCGTAACCTTCCGGGCTCGTCCCGCGGCGCCCGGACGCGATTCGGCGCCCTCCGTCCCCCCACAGCATTCGACCACCGCGCGCGCCGCCGGCCGCGCCCGACGACATGGACTACCGCGCCCACCTGAAGCAGCTCCTGGGCCTCGACACCGTCACCTACAAGTACGGTCTCTCGAAGGAGGAGCTCTTCCACGAGGCCATCGCGAACGACCGCGGCCGCGTCGCCAAAGGCGGCCCGTCGAACGCGCAGAAGGCCTACCCGACCGCGCTCGGTGTGAAAGGGCCGCTCGTCTACTACACCGACCCGGACTGCACGGGTCGCCGCGTCAAAGACACCTACTCGGTCGCGTGGCCCGAGGTGAAGGACCTGGTGTGGTGGAAGGCCGACATGCAGGCCTACGACCCGGACAAGTACATGGGCCTGCTCAAGCGGGTCGTCGCGCACCTCAACGCGAAGAAGGCCTCGCTCTACGTCAAGGACGTGTACGCGGGCAGTGACCCGAGCTACGCGGTGCCGTACCGCTTCGTGGGTGAATACGCGACGCACGCGATGTTCGCCCACAACATGTTCCCGAAGGACCTGAAGGGCGTCACGAACGAGGACGGCAAGCGCTGGACGATGCTCAACGCGCCTTCGTTCGTGTGCGAGCCGGAGCGCGACGGCTGCCGCGCGGAAGCGGCGATCGTCATCGACTTCAAACACCGCATCTGCCTGGTGGCGGGGCGCGCCGACTACAACGGCGTGGTGAAGAAGACGATCTTCACCGTCATGAACTACCTGCTGCCGAACCAGGGCATCCTTCCGATGCACTGCTCGGCGAACGTCGGCGCGAACGACGACGCAGCGATCCTGTTCGGCCTGTCGGGCACGGGCAAGACGACGCTCAGCGCGGATCCGGACCGGCGCCTCGTCGGTGACGACGAGACGGTGTGGAACGAGCGCGGCATCTCGAACCTCGAGGACGGCTGCTACGCCAAGCTGATCGACCTCGACAAGAACGCCGAGCCGGTCATCGCCGCGGCGCTGTCGAAGCCGGGCACGATCATCGAGAACGTGCCGCCGCTGCCGGGCAAGCGCATGGACCAGTGCGACCCGCAGGCGCTCGACCTCACCGATCGTTCGATCGGCGAGAACACGCGCTTCGCGTACCCGCTCTCGGCCAACCCGAACGTCATGCCGGGCTCGTGCGGTCCCGCGCCGCGCACCATCGTGCTGCTGACGGCCGATGCGTTCGGCGTTCTGCCGCCGGTCGCGATCCTGCAGCCGAAGGACGTCATGTACCACTTCGTCAGCGGCTTCACCGCGAAGCTCGCCGGCACGGAAGTGGGCGTGACCGAACCGCAGGCCGCGTTCTCCGCCTGCTTCGGCGCGCCGTTCATGGCGCACAAGCCGTCGGTCTACAGCAAGCTGCTGGCCGAGAAGATGCAGAAGCACGAAGCGCGCTGCATCCTGCTCAACACGGGCTGGTCGGGCGGTCCGTTCGGCGTCGGCAAGCGCATGTCGATCAAGTACACGCGCATCCTGCTCAACGCGGCGCTCGCCGGCCAACTGGACAAGGTCGACCACGCCGTGCACCCGATCTTCAACCTGCGCATGCCCAAGGCCTGCGCCGGTGTGCCGTCGGACATCCTCGACCCGCGTTCGACCTGGGCCGACAAGGCCGCCTACGACGCCGCGGCGACGAAGCTGCGCGACATGTTCCGCAAGAACTTCGAGTCGAAGGGCTTCGGCGCGCTCGGCATCCAACCCATGATGTGAGCGGGGTGGGCCCTGGGCCCACACACCGATCGCGAGCGGGGCGCTACAAAGCGCCCCGTTCCATTGATGGCGCGCCGTGCGACACTCGTGCGGCAGAAACGCGCGGCTCATGCCGCAACACGACAGAGGAGACGAGTCGATGGATCCCTGGGTTCAGGCTTACATGGCGGGCATGAAGTGCTTCGGCGAGAAGCGCTATGCCGACGCGATCGTGAACTACCGCAAGGCGCTCGAGCTGCGGCCCGGGGAACTCGACCTGTTCCACGCGCTGGCCGCCGCGCAGATGTACTCGGGTGCGCTGGACGAGGCCATCGCGACCGCGAACCGCATCGTCGAGCTGGACCCGAGCGACCACTTCGTGCACACCAGCCTCTCGATGATGTACCAACGCAAAGGCGACATCCCCGAGGCGGAGGCGCAGGCCGCGAAGTCGCGCATGAAGGCCTGGAAGACCGAGCTGAAGACGAACCCGAACGCGCCGCCGCCGGACGACGGACCGATGAAGGTCATCCAGTAGCGCGAGGGTTGACGGGTACGGTGTCAGACACGGATCCGCCACGGCGCCATCGAAGTGCGGAATCGACGTCCACCATCGAAGAGCGGCGTCTCGCGCGCACAG
>JBIKNC010000140.1:0-11383 GCA_044358925.1 Planctomycetota bacterium | reverse complement strand
GTCTCGCGCGCACAGCGCGCGAGACGCCGCTCTTCGATGGTGGACGTCGATTCCGCACTTCGATGGCGCCGTGGCGGATCCGTGTCTGACACCGTACCCGTCAACCTTGCTCTTCGTCCTCGAGGCCGAGGATCTTGCGGCCCTCGGGCGAGATGCGCTGCGGGCCCCAGGCGGGCTCCCACACGATGTCGACCTTGGTCTCCTTCACGCCGTTCACGGTGTTCGCGCGGCGCCGCACCATGTCGGGGATCGTCTTCGCTTCCGGGCAGCTCTGCGACGTCAGCGTCATCGTCACGACGCACTGCTCACCATCGACCTTCACGTCGTAGATGAGGCCCAGGTCGACGATGTTGACGGGGATCTCGGGGTCGAAGATCTGGCGCAGTTGGGCGTAGACGGCTTCGGTGAGCGGGGCGGTGGTCATGGGAGGAGCGGGGTTCGAGTTCGGAGCGTCGCGATCGGCGCCGTTCGAGGGCCGACGAGGTTAACGACCGCGACGGTTTGCGCCACGCGCCGGCACGTTTCCAGGGCGCGACGGAGCGGCAGGACCCTTGCGCACGGTCGGCCCTTGCGCACGGTCGGCCCTTGCGCGCGGTCCGTACCGTCGAGTCCGATGCGGGTGATGATTCGCTACGAGGGCACGCTCTACCGCCCGCCGTCGGAGGCCGACTCCCTGATCCTGCAGGCGACGATCGGCTGCTCGTACAACCGGTGCACGTTCTGCGCGATGTATCGCGACAAGCGCTTCCGCGTGCGGCCGTTCGCCGAACTCGAGAAGGAAATCGCATTTGCGCGCCAGCAGTTCGGCGGCGACGTCGCGAAGGTCTTCCTCGCGGACGGTGATGCGCTCGTCGCCAAGCCGAGCTTCTTGAAAGCCGTGTGTGAAGCACTGCGCGGCGCCTTCCCGCGGCTGCGCCGCATCAGTTGCTACGCGTCGCCTCAGGCGCTCGAGATCCGCAGCGTCGAAGAGATGAGCGACCTGCGCGCCGCCGGCCTGACGCAGTACTACCTCGGCATCGAGAGTGGTCACGACGAGGTGCTCGCGCGCCTCGACAAGGGCATCGATGCGGCGGGCCTGGTGCGCGTCGCGCAGAAGGCGCACGCCGCCGGTGTGAAGCTGTCGACGATGATCCTGCTCGGCGCGGGCGGGCGCGCGCTTTCCGCGGCCCACGCACTCGCATCGGCCGCCGTCGTGAACGCGATCGCGCCGCGCTTCGTCTCGACCCTCGTCATGACACCGGTCGAGGGCACGCCGCTGTTCGAAGAGGCGCGCGCGGGTCGGGTCGACGATCTGGATCCGTTCGAGCTGGCCGTCGAACTGCGCACCTTCCTCGCCGCGCTCGACGTCGACGGCGTCGTGTTCCGCTCGAACCATGCGAGCAACTTCCTCGCACTCGGCGGCACTCTGAAGAAGGACCAGGCCGCGCTCGTGGCGGCGCTCGACGCCGTCATCGCGCGTCGCGATCGCAGTGCCCTGCGGCCGGACTGGTCGCGCGGGCTCTGAGAGAGTGAGAGGAAATCGACGCTGCGCGCCGGACGTGCTCTCTCACGTGCGTCTGGCCCAACCGCTGGCGCGGTTGGAGCACGTTCGCGAGCATGCCTGCTCGCTCGCTGAGAGAGTGAGCGAAAGTCGACGCTTCGCGCCGGACATGCTCTCTCAGATGCGTCTGGCCCAACCGCTGGCGCGGTTGGAGCACGTTCGCGAGCATGCCTGCTCGCTCGCTGAGAGAGTGAGAAGCAGTCGACGCTTCGCGCCGGACATGCTCTCTCAGATGCCTCTGGCCCAACCGCTGGCGCGGTTGGAGCCCGTTCGCGAGCATGCCTGCTCGCTCTCTGAGCCGCGCGCGGATCAGACGTCGATGACCGCGATCGCGCCGACACTCGCGGGGCCGATCAAGGCGAGGTCGTCGCGACCGATCTCGACCGTCAGTTCGCCGCCGGGTTGAACGATCGCGACACGCGGGCCGCTCAAGCCGAGTCGGTGTGCGACGACGGCGCCCGCACACGCGGCCGAGCCGCACGCGGCGGTCTCACCCGAGCCGCGCTCGAACGTGCGTTGACCGATGCGATCCGGAGCGAGCGGCCAGATCCAACTCGCGTTGACGCGCGCCGGGAAGGCCGCATGGCGTTCGAGCGCGGGACCGTCGACGAGCGGCCCCGAAAGCGCCGCGTCGAGCGCGATCACGAAGTGTGGGTTGCCGACCGACAGCGCGTGACCGACGACCGAGCGCGCGCCGAGCGCGAGCCGCACGCGCCGCGGAACGTCGAGGCGCCCCTCGACCGACAGCGCACGTGTGACGTCGAGTGGAATGCGACTGGGTTCGCCGCTCGCCGTCGGCAGCGTCACACGGACGCGCGCATCGGCGCCGTCGCGCTCGATCTCGAATTCGTGCCGCCCGCCGGCGGTCGCGAACGTCCCGCGTGCGACGCCGTGCCGTTGCCGCGCGAGCAGAGCCGCCGCGCGCAGGCCGTTTCCGCACACCTCGCCGCGCGAACCGTCCGCGTTCCAGATCGACAGGCGCCACAGCGCCTCGGGGTCGCGCTCCAGGAGGATGAGCCCGTCGAGGCGCTCGCCGCCGAGCCGTGCGAGCCAACTCGGCAGCTCGTCGCCCGCGCGCTCGCGAACGGCGCGAACCGCCGACGCGCTCACGCGTTCGGCGTCGACGAACAGATAGGCGTTGCCACAACCTTCCGCCCGCCAACCTTCGATCGCGACCACGCGGCGAGAGTAGGCGCTGCGCCCGTGTGAGCGGCGCGGCGCTGCCCGCGCGGTGCCGCGCCCGGTGCCACACACGGAACCGCGAGAGTTCGCGCCTGCGGGTCAGCGCAGGACGTCCGCCGCCGCGAGCGCCGACGACGGCGAGAGGCCGAGCCAGTCGCGCTCGAGCGCCGTGTAGATCGACCGGAAGTCGACGCGGTGGGGGAGGTCGCCGTCGACGAGCTGTGCGAGGTCGGGCACTTCACCCACGAAGCCGCCGCGCGTGCGCGGACCGACGAGGAACACCGGTCCCGCCGCGCCGTGGTCGGTGCCCTGCGACGCGTTCTCGGCCACGCGCCGGCCGAACTCGCTGAACACCAGCGTGACGACGTCGTCCGCGCGACCGGCCGCCGCGAGTTCGGCCTGGAACGCAGCGAGTGCGCCGTCGAGTCGCGCCATGAGGTTCTGGTGCAGCACCGCCTGGCCGCGGTGCGTGTCGAAGCCGTCGAGCTCGACCTGGTACACACGCGCGCCGAGGCCGGAGCGCACGAGGCGCGCGACGAGCGCGAGCGACTGCGCGAAGTCGTCGCCGGGCCACGCGACCGTCGTCGGACCCGCGGCTCCGTCTTCGAGCCGCCGTGCGAGTGCCACGGCCTCGCGAGCGGAGCGCCGCAGGAAGGCAGCTTCGCTCGTGTCGCCCGCGTTGCCATCCGCATAGAGCGCGTCGAGCGTGCGCTCGCGGCGCGCACCGCCCGGCACGCGCAGTTGCTCGAGTTCGCCGATCGAAGGTGCGGGGCCCGCATCGCCGACGAGTGCCGCCGGCAACGCGCCGCGTCCGACGTGCAGTGCCGCGGGCGACGAACCGCCGTGGGTGTGCACCTCCTCCGCGAGTCGCGCCAGCCAACCGGCCGGCCGCGCCGCGCCGTCGCGCTGTTCCGTGGTGGCCGTGTGCCAGATCTCGAGGCTGCGGAAGTGCGAGCGATCCGGCTGCGGATACCCGACCGAGTGCACACACGTCGCTTCGCCGCCCTCGAGCATGCGCGCGAGCTGTGGGAGCGCCGGATGCAGCGCGAGCCCGGGCGCGTCCGCGAGTGTGTGCGCGCCGCTCGCGACGCGACTCAGCGTCGGCCGCGCGCGGAACCACGCGTCCTGCTCGAGCGGCAGCACGGTCGCGAGGCCGTCGTTGCCGCCCGAAAGCTGAACGACCACGAGGATGCGCTCGCCCCGTTCGAGTCGCCGCGGTTGCCCGAAGAGCGGGCCGCCGGCCGTGAGTGCGGCGACCGAGATCCCGCCGAGGACGAATCCGCGGCGCGTGAGTCGCACGACGTCGTGTGTGGGCTTCATTGCAGTTGGTACTCCGGACTCGCGACGAGTGCGGCGAGAGCAGCGCGCGCGTCTTCACGTGCGAGATCTTCGATCTCGCGTCGCCAGCTCGGCGCGCGCGGCGCGAGCGTGCGTTCGAACAGTTCGCCGAAGTCGACGCCGCGTGTGGTTTCCGCGAGCGCCGCTGCGAAGCGTTGGCGCGCGATCCAGGCCGTCGACGTGAACCACGCGCGTCCGCCGTCCCAGCCCTTCACGGACGGCGGCAGGAACAGCGCTTGGCCCATCTGCGCGGCGCGTCGGGCGGCGTCGACCGGTGCGAGGCGCGCGCCGACTTCGAGCTCTGCGCGCACGACGAACTCGACCGGGCTCGAAAGGCGCGTCGCGTGTTCCGCGGCACAGAGGAAACGCTCGTCGCTCGCGAGTTCGACCACGAAGCGGCCCACGTTCCACTCACACGCCACCAACCGCGCGGCCGCACCGTCGAGTTCGCTCGCCGTGGGCGCGCTCGCGTGCAACGTGTTCCACAAGCGGCGCGCGATCCAACGCGGCGCTGCGGCGCTCGCGAGCACCGCGTCCGTCACCTCGCGCGTGCCGAGCCGTCCGCGCACGCCGAGAACCTGCTTCTCGCCGTCGTCGAAGCGGCTCTGCGAGAAGCGCGCGCGTCGCTCGCGCACCGACCAACCCGAGAGCCCGCGCGCCGCTTCCTCGACGTCGCGTTCGTCGTAGTTGCCGATGCCGAGCGCGAACAACTCCATCAACTCGCGCGCGAGGTTCTCGTTCGGGTGACCCTTCTTGTTCTCGACGCCGTCGAGCCACACCAGCATGGCGGGATCGACCACGAGCGCGTGCAGCAGTTCGCGGAAGTCGCCGAGGCCGCGTTCGCGCAGGCACTGGTTCTGATCGAACGCGAGGTGCACGTCCTGCACCTTCGCGTGCGACGTCGCGAAGTGGTCGTGCCAGGTGAGCGTGAAGCGCTCGCGCAGTCGCTGCGCCGGCGCACCGATCATCGC
Source organism: Planctomycetota bacterium (assembly GCA_044358925.1). Lineage (GTDB taxonomy): Bacteria > Planctomycetota > UBA1135 > UBA1135 > Rohdeia. The sequence goes on along the minus strand of JBIKNC010000140.1, from coordinate 6,352 downwards.
GTCGATCCACCAACCCTGAACGAGGCCGATGTCGTTCGCGGGCAGCAGCAACCGGATCTCGTCACTCGTCGGCGCCGACGTCGCGCTCTCGACGAGTTCGTGCACGACCTCGCGTGCGTCCCGACCGACGAGAGCTTCCGCCTCACCGACCGCCGCACCGAAACACAGGCGGCGCAGGACGTGCCGTGCGGCGGCGAGATCGAGTACGCGCCGCTTCACCGCGGACCTCCGACGTCCTCGAACGACAGCGCGAGGCGCACCGCGATCGCGTTCTCCTCGTAAGTCAGCGTCCCCACGGCGCGCGTGCGCTCGAGCAACCACACGAGGCCTTCCATGTCTTCACGCGCCTGTTCGCGCGTCTTGCCTTCGTTGAGCGCGTTCGCGAGAGCGAGGGCGTCGAGCTGCGGACGACCGAGTTCCGCGAGCAGCGGCCCGTCGATCGCGAGCCGCTCGACGCGCGCGCCCGCCGACGTCCCAGTGGTCGGCGCCGCACCCGCGCGCAGTTCGTCGAACAGGTCGATCAACAGCTCTTCGTGCGTCGCGATCACCCAGTGATCGCCCACGAGCGCCGCTGCGGGCATGAGGTTGAACTTCGCGTCGATCGGCTCGCCCTCGCCCGGCGCGAAGTACTTCGCGGTCGTCCACGTCTGATCGCCGTCGCGCCCGAGCTGCATGATCATCCCGGGCTGCCCGCTCTGCGTGCGCTCGATGTTGCCGATGGCGACGATGCTCTGGAACGCAGCGTCGAGTTGCTGGCCGAGATTCGGTGCGTCCTCGACGCGCACGATCAGCGCCGCTGCGGGAAGTTGCATTTCCGGCCGCGGAGAGTTCGCGAACGTCAGCGTGCGACTCGTGACCTCCATCCACGGCGACAGGTGCGGCAGGACGTCTTCCTCCAGCGACAGACCGCCCAGCAGCAGTTCGATCTGTGCGATCTGCTGCGCGACGTCGCCGAGGTCCTGTGCCGCGAAGAGCGATTCGCGCTCGCGCAGCAGCGTCGCGAAGTCGCGGTGCAACACGGCGTGTGCGACGTTGTGTCCGCCGGTCGCGAGCGGTGCCGGCGCGCTCGTCCGCGGCAGCGTCGGCGGCTGCGATGCCAGTTCGTCCGACGCCAGCGTGACGTCGACGTCGAGTCCGTGCGCGGCGATGCCGAGCGACCAACTCGCGCCGTCGGCGAGGTTGCACACACCAGGGCCCAGCAGGCTCTGCGCCTGCGGGTCGCGCGCGAGTTCGATCAGCTTCACGACGTTCGAGAGCGGCTCGCCCGAATCCGCCGCCGCGCCGCTCATCGTGGCAACCGTCGTGAGCGCGCCCATGTCGAGCCACACCCACATGTCCTGGTCCGCCGCGCGCGCCGTGTGTGCCGCGACCAGGCGCTCGAGGGCGCGACGGCCGCGCGCCGTGCGCTTGGGTTCGATGAACGGTTCGAGCGGTCGGCGCGCCGTCGAGACGTACAGGTTCGTCGGCGTCGCGAACACGAACAGGCTCTCGTCGAGGACCCACAGGTCGCCGGTTGCGAACGTCTCGGTCGGCGTCGCGAGAGCTCCCGGCGCTTCGACGAACGCCTCGACCGCACCGAACAGAGCCGCGCGCCGCATCTCACCGGTGGCCGCGTCGTTCGAGACGAGTGCGAACGTCACACCGGGCTGCTGTTCCTGTTCGATCGTGACCCACAGCGCGAGTCCATCACCGGCGAGGCGTGCGAGTTCCGCGCTCGCACTGTCCTCGAAGTGCGTGCCGAGGAACGTCACGAGCTTCTCGACGTCCGGATTCTCGGCGCGCATCGTCGTGACGAGCTGCGCGAGCAGCGGCGTCAGCACCTCGTGCTCTGCGAACGTGCCGACCGTGCGCGCCGGATCGCGCCACTGCGCGTAGGCGACACAGCCGCTCGGCGGCAGGTGGACGGGCGCGAGCGGCGCGGGTGCGGCGGGCTCCTGGGCGAAGAACAGTCCGGCGAGTGCGATCGAGATCAGCATGGCGGTGTGGGCGTTCGTGGCGCGAGACGCGCGGCGAGCGCCGTCTGATTCCGATTGTGACGCTGCGACTTCCGCTCGCGAAGGTCGTATCTCGCGCGTCTCGCACGCTGAGCGCGCCGCGCGCGCGGGTGCCGAGAAACGAGCGCGGGGAGCGCCCCCCGGCGCTCCCCGCATCCCACGGCCCGCTGCTGGGGCCCGGCCTTCGAAGGCCATCACTCGTCGACTGTCGGTCTCTTCGACCGCAGGCTCGTCAGCGCATGACCGGCGCGAGGCGGAGGCTCGACTCGACCTCGAACCCCGGTGTCGTGTGACTCGCCGCAGCGCTGTGCGCTTCGCGATCGAGTTCGAAGCGTGCCATGCTCTCGTAGTCTTCGGTGTCCTGCGCGGTCGTCAGCATCTCGAGTTCCGCTTCCTGGCGGCTGCGGATCTCGGACAGCTTCGAGGTGACCTGGTCCATGCTGCTGGCGTCGTAGCGCGAGACCTCGTCGAGCGTGCGCTGGCGCTTCTCCATCATCTCGATCATGCGGTCGTTGCGGTCGATCGCGTCGATCTGCCGCTCGATCTGCATGAGCTGCGTCTGGAACTGCGTGCGTTCGTTCTCGAGTTGCGTGAGCGCCTCCTCGAGGCGTTGCGCTTGCTTGGTGAGGTAACCGAGATCGGTCACGGCTTGCTCGGCGCGTTGCTGGTAGACGAACTGCGTCTGGCGGACGCGCTGTGTCTCACGGAGGATCGCCTCACGTTGGACGACGATCGCGTTCGAGCCGTACGAGGCCGTCTGCAGGCCGATCTGCGCGTCGTACTCGCCGATCGTCGTTTCGAGGCGTGCGACTTCGTCGCCCGTGAGCGCCACGACGCGCTCGCTGATGCGGCGTTCGCGGTCGAGTTGCGACATCTGCTGGCGCAGCTCGGCGAGGTCGCCGCTCACCTGACTGATGCGCTTCGGGTACTCGCGCTCGAGGCGGCGCAGGTTCTCGCGCATCGCCGTCGTGTCGTCGACGGCGGCGTCGATCTTGTGGTTGACGAAGGTCTTGCCCTGGTTGAAGAGCGCAGCGGTGCGCTCGGGGCCGGCGACGAGCAGCGAGCCGCCAGCGAGGACGCCGAGGGCGAGGCCGCCGATGACGAGGGTTCGAAAGGCCGTCTTGATGATCATGGTGTCGGGTCCTGGCTGGGGGCCGCGCACCTGGCGCGACCCGTGTTCTCACGGCCTGGCGCAGCGAGCGCTGCCGTTCGAGTGGGTTGTTGGGAGCAGGCCTCCCGCGTTTTCGCAGCGAGCGTGGAATTCGCGCCGCCACTCTCCGCACCACTCCCGTGAGCCCGGTCACTTCGGGCCGAGGTACCCTCGACGGCCTCGGCCGGCCGCGCTCCGCGCCCCCGCGCGTCGCTCCACCCGCCCACGCCCGCCCATGGTTCAGGACGTCACGACCGGTTTCATCCAGCGCTTGCGCGCGCGCGACCCGCAGGCCTGGTACGAGCTGTGGGAGATCTTCGGGCCCGTGTTGCGGGCACAGTTCGCGCGCTGGGGCCGCGGGCGCATCGGCGCCGAGACGGTCAAGGACCTCTCGCAGGAGACGATGGCCGCCCTCGCGACCGCGATCGACAGCCACGACCCGTCGCGCGGCGTGCGTTTCTCGACCTGGTTGCTCGCGATCGCCAAGTACACGCTGACCGACGAGTTCGATCGGCGCATGGCGCAGAAGCGCGGCTCCGGCAAGAAGCCGCAGGACCTCGAGACGGCCTTCGACCAGGCGGGCGGCGAACTCGCGCCGGACGATCGTTACGAGGGCCTGATCATCGGCGCGAAGGTCGAGGCGGCGCTGCGCGCGGTCGAACGCGAGAGCGAACTCGTCGACTTCGAGGTCTACCGGATGCGTGTGCTCGAGAGCCGGCAGGGCAAGGACGTGGCCGTGTCCCTGGGCCTGTCCGAGCCGGCCGTGAGCCGCCGCCTGGGCAAGGTGCGCGACCAGTTGCGCACGAGTTTGGGCGCGGTGATGGCGCGTTTCAGCTTCACCGACGAAGAGTTGCAGGAGGCGAACCGAAAGGGGCTCGACCCCAATCCCAACAAGGCTTCCGACGCCCTCTTCGACGAGGCCGTGGCGGAGGTCTACCACCGCTACGCGCAGTTCCGTTCGGAGCTCGACTCGAAGCGATGAGGGCGCGCCGGATCACCGGCCCTCCCGAGTGCTCTCGACCGGAGCCGTCGCCGCCATGGACCAACTCACGCCCCTCGCCCTCCAGGCGTCCGACTACCACGTGACGCCGATCGGAGTGATCGCGCTCGTCGCGGGCGCCTTCGTCGCCGCGGTCGTCCTCTACTGGCTGATCGGCGCGATCTTCAAGGGTGTGGGCTGGGCCTTCCGCACGACCGGGCGCTTGTTCGGGCACATCTTCGCGTGCATCGGCGGAGTGATCGCCGAGGCGGTGCGGGCGACGGGTGCGCTCGCGACGGCGATCCTGCTGCTGCCCATGGCGCTGATGAACGTCGCGCTCGGGCGTTGGAGCGCGTCGACGCACTACGTCCGCGCCGCGAAAGACGAGCTGCGCAACAGCGGCATGTCGCTCTATCGCGCGGCGATCGGCTGGCCGCTGCGGTTGATCGGTCTCGGCTCGCTGCTCGAAGGCTTCGAAGCGCGGCTGGTCGAGGTCGTGACGCGCGCGCCGCGCGGCGACGGCTCGGCCCTCGACTTCCCGGGTTACACGATCGAACGCACGCTGCCGCAGGGCGGGTCGGGAGCGCAGCTCTTCCTCGCGCACCCGTCGGCCGAGCACAAGGAGCAACTCGCGGCGCAAGGCGTGACGTTGCCCGACGACGTCGTGATCAAGGCCTTCGGCCTGTCGTCCGGCTCGAGCCTGCCGCAGATGATGCGCGAGAACCGCGCACTCGAAGCGGCGCGGCGCATGGGCCTCGTGTTCGAGCACCGCTCCGAGGGCGACCGCTTCTACTACGTCATGCCGTACGTGCCCGGCGACGACCTGGGTGTCGTCACGCGGCGCCTGCACGAAGCGAGTCCGGCGGCCGGTCTGTCGAACGCGGCGCTCGGCGCGGTCGTCGGTTACGCGAACCGATTGCTCGGCATCCTCGGTCGCTTCCACGACGCCGGTGTGTGGCACAAGGACATCAAGCCGAGCAACATCGTCGTGAACGGCGACCAGCTCGAGCTGATCGACCTGGGCCTGGTCACGCCGCTCGCGTCGGCGATGACGCTGACGACGCACGGCACCGAGTACTACCGCGATCCGGAACTCGTGCGCCAGGCGATGCGCGGCGTGAAGGTGCACGAGGTCGACGGCGTCAAGTTCGACCTCTACAGCGCAGGCGCGGTCGTGTACTCGATGATCGAGGACTCGTTCCCGGCGCACGGCAACCTGTCGCGCATCACGAAGCGCTGCCCGGAGGCGCTCTCGTGGATCGTGCGGCGCTCGATGGCCGAACCGCGTCAGCGCTACGACAGCGCGGCGCAGATGCACGCCGATCTCGCGAAGCTCGCGGCGGCGAAGGACCCGTTCGCGCTGCGACCGGCCGAGTTGCCGTCGATGGGCGGAGCGCTCGCCGACATGCAGCCGCTGCCCGACGTTCCGAACGGGATGCCGCGCCGCGGACTGCCGCCGCCGCTGCCGCACGAGAAGAGTCGCATGGCCGCCGAGGCCAAGCGTCGGCGCCACATCGAGGAGAAGGAAGCCGCGCGGCGCGTCAAACACGAGCAACGCCTGGAGCGTTCCAGCGGCGGCGGCCTGCGCGCGTTCGTCGGCGTGGGCGTGCTGTTCATCGGCATCCTCTTCTTCGGTGGTGCGGCGCTGTTGATGCCGCACGGCCAGTACTTTGACGCGCCGATGCCGGAGGCCTACCAGTCGACGCGCGACGGATCCGTTGCGGTCGCTGCGGCGTCGAGCGCGAACGAGCCCGCGCGTCACTTCGCCAGCCTCGCCGACGACAGCGAACGTCCGATCGTCTACCTGTTGCCTGAAGTGCCGCGCGAGCTGCTCGACGACGCGGAACGCACGCGCCTCGATCGCCTCGCGGAAGTGCTCACGAACCAATTCGACTGGCGCGTCGTCGACGAGTCGGCGGAGTTCGACCTCGAGGGCGTGGACGAGGAGACGCTCGTCGCGGACCTGCGCGGCGCCGCGCTGATGAGTTCGGTCGGCGACGAGTTGGGCCGCGAGCGTCTCGAAGGCTGGCTGAGTGCGAACGACGGGCTCGACGGCGTCCTGTGGGTCGGCTTCGACGGCGGCCGCATCGCGAAGCACGAGCTGCTGGTCGATCCCGACTCCGAGCGCTTCCCGAGCCGCCTGGTGGAGCGCCGCCGTTTGGTCGGTTCGTTGCGCGAGGCGTTCGAGTGATTCGCGGCTGAGAATACGGTGCCGTAGCAAAAAACCTC
>JBIKNC010000014.1:0-36715 GCA_044358925.1 Planctomycetota bacterium | reverse complement strand
CCGCCCCCGCCCCCCCCCCCGCCCTCTCGCGCCCGGCGCCGCCCGGCCCGCTGCTCCTCGGAAGGTGTGCAGTTTTTGGTACGACACCGTACTGCAGCACGCGCTTCGTTCCCTGGTACGCATCGAACAGGCGCACGTGCTCGCGCCGACCCAGTTCGCCGTCGCGCTCGCCGTAGCCGCGCACCCACGCGATCAGGAACTCGAGGTGGCGGTCTTGCTCCTCGCGCGACGCGAACTTGTGCGGCTCGAACGGGCGCGCGCGACAGTTCGCGACACAGGTGTCGACGTCGAGGTCGAGCCACACGAGCTCTGGCCCGAACGCGAGCGCGGTCTCCACGAGGCTCGCATAGCAGCCTTCGACGACCCACGCCGCGTTCTCGCTGCAGAAGCGCCGCACGTCGCCCCGCGCCGCTTCCTGATCGCGCGCCACCGCCACCTGGCCCGACTCCCACGCGACCGTGTCGAGGTCGAGGTGCGCGAGGCCGTGCTCCTGCGCGAGCCGCGCCGCGAGCGTCGACTTGCCCGAACCCGAGTTGCCGAGGATGGCGAACTTCATCGGGCGAGGCTTCTGTCCGCCATCGCAACCACGGCCACCACCACGCGATCACCGGCAACGTGAACACGCCGCCAGGCACGGCGAGGACGGCCGATCTGTTCGGTGCTCATGCGACCGGAGTCCTACCACGAAGCGCCGAGCCGATCACGGCGGGTGCGGGGTGGCGCTCAGCCGCCGAAGAGCAGCCCGAGTGCATACATCGCGAGCACCGCTGCGCCCGTCGCGATCAGCGCCGCGCGCGGCGCGAAGCGCCCGAGCCGGCGAACGAACGCGTACAGGAGCGCGGCGATCACGAGCTCGGAAATCAGATGGCCCAACCAATCGGGCATCGGCGCGTCGAGCCAGACCACGACCAAGACGAGCCCCAGCGAAAGAAGAAGGCCGAGGATCGTCGACCCCGCCACGTAACCGAACGCATCGATGAAGGCGAGCGCGCGCGTTTCGACGCGCGTCGCCACGGCTCGCAGTACGAACGCGCCGATCGCGAACGACACACACAGTCCGCCGACGAACCATGCGATGGGGAGGGTGGCGCTTTCGAAGGCGAGCATTGCGAAATGCTAGACATCGAACCCCACCGCTGCGGTGGGGACGCATCGCACGCGAGTTCTGCGCCAGCCGAGTCGATGCTTCCCGATCGGGCGCGCCGCTCAGCTCTTCGCCGCTTTGACGACTTCCTCGTCCGTCAACAGCTTCGTCGACAGCTTGGCCTGCGCCAGCACCTTCGCCACACACTCGTCGGTCGCGACGACGTGGTGCTTCTCGAGGACCCACGCGACGTTGGACTTGCCGCTCATCGGGCCGACCTTGATCGACTGCGCGAGGCCGACGATGTCCGCCGGCACACCCGAATAGACGCGGTTCGCGAGCCAGGTGTCGTTCTTCTTGAAGGCTTTGATGACGGCGGCGGCGTGCACGCCGGTGCCGGTCTCGAAGGCGTCGGAGCCGAAGATCGGGTAGTTGGCGGGGAAGGGGACGCCGCAGGCGTCGTGGGCGAGCTTGCAGTACTCGGACAGGCGCGTGAGGTCGTTGTCGATCAGGCCGGCGAGCTTGAGGTTGACCAGCAAGAGGTCCATCTCGGTGTTGCCGGCGCGCTCGCCGAGGCCCATCGCGGTGCCGTGCAGGCGCTGGGCGCCTTCTTCCATCGCGACGATCGTGTTGATCAGGCCGAGGCCGCGGTCGCGGTGGCCGTGCCAGTCGATCATGACGGCGGGATTCTCTTTGGCGATGATCTCGGAGCGCACGAAGCGCAACAACGCGCGCACGCCGGACGGCGTCGCATGGCCGCACGTGTCGCAGAGGGTGATGCGGCTCGCGCCGGCTTGAATGGCGGTGCCGTAGATCGCGCGCAGGTGCTCGGGATTGGCGCGCGTGGTGTCCTCGGTCACCATCGAGACTTCGAGGCCGTTCTGGACGCCGAAGGTGACGGCTTCGCGGGTGAGCTCGACGAGGCGCTCGATCGTCCAGTCCTCCGCGTACATGCGGATCGGGCTCGAGCCGATGAAGGTGTAGACGGTCGGCGCGACGCCGGTGCGCTGCGCCATGTCGACGGTCGGCGCGATGTCGCTGATGACGGTGCGGCAGGCGACGTTGGGGAAGAGATTGAGCTTCGCGGTCTCGGCGACGAGGCGGTCGATGTGTTCGCGGGCGCGGGGGCCGGCTCCCGGCAAGCCGACGTCGGCGGTGGTGATGCCGATCGCGTCCATCAGGTGCAGGAGGCGGAGCTTGTCGTCGAGTTCCGGGTCGCGCGCGGACGGCGATTGGAGACCGTCGCGCAGCGTCTCGTCGTCGAACTCGATGCCGAAGGGCGGCACGATCTGCGTCGAGTTCCAGTCGTGGATCAGGGTCTCGCGGTCGACGTTCGTCATCGGGCGGAAGGGCTCGAGCTCGGACTGTTGGAGCGGCGCGGCGGGTGCGGCGCTCACGGGCTCCGTCCCTCCGCATGATAGGCCGCGCGAGGAGGCTCCGCGCGCGCCCGCTATGCTCCGCCGCGATGGGGGACGGCGAGCGCAGCGCGGACCGGCCGTTCGCACCGGAGGTTCTCGCTTCGGAAGGCAACGACCGATCGCGGAGGCGGGCGCGCTGGGTGCGGCGGTTGCGCACGTTGGCGCTCGGCGCGGCGGGCGCCAGCGCCCTGGTGTTCGCGTTCACGACCTGGATCGGCGACGTGTTCGCGGTGCGCACACCCTCGATGGAGCCCTCGATCGACGGGCAGCTCGGCGAGTGGCTGTTCGTGCGCTTCGGCCGCGGCGCGCTGGAGCGCTTCGACCTGGCCGTGTTCACGCGCGCCGGCGACCGCGCGCCGATCGTGAAGCGCGTCGTCGGGTTGCCGGGCGAGACGGTGCAGATCGTTGGTGGCGACGTTTTGGTGGACGGCGAGCGGCTCGCGCCGAGTGAGCGCTGGCCCGTCCTCGTGCCCGTGTTCGACGATCGGGTGCAGCGCGTCGAGGAGTGGTTCCACTTGGGTTCGGCGCGCGCATGGGTGCGCGACGGCGAGAGATGGCGGCTCGATGCGAGCGACGTGGTGAGCGGCTCGCGCGCCGGCACGATCGGGTTCCACAAGTTGGTGGGCACCGGCTATCTGCGCGCGAGCGGCGAGTCGGTCGTCTCGCAGGTGCAGGCGAACGACGTGAGTCTCGCGGTCGTGGTCGAGCAACTCGAGGGCGACGGGCACGTGCTCGCCGAGGTGCTCGAGGAAGGCGATCAGTTCCAACTGCGCGTGGCGAAGCGCGCGGACGGACTCGAACTCGAATTGCACCGGCTGCCGTTCGAGATCGGCGGCGCGCCGACGCTCGTGGCGACGGCGACGGTGCCCGGCGCGGGTGCGCGCGCGTTCGAAGTGCGATTGTCCAACATGGACAATCGTGTGCAGGCGCGCATCGACGGCGCGGTGGTGCTCGATTGGCTCTACGACAAGAATCGGCCGTACCGCGGCATGACGCGCACGCCGGAGGAGGAGGCGCGCGGCACGGGCACGGTGCGCAAGAGCATCGCGCCCCAGGCGACGCTGGGCGGCGTCGGTGTGCGCGCGACGTTCGCGCGGCTCCGCGTGGCGCGCGACCTGTACTACGAGACGGGGTCGCTGTTCGGTGAGTACGCGAGCGGGGAGCGGCTGGTGCTCGGGCCGGACGAGTACTTCGTGCTCGGCGACAACACGCTCGATTCGGTCGATGGCCGCAGGTTCGGGCCGCTCGCGGCGAGTGAGGTGGTGGGGCGAGCGACGCGGGTCGTGTGGCCGCTCTCGCGTTGGCGGTCGCTGCGCTGAGGCGCGCGTGTCCGGTATGAAGCGCGCGGGCGGCGCGCGAGCGGCGCGGCGCGGGCTGCTACCCTCGTGCCGCGATGGATGCGCCCCTCGAACGAAGTCCGCGTGCCGCATCGGCGCGCCACACGCTGCTGCCGGCGTGGCGCGCGACGTGTGCGACGCTGCCGAGCGGTGTACCGATCGTCGACCTGCGCAGCCCGCGCGAGTTCGAGGAGGACCATCTGCCCGGCGCGGTGAACGTGCCGCTGTTCGACGACGACGAGCGCGCGATCGTCGGGACGCTCTATCGGCAACTCGGGCAGCAGGAGGCGTTCGAGCGCGGCATCGCGCTGACGGTCGCGAAGGTGAGGGATTTCGTCGCGGCGGTCGGTGAGGTGATCGGGCGCAGCGTGCCCGACGTCGACCTCGCGGCGCGCGTGCGCGCGATCGCGGGGCCGAGTGTCGAGAGTCTGGAGCGGTCGTTCGAAACGGTGCCGGTGGAGCGGCTCGAGCCCGGCGTGATGCTGCTGCACTGCTGGCGCGGCGGGATGCGCTCGCGCAGCGTCGCAACGTTGTTGCGCGAGTTGGGTTGGCCGGTCGTGTTGCTCGACGGCGGACACAAGGCGTATCGAGGGGTCGTGCACGAGGAGGTCGGGGCGCTCGCGTTCCCGCGCGCGACCGTGCTGCGCGGTTTGACGGGCGTGGGCAAGACGCTCGTGCTGCGCGAGCTGGAGAAGCTGCGCTCCGGGCTGACGCTCGACCTCGAGGAACTCGCGGACCACCGCTCGTCGATCCTCGGCATGGTCGGCAAACAGCCGCGCAGCCAGAAGGCGTTCGAAACGGGCCTCGTGTTGCGGCACGAGCGCGGCTTCCCGTTCCGCCACGTCGTGTACGAGGGCGAGAGCCGCAAGGTCGGCAACATCGTGTTGCCACAGAAGCTGTGGGAGTCGTTGAGCGGCGCGCGCGGCGTGCGCTTGGTCGCGTCGACCGAGGTGCGCGTCAAGGTGCTGATCGACGACTACCTCGAGCACGACAGCAATCGCGTGCAGCTCCTGCAGCAGCTGCCGTTCATCGAGAAGCGCCTCGGCTCGAGTTGGGACGGCGAGTTGTGCCGCATGCTGAACGGCGGTCGCGAGGCGGAGTTGGTCGAAGTGCTCTTGGAGCGCTACTACGACCCGCTGTATGCGCACACCGAGCGCAAGTTCCCGTGTGATGTGGAGCTCGACAGCAGCGATCCGGCGGCGTGCGCGGCGGAAGTCGCGCGGCTCGTGACCGGCGACGTGGTGCAGCGCCCGTGACGTCCGAGAAGGCGCGTGATCCGCGGGTCGATTGGAGCACCTCCGCCTTGCTGGCGGAGGCGCTGCGACTCGCGCCCGCGGACGAGACGCGCGACTCCGATGAACTGGGCGACCTGCTCACGATCCTCCGCGATCGCGGGGACCGCGAACTCTCGACGCGGCTCTCGAACTCGGCCGCTCGAGCGACCCGGTGTGCCGTCAGCTCGCGGCTGCTTGTCTGAACGACCTCGGTCACAGGCTCAACCACCCGTACCAAGACGAGAGCACGCCGCTCCTCTCAGCGCTCTGCGCCGACACCGATCCCGCGGTCGTCGAATCGGCTCTGTACGCAGCGTTGAAGTTCGGGAACTTCGACGCGCGCGTGATCGCGAGCTGTGCGCAACACGCCGACGACGGTGTGCGACTCGCCGTCGCGCGCGCACTGTGCTTCCGCGTCGAGCACGAGGTTCTCGAAGCGCTCCCTCGACTCATGACCGACCCCGTCGACGACGTCCGTGACTGGGCGACGTTCGGGCTCGGTGCCGGCGAAGCCGACAGCGCCGTGATTCGGTCCGCGCTGACCGCGCGCCTGACGGACGAGCACTACGACACACGTTGCGAAGCCATTGCCGGATTGGCGAAACGCGGCGTTGCGGAAGTGATCCCATTCATCGAGCGCGAACTCGACGCGACGAGTTCCACGATGGCCGTCGAAGCCGCCGAGTTCCTCGCCGATCCGCGTCTCGTGCCCGCGCTCGAACGGCTGGACGCCAATTGCCCCGACGACGCGGACATCGCGCGCGCCCTGGCCGCGTGCCGGCGGCCGGTGATCGGTACGACACGAAGGTCCGCGCACGAATGACCAGCAGCGGCGCGGGCGCAGTGGCGCTCGTCGAGGTCAGCCCTTCGACGCACCGACCCCCACGCCCCGCGCGACGCTGAACCACGACGCCGTGCGCACCGAAGAAGGTCTGTAGATTCACGTTTGATGGGCAGATGTCACGCAGTCGAGACGCTCTGCGCCGCACGCAACCCGTCGACAGGGGACTCGACGATCACCGACACGGAGCCACATCGCCCACGTCCGAGCACGGCGTGACGAAGGTGCCTCCCTTGCGGCCTGCAGATCGTCCAGTACAAGTCGAGGCGTCGTTCGCTCGGAGTGCTGCTGCCCAGTCGGCTTCATGAACGCGTCGATGCGGCTGCCGGAGGCTCCGAGTGTCCGACGAAGCAACGTTCCGCCGCGACGGCGGTACGGGGGTCGGTTCGCGACCTTCGGCGAGCGTCGCGGACACACGAATCGACACCGGAGCAGATTCCCATGCCCACACTCCTTGGCGCCCTCCGCAGCACGACCAATGCCGTACTCGATCCCCTCTTCGGAGCCATCGTGACGCTTCAAGACGGCTCGCCCGGCGGATTCGACTCCGGTGAGCCTGGTCGAGCGCTCAGCGGTGTCGTGCCCGTCGTCACCTCGGCACCCATGGTCAGCATCAACATCGTCACGACAGTGGTGACGGCCATCGTCGATCCTCCGCCGCCGATCAACACGAGCTGCCCGCCATCGGACAACACCGAGTGCGAGAACAACGTCCAGTGCAAGAACAACACGAAGTGCAAAGACAACAACGTGTGTGAGGACAACAGCGTGTGCGCCGACAACTACGCCTGCAAGGACAACGTGACGTGCGTGCCGAAGGACGATGACCTCGAGTCCGGCGACGATGCTGTCACGACGTCGTGGTGGTGATGCGTGACGCCCACGCACCGGCGACCGAGGTCCCCCGCTCGCGCAAGTGAGGAGGCGTCGCACGCGGAGGTGCTCGACGCGCGACCAGCGGGCGCTGTGCGGCCCAGAGCGCATCGTGTGGACGGAGCGCGCGGTCGTCGGCGCCGATCGCGCCGCCGCGCCCAGTGGCACCCACGGTCCGGCTACACGAGTGCGCACCGATTGCCGGGGCGACCCACGCAGTGTCCGGTGGCGCGCTCTCCCTCTGCGATGTTCGATGAAGATGCCGCGCATATGGATGCAAGAACACGACACGTTGTCCATCGACTCGCGTCGCGTTCGTGGAAGACACGGCAGCCACGCTGCGAGCCGTGCGTCGGATGGATGCGCCAGACGCGACGCGGCCCCAAGAAAAATTTAATCATGCCGCCCTGTTTCCAGCCCTGGCGAGATTCTCAACACCCCACTAGCCTTCGACTCGTCGGTGCGGGCTCGCGATCGAATCGAACACGTGCCTTGCCACCGAGGTTTAGGAGGCGATCATGCTGAATCTCGTCGAAGACGCCAGCGATTGCGACATTGCCGTCCTGGATCCCCTCTTGGGCGCCATCGTCACTTTGAAGGATGGCGACCCCGGAGACCTCGATCCCGGCGGCATCATCAAGATCGTTGCGGCAGTCAAAGGTGTGTCCGTGGCAGCCACCGCCGTGACCACGGCGGTCAGTGCTGCTGTCACGGTCGGCGTGACCGAAGCGGTGGAGGATCCTCCGCCGCCCGGTCCCCCCGGCAACACCAATTGCGGTGCCGATAACACCGAGTGCTCGGGCAACGTCGGTTGCGATGGCAACACGAAGTGCACGGACAACTCGAAGTGCTACGGCAACCAGCAATGCAACGACAACTCGAGCTGCACGGACCAAGTCGCATGTCCGCCGAAGGACGCTGCGGCGCTCGATGAAGTCGACGAAGCCGGCGGCACGAATTGGTGGTGACCCCCCAATTCGTCCGGTGACGTGAGCAGTCGGCCACTCCCCGGCTCCGCCAGGGGCTTGGGAGCGGTCGACTCTCGCGCCAGCGCGTGCTGCGTCGACAACCAACACTGCGGCACTCGCCGCGAACACTGCAAGGAACGCGCCTCCGCGTTCATTGGCGGTCCAGAAGAAACCGTGCCCGTAGCGCAACGTCCATACCCCTGTGATCCGAAGGCCGAACACGGCCCGCAAACCGAGGTGGCGCAATGAATCAAGTGACGGTCGAGAACACCCAGGCCCAAAGCCTGTGGGACGCCTGCCGGTTCAAGAACTTGATCCTGATCGATCGGATGACGCTGATCGACGAGTCGGCGAACTTCGCGTCGAATCCATATGTCATCAAGGACAACCTGCGGTATCGGGTCCATTACGTCGGCGAGGTCGAGTTCAAGCTCGTCGCCTACTTCTGCGAGCCGCGCAGCCGCGAGGACGTCGAACGCTACTTCGCGAACGATCTGCCACGCGAGCTCACGTCGCCCGACCTGATCAACTGCGAGCTTCCCGAGTACATGAACGCGATCCTGTCGCTCGGCGTGCTGACCGATGGCGGTGAACGCCACGACCTCATTCGCACGAGCGGAGGCAAGGCGGGTGCCATCGTCTTCCACGCGCCGCCGATCCAGCGCCACGACAAGGTGGTCCTCAGCTTTCCTTCGACGATCGCCATCAACCTGACCGAGCGCTGCAACCTCGCCTGCTTGCACTGCAGCGTTGGGTCGAATCCCAGCGTCTCGACCAAGGACGACTTGACGCGCGAAGAGCTGCACCGACTCTTCGACTCGTTCGACGAGTACGGACTCGAGAACGTGCGTCTCACTGGCGGCGAGCCGATGATTCGGCCGGACTTCTGGGAGATCCTCGAGGACGCCACGACGAATCGGCGCTTCTCCGTGACGCTGTTCACCAACGGCACGCGCCTCAACGAGGAAGGCGTCGAAAGGCTACGGACCATTCGCGCGCGCATGGGCTCGCGCTTCCTCGTCCACATCTCGCTCGATGGCGGACGACCCGAGTCGCACGACTACCTGCGCAACCGCAAGGGCAACTTCGAGCGTGTCGTGCGGACCATGCGCATGCTGCACGAGCGCGGCGTGCACTTCTACGTCGAGAGCGTGCTGCACGAACGCTCCGCCACCGTCGAGGACGTCGAGGCGATGTGCGAGCTGGTGGCACCTCTCGGTGTGACCTACATCTCGCTCCACCCGGGCGAGATGATCGGCACCGGGGAGGGTGAGACGACGCTCTTCTTCACACGCGACTTCCTCGTCGACTTCGGCAATCGACTCGAGCCGGTCGTCGCGAAGTGGAAGGAGCGCGGCCTGACGATCTCGTTCTCGAGCTACACGTTCCCTCTGGACGAGCCGACGCACGACGACAAACGCGCGCGCTTGCGCGAGAAGGACCGCCTCAACGGTTCCCAGAAGGCGGGCGCGTCCTCCGAGGAGTCGGAGAACTACGGGAACCCGCTCGGGAGTTTCCGTTCGGCGTTGATGTCGACGCGCAGCTCGGGATTCAACGTGTGCACGGCAGGCATCTCTCAGGCAGCACTCGGGGCGAACGGAGACGTCTATGGCTGCCCGCGCTACGTCGGGGCGAAGCCTTACGTCAAAGGCAACGTGCGCGAACGAACGATCCTCGACATCTGGAACGCTCCGGGCTGGGACTTCCTTCGGGAGGACTACCAACCGAAGTTGAAACTCTGCAACGACTGCGCGTACTTCGACAACTGCTTCTACGGCAAGACCTGTCGAGCGAACCCCGGCTATCTCTTCAACGACGCCTACGGTGTCTCCCCGGAGTGCATCCTCGAGTACGACCGACTCGAGCTGCCGTACGAGAAGGTGAAGAGCTACCTCGAGGAGCGCATCGCGGAGAACGTCGGGAACGATCGCATCCAGCGGCTCTGTCAGCGACTGCTGCGCGACATCGCTGCGAAGGAGGCCCGTCGGCAGTCGGCGACGACCACGTCCGTCGCTTCGACGGAGTCGGCCGAGCGCGCGGTGACCTGAGAAGCACCGCTCGCAACCGATTTCGGCGACCTCTCCGGCGGTGGACGTCCGGCGAGGTCGCGAGCCGCGGCGAGCGGCGTGTACGGCGCGAACGCCGACCCGCTTGCCGCGCGACGTCTCCGGTCGAACCAGTTCCATTCGAGGCGCACACAGCGACCCCCCTCATGCCCGTGCCGCTGCGATCCCACACGCCACGACTGCGTCGCGTCCCTGCGCGGCGGAGGTGGGTTCACGATGGGTGATCTGCGCGTCCAACTCGTCGCGCTTCGCAAGCTAGCGCCGCTGCTGATCGATCGGCGCGCCGTCCTTGCGTACCACGTCGCACTCACGCTCGTGTACGTCGTGGTTGCGACTGCGGTGCCGTTCGTCACTCAGTTCGTCGTCACCGAGGTACGCGCCGACGGCGTCGGTGGAACGGCGAGTCGCTACCTGCTGCCCGGCATCGGTGTCGGGCTCATCCTGCAGGCGTGTGGTGTCGTACAGGACTACACCGCCGCCGTTGCCGGAACGAGGACGCGTAGCCGCCTCCAAGACGCACTCTTCTCGCGGCTCGTCAGGGCGCCCGTCGAGGACGTGCTCTCGCGTTCGCCCGCCTACTGGCAGGCGCGCATGAACCGCGACGTGGGGCGCGCCATGGTCTTCCTGCCCTACAGCTTGCTGCCGTTCGTCCAGCAGATCTTGGTCGCGTTGTTCTATCTCGGACTGGTGGTGTACTTGAGTTGGCAACTCACCGCAGTCGCACTGCTCGCCTTGCCTCTCACTCTGCTTCCGCAGTTGTGGCTCAATCGCCTGCGCAAGACCGAGCGCCGCGTGTCCGAGGAAGTCGGGTTGGCATCGAGCACCACGATCGCCGACGTGTTGCGCGCCATACCGATGGTCAAGTTGAGCGGTGCGGAAGCGCGGGAGATCGCGAGGCTCGATGCGCGCCGCCAGTTCCTCATGAAGCTGAACATCGCCATGGAGCGGCGACGCACCATCGTGCGTCTCGTCTCGCGCTGGAGCCTCGCTGCTCTGCCGATCGCCGTGCTTTCCGCCGGGTATGCGCTGTTCAGCAACGACGTGCTTCCGGCGGAAGACCTCGCAGCCTATCTGGTCTGCCTCGGCGGCATCACCTCGGCGGTCACGGCGGTCGCGCGGCGAGGCGATTCGTTCCCGCTCGGAATCGAAGCCGCACAACGACTGGTCGAGATCCTCGAGCTGCCGACGGAGGCGGCGCCCGCGCGTGGGGCCGCACCCGCGTCGTCGGACGATGGAAGCGTGTTCGCTTCGCTCGACGACGGACACCGACTCGCGCGGATCGAGTCCATCGTCTTCGAAGACGTGCACTTCTCGTACAAGGTGCGCGACGATGGTGTGAACGGACCGCTGCGCGACGATGCAGCCGACGTCCCTCTCGTGCCGGTTCTGCGCGGAGTGAGTTTCGAGTTGCGGGTCGGCGAGCCCACCGCGCTGGTCGGTGGAAGTGGTGCCGGCAAGTCGACGATCGTCAGCCTGATCTGCGGATTCGCGCGCCCTACCTCCGGACGCATCCTCGTGAACGGTGTCGACCTCCGGGAACTGCCCGCAGAGGAGTACCGCAGTCGAATCGCCGCCGTTCTGCATCAGGACTTCGTCCTCTCCCGTTCGTTCGAGGAGAACCTCGCTTACCGAGACCCCGCTGAGACGCGAGACGCCGAGATCGAGGCCGTTGCGCGCCAACTCGACCTGAACGAAGTTCGGGAGCGTGACCTGCGGAAACGCGAGCGCTCGCGCGAGAAGGTGAGTGCGGACGAGTTCTGGAGCAAGTTGGGGTTGCCTTCGGACCTGCTCGCCGAGGGCGCGCTGCAGCTCTCGGCGGGTGAACGTCAACGTGTCGCCATCGCGCGACAGTTGCTCCACGAGTCCCATGTCTGGATCTTGGACGAGGCCACCGCCAACCTCGACGGACGTTCCGAAGATCTCGTCTTCGAGCAACTCGCGCACATCGAGCCGCTGCTGCTCTTGACCGTGTCGCACCGCCTCTCGTGCGTTCGGCGCATGCAGCGCGTGCTCGTCTTGGCCGAAGGGCGCATCGTCGCGTGCGGCACGCACGACGAGCTCATCGCGGACGATCCCACGTACCAAGCACTCTTCGGTCCGCAGATCCACGACCCGGCGTGGTCGGTAGCGACGAGCGGAGAGGAACGCGCGCTATGAAGCGAGCTGTCGCGAGGTTTGGACCGGCGCTGGCGTTGCTCGCCGTCGTCGGGCTGTGCGTGGTCATTCTCCGCACGAGGGACGAACGCGAAGACCCGGCTGACGTCGAACGACCGTCGCGCGTCTCGGTCACGACGACGGACGAGGCGGAGCCGCGACTGAGCGGCGCAGTCTCACCCGAGCGCATGGTCCTCACGGCGCCGGGTGTCGACGTGAGCGCTTCACCGCGTTCGGGCGCGGAGGGTACCGATGGTGCGACGACGGGCGGCGTCGAGGGCCTCGTCCGTCTCGAAGGCAGCGGCGTCGCGGTCGCGGGAGCGAAGGTGTCGTGGGTCGCGTCGAACGCACCGACCAAGTCGAGCGGAACGACCACCACCGACGAGGCCGGCCACTTCCGCGTCGTCGGCTTGCCGAGCGACACCTACCAACTCACCTTCCTCGCGCTGCCACATGCCGTGCTCGTCGTGAACGACGTGCTCGTCGAGCGCGGACGAACCGCGGAGTTGACCGTCGATCTTGGATCCGGCGCCGAGATCGTGGTCCACGTGTCGGGCAGCGCAGACACCGGCGCCGCCAGCCCCGTTGCTGACGCCGCCGTCGAAGTCGTCGCGGCGAGTGAGGAGCACCTGAAGCGGCTCGGCGCGACGGCGCGACACGCACGCACGCTGAGCGCCACGACGGACGCCACGGGTACCGGTCACCTGAGCGGAGTTCCGCTCGGAGAGGTCCTTCTCCGAGTGCACTCCGCGAACCATCGGCCTTGGTCGCAGACGCTGACGGTCGAGCCCGGCGTCGAGCGCATCGATGTCGTACTCGAAGCCGGCGCGCGGCTGTTCGGGCGAGTTCTCGACGCAGGCGGCGAGCCGGCTCCAGGCGTCCACGTGTTCTTGGCGCCGCCGCGTGACTTCGCTGGTGACCCACTGACGTACTACCGCGAGCCGTATCATCAGACGGACGGAGAGGGTCGCTTCGACTTCCGCGGACTGCCAGCCGGAATCCACTTCGTCGTCGCGGCGGGCACCGGTGGTC
Source organism: Planctomycetota bacterium (assembly GCA_044358925.1). Taxonomy (GTDB): domain Bacteria; phylum Planctomycetota; class UBA1135; order UBA1135; genus Rohdeia. The sequence goes on along the minus strand of JBIKNC010000014.1, from coordinate 23,668 downwards.
GACTGGCGCTTGGAGCGCCGCAGGGCGTCGCGCTCGCTCCAGGCGAAGAGCGCTCGATCGGTCTCCAACTCCTGCCGCGGTCCAGCGTGCGCGGGAGGGTGCTCGATGCGGATGGCCGGGGCATCGCTGGCGTTGGTGTCGGTATTCGACCGATCCGTCTCCACGTGCCTGGACCTTCGATCGGTCGAGGTGTCGTCATCGGCGAAGTTCCAGAGCTCTGGGACGATGCCTGGCGCCGCTCCGTCACCGGCGAGAATGGCGAGTTCGTCGTCGAAGGCGTGGTCACGGTCGGTGAGCGCGCCACGGTTCGCGCCATCGCTGCCGGCTACATGGAGCTGCGCGAGGAGCGCGCCGTGGCCGAGATCCTCGCCCCCGAGGGACTGACGCTGACTCTGCGGCGCAGCGCGCCGGCGATCACTGGACGCGTCGTCGGACCTTCGTCCGAGGCTCAGCCGCGCATTCCACTCGTGGCCATGGCGAGCGCCGGCGGTGCGTCGACTCCTCGTCATTTCGGGACCACGGACGAGGGTGGCCGTTTCGCGATCGAGGTGCCCGCAGGCGAGTCGCAGACCTACATGGTCGCGCCCGACATCCTCCACATGGGGCGCGTTGGCTACACGACGGAGCCGACCCACTTCGAGAATGTCGCGCCCGGAGCGAGTGACCTCACGTTCCGAGTCGTCCCCCTCGATCGGCTGCGCGGCGTCGTGGTCGATGCCGAAACCGGCGCACCGGTGACGACGTTCGAAGTCACGTTCTTCAGCGACGTCGATGGTGGCTTCCGTCCCAATCGATTGATCGTCGACGACCTCGGGCGGTTCGACGTCCCGTTCGATCGCGAACGCGACCTCTTCGCGCGCTTCGTCGCACGCGATCACGAGCCGTTCGACCTCCGCGGTATCGAAGTCCGCGTCGACCGCGAGACCACCATCGCTCTCGAGCGCGGCCGCGATCTCGTCGGACGCGTCGTGGACTCGGAGGGAGCTCCGGTCGTCGATGCGCGCGTGTGCATCGCGACACTCGTCGCCGACAGCCCCTACGGACCCTCGAGTGCCTTCTCTGCGGTGTCCGTCACGGATTCCGATGGTCGCTTCCAACTGCGTGGCGTTCCACGTCAGGGACTTCCGACGCTGGCCATCCGTGGCAATCGTCCCGATCTTCCCGCGCTCACGTTCCGCGAACTGGCGGCGGCGGAGGTCGACGAAGACATCGCGATCGTGCTTCCGAAGACGTACGACGTGCGCGTCGACATCGTCACGATCGCCGGGACTTCGCCTGCTGGACGTGTCGGGGTCTTCGACGACGAGGGCCGCTCCTTGAATCCGTCGTCCGAGCCGGCGTTCGAACGCGTCGGTGGGAGCCTCGTACCTTCGTCCCTGCGTTACGGGAATGGCGTCCTCGAGTGCCGGTTGCCCGAAGGGACGTACGAACTCATGTACGCACCTCCTTCTGCCCGCAGCGAAGCCGACGTCATCGCCTTCCGCTTCACCATCGACTCGACCACGAGTGGTCCACTGCAGTTCGTCGTGACCGAGTGACCGCACATGGAAACCGACGCGCTCGAAGCACGAACGGACGAACCGAGACTGCACGGCGAACGTGCGGCCGTTCGCAGCCCGTTCTCGAGCGACAGCGAGACGACGCGAGGCGCCCGCGTGGAGTCCGGCGATGGGCGACCGTCGAACGCTGTCGACGCAGGCAAGCGCACGCTCACCACCTTGGCGGTTCGACTGTCGATCGTCGCCTGTGTCGGCGCACTCAGCCTTCCGTCCGGCGAGTTGTTGCGCCTGGCCTTCGACCCCAGCTTCAGTCCCGCCCGCCGCGACGCACTGATCGCCGACTACGGACCCTTCTGGATCATGGCCGCGCTGGTCGGTACGGCGATCAGCACGACACTCGGTGCCAAGCGAGTCGGCGGCGCCGACCGCCACTGGCTCGGTCCGCGTCGAGGGTTGTTCGAGCGAGTGCTCTGGTGCGTCGCCCTGGGCGCGTGCCTCGGGTTCGTCACTCCGACCCTGCAGTACGTCATGGGCGGAAACGTCAGCACCGAGCTGTCGCCGACACTGTTCGCCAGCACCGCCACCACGATCACGACCCTCGTGGGGGTCTTCGCGTTGGCTGTCCAAGAAGAGGTTGCGCTGCGCGCTGCGGTGTTCGAAGTCGTCCGGCGCCTCTACGAACGCTGCTTCGGCCGAGTGAACTCTCGTCGTCGTTGGCTTGGCGACGCAGCCGCAACGCTTGCGGTCCTCGTCGTCGTCGGACTGACGCACATGAGCGAGCGCGCTGGAGACGGCGTCCTCGCCCAATTCGGTCACGCCCTCGTGCCCCGCATGATCCCTGCACTGGTGCTGATCTGGACGTACCAGAGGCGCGGTCTCGGCGAGGCGTGTTGTCTGCACGCCGCCATCAACTTGGGGGCGTTGATCTTGGTCCCCGTGTCCAGCTCTTCTCGATCATGAGCACGAACAACAGCACCGTCGTTCGATTGGTCCGTATGCCCTGGGACGCACTCCAGCGCCCATCACCGGCCTACGGATTGATCTCCGCCGTCTTGAAGAATGCCGGCATCGCGGTGGACGTGCTGAACGCGCACTTCTGGCTCGCGGACGAAATCAGCCAGGCGAAGTACCAACTCATCGCGGACAACCACGCCTGGACGCTGCTGCCCGAGTTCACCTTCTCTCGTGCGGCGTTCCCCGACCACTTCACTCGACCGACGCGCGACGAAATCGCCGAGTTTCCGTCGTCCCAGAGGAACCTGATCACGAGCGTACTCAAGGAGGAATCGCTCGAGTTCATCGAGCAACTGCGCGACTCGATCGCGGAGCGGTTGTGTCAGCGTGTGGCCGAGGCCTGCCGCGGGACACCGGTCGTCGGATTCAGTTGCACGATCAATCAACTCGTCCCGGCGCTGGCCGCCGCGCGCGCCATCAAGGCCGTGAGTCCCGGCACGAAGGTCCTTCTGGGCGGTGCCCAAGTCGAGGGCGAAATGGGCGATGAGGTCCTGCGCGTCGCTCCATGGGTCGACGCCGTCTACAAGGGCGAAGCCGAAGCCGGTGTCGTCGAGACCGTGCGTTACCTCGTCGGAGAGATCCCCGAGCCGCCCCGGGCCTTCGTGTCGTATCACACCGCGGACGGAAAGCTCGAATTGGCGCCCGGCGGTGCTCGCGTCGACGACATCAACACCCTGCCGATCCCGGACTACGACGAGTACTTCGCGGAGCTCGAGTCACGCAAGGACACCGACCGCGAGATCAAGTGCCGGCACATTCCGTTCGTGAGTTCGCGCGGATGTTGGTGGGGCGAGATCCAGCACTGCACGTTCTGCGGGCTGAACGGCGAGGGCATGGCCTACCGCCACAAGCAAGCCGAAATCGTCTTCGACGAACTGCGTGTTCTGGCGCAGAAGTACTCGCGACTCGTGTTCATCGGGATGGACAACATCATCCCGCACGGCTACTTGAAGACTCTTCTGCCGATGATCCGTGACAGCGAGATGGATCTGCGGATCTTCTGCGAGACGAAAGCGAACCTGAAACGCGAGGACGTCCAGACCTATGCACAAGCCGGTCTGACACTCGTGCAGCCGGGGATCGAGAGCCTGAGCGACAACGTCTTGCGGATCATGCGCAAGGGAGTGTCAGCGATCCAGAACATCCTCCTCTTGAAGCTCGGCACTCAGTACGGCGTCCAGCTCCAATGGAACGTCCTGTGTGGATTCCCTGGCGAGACGGAGCGCGACTATCTCGATCAAATCGCGCTCTTCCCGCATCTGTGGCACCTCCATCCGCCTGCCGGCTGTTCGTGGTTCGGCGTCCAGCGCTTCTCACCTTTCCACTTCGAGTCCGAGAAGCTGGGTCTGCGCAACGTGCACGCGCTGTCGAGCTACCGCTACCTCTTCCCGGTCCATCGCATCGATCCGGATCGCATCGCCTTCTACTTCTCGTTCGAGTACACGGACGACTACACGATCTCGGACGACCTGAAGTTCAAGCTGCGGCGAGCAGCGCGCGACTGGGGCAACCGTTCCTCGAAGCCCGGCGCACCGCCCGAGTTGAAGTACCAACGCGGTCCAGGGTTCGTTCACGTGCTCGACTCGCGGGAGCCGCGCTCGATCAAGAACCACCAACTCACGGGTCTCGAGGCGGACATCTTCCTCGCGTGCGACGACATCGTCGGACTCAAGGACCTGGTGCAGCGCTTCGGAGACGAAACGCTCGTCGCTTCCGCCATTCGCGACCTCGCCGCCATCGGACTCGTGTTCTTCGATGGACGCCGCGTCCTCAACTTGGCCGTGCCGGACACCACGAAGTCGATCGGCAAGCGTCCGAACGTCGGCAAGTTCGTTCACGACGACGAGAAGGCGACGCTGCTCGCGAAACTCGATACTTCACTCGACGACGGCGAGAAGTTCGATCGCATGGCGCTCGAAGGAGTCAAAGATGGCGTTCAGTTCTTTTGAAAGCATGAAAGGAAATCGACGCATCGCGCCGAACATGCGCTCTGAGATGCCCATGGCCCAACCGCTGGCGCGGTTGGAGTGCGTTCGTGAGCATCTCTGCTCACGCGCTGAGAGAGTGAGGGAGAATCGACGCTTCGCGCCGAACATGCTCTCTCAGATGCCCATGGCCCAACCGCTGGCGCGGTTGGAGCGCGTTCGTGAGCATCTCTGCTCACGCACTGAGAGAGTGAGGGAGAATCGACGCTTCGCGCCGAACATGCTCTCTCAGATGCCCATGGCCCAACCGCTGGCGCGGTTGGAGCGCGTTCGTGAGCATCTCTGCTCACGCACTGAGAGAGTGGGGGAGAATCGACGCTTCGCGCCGAACATGCTCTCTCAGATGCCCATGGCCCAACCGCTGGCGCGGTTGGAGCGCGTTCGTGAGCATTTCTGCTCACTCACTGAGCGACGATCGAGTTCGCGCGACGCCGCTCGAAGGCCGCGCGGCGCCGAACGACTGTCGGTGCCGACGCCTTCGCCCGCGGTCCTTGGTGGCACGCCTCGAACAGCGAGGTGTGTGTATTCGTCGTCGAGTAGCACGACGGACCCCCAGGTTCGCGGGGGGAGCATGATGGTCACGGACGAAGCGCGCGCTCGCCGCCACAGCGCCCGTGCCGCGCTCGTGTCGTCGCCTGTGGCATCGACTGCGTCCCCGAGGAACAAACGTGAGTACACCTGCCCGAGCACCTTGGGCCCGGCAGTGATTGGTGCGGCACTGAGCCCTGCAACGAGGATGGCAACGTGAACGAGAAGACGAAGCAGATCGCCCTGGTCGACGTTCCGTGGGACACGACAGCCCGTCCGAATCCGGCATTGAGCCTTCTGAAGGCCTTGCTCGAGCGCGACGGTCTCTCCACGCGCACGTACTTCACGAACATTTGGCTCGCCGACTGCATGTCGTTCAGTCAGTACGAGTCCATCGCCGCCGGCGACGTCCACGGCTTCTTCGCCGAGTGGCTGTTCGCGGAAGTGGCCTTTCCTGGGCAGCTCAGCGAGCCGACGGTCAAGCCCGGTGAAGGCTACGAGCAGATTCTGCACACGACGCCGCTCTTCTATCACCGGGCTGCAGACGGCTACGACACCAAGGAGGCCCTCGAGTCCGTGTTCGGTACTCCGGAGATCGTTCCGGAGATCGTCAAATTGCGTGACGAGTACATCCCGAAGTTCTGCCGACACGTCTGCGACCAGGTGTCGGGGCATCCCGTCGTTGCGTTCAGTTGCACCCTCAATCAGCTCGTGCCTGCTCTGGCGGTCGCTCGGTTGATCAAGGAGCGCAACCCCACCACGAAGATCGTGCTCGGGGGGGTGCAGGTGGAAGGTGAGATGGGCGACGAGATCCTGCGCATCGCGCCTTGGATCGACGCGGTCTACAAGGGCGAGGCCGAGGTGGCCGTCTGCGGAGTGATGCGTTGGTTGCTCGGAGAGGACGTGCCCCTCGCGGAGGAGTACCTCTCGTACCGAGACGCACGAGGAGCACTGCACCTCGCAACAAGCGTCGCATTGGTGCGAGACATGTCGTGCCTGGCGACGCCGGACTTCTCCCCGTACTTCGAACAGGCGGCGCCCTACCGCACCCGCAAGAAGAACAAGTTGCGCTTCGACGGGCTTCCTCTGATCAGCTCACGCGGCTGCTGGTACGGCGAGAAGAAGCATTGCACCTTTTGTGGCCTGAACGCCGAAGGCATGGTGTATCGCGAGCGCTCGGCCGAGGTCGTCCTCGCGGAGGTGCGCGAGCTGTCCAATCGCTACCGCGTTCGGAGGTACTTCGCGACGGACAACATCGTCCCCAATCGTTACTTCAAGACCCTCTTCCCGCAGCTTGCCGAGGCGGATCTGGACCTCGAGTTCTTCTACGAGACGAAGGCCAATCTGAAGCGCGAGCAGGTGGCGATCCTCAAGCGAGCCGGTGTGGAGTGGATTCAACCGGGTATCGAGAGTTTCAGTGACCACGTCCTCGAGATCATGCGCAAGGGCGTGACGGGTCTGCAGAACGTCTACCTCTTGAAGCTGTGTCGTGAGTACGAAGTCCTTCCGCGCTGGAACTTCATTTGGGGCTTCCCAGGCGAAGTGGGGGCGGACTACGACCAGCAGACCCGGTGGATCCGCGCGGTCTTCCACCTCGATCCGCCGCTTTCGGTCGGGCGTTTCGGACTGCAGCGTTTCAGCCCGTTCCACTTCGATTCGCAGCGCCTCGGAGTGAAGCGGAAGTGGGCATCGAAGGGCTATTCGTTGCTCTTCCCGAAGTCAGGCGTCGATCTCGAGAAGCTCGCCTTCTACTACGACTTCGAGTACGCAGATGAACTGACGGCCTCGGCCGTCTCCATGGCCGACTTCGCGCTCGCCGTGAAGGTCTGGCGCAAGCGTTGGTCGCAGGAGCCGAAGCCGGTGCTCGAGTACTTCCACGGCTCCGACTATCTCGAGGTCTTCGACGGTCGATTGGCTCACGCTCCGCGCACGTTGATCCTGACCGGAGTCGAGATGGACGTGTTGCTGGCGCTCGATGCACCAACCGGTCGAAGAGCCCTGGCCTCGGCTCTTTCGCACCGCTCGAACGAGGAGGTCGACGAGGCGCTGGCGCATCTCGAAAGGGAAACGCTGCTCATTCGTGACGAGCGCGCGTTCCTCGCACTGCCCGTGCGCTCCCTGAAGAGGTCCCGCAGTCGCCGGCGCGTGAGCGACGGCGCGCCTCGCTCGTTGAACAGCCCGACCGAGGAGGCCACGACGTGCTGACGGCCAGCGGAGTCGACAGCACGGCGCGGGCGCCTCGCACCGCGGCCGAGATCGCCGCACGACTCGCTGACCCCGAGTTCTGGCAAGACCTGTCGTCGGAGTCGGAGTTCGGCGACGTCGCACCATTCGACGGCGACGCTGGACAAGGTCCGTCGACGAACGACGAGGTGGCGCCCGAGTCGAGTCAGTCCGCGTGGCTCGACGACTTGAAGCGCACGGGTCACTGCACTTGGTCTTCAGCCCTGCCGAAGGCCACCACCGACGCGACACTCGAAGTCACACGCAAGCTCGTGGCCAGCGGGTGGCTCCCGGCATTCGCCTTCCTCTTCGACGTCACTTGGCGGTTGTTTCGACACCCGAGAGTCCACCGAATGCTGGTCGCGACGCTTGGGGACCAGTATCTGCAACTGCCGTACTTCTACGCGTGGTGCGTACGCCGCGGTCAGCACGGCTATCGACCGCACCGAGAGTGCGGGCGCACTGGTTTCACCGATCCCGATGGCGCGCCGCGCGCGTTGACTTTGTGGATTCCGCTGACGGATGCCACGGTCGACAACGGCTGCATGAGCGTCGTGCCTCGCGACCTCGAGATCGGTGCGATTCCGCGCGAACAGTTGATGCGCGACTACGGAACCGACGACCTTCAGAAGGCTGCATCGGCCGCATTGCTGCATCGTGCGCGGGCATTGCCCGCCGCGCGCGGCTCACTGCTCGCTTGGAACCACGAGATCCTGCATTGGGGCGGACACGCCGCGGCGAACGCAGCTTCCGAGCGCATCAGCCTCGCATGCGAGTACCTGCGCGGCGACGTCGATGCGTACGAGCACCCCCACGCAATCGTTCGCGATCGCACGGGCCGTGAGCGCCCATTCTGCATACGAAGCGACGGCGGGCTGCCGAGCTTCCAGATGAGAGTCGAAGTTCTCGCGAGGAGCATCGTCGCGTTCCAGTTGGAGCGCAACGAGTCCGCACCTTTCGTCGAGGCGGCACTGGGTGTGCTCGAGAGAGCCAAGTTCGAGGAAAGCACGTGAACAACGGGAGTCCGTCGAGCGGAGTGAACACATGAGCAAGATCAACAGCGTCACGATCGTTGGAGATGGCGTCTGCGGCTGGCTCACAGCTGCTTCTCTTCTGGCGATGTTCGGTCGCCGAGTTGCCGTGACACTGATCGGCAGCCACAGACGACCCGACACGGCTTGGGCCAATCGCTCGACGGGTGCACTGTCACCGTTGCTGGCGCTCCTCGGCATCTCCGAGGACGACTTCATGCTCGAGTGCGATGCGACGTTCCGTTGCGGCGCGAACTACGTCGGCTGGGGGGCGCGTGGAGGGAGCGCCGTGGTGCCGCTCGGCGATCCGGGAGAAGCGAGCATCACATTCCTCCCGACGCTGACGGTCCCGGTGCTCGGTCGCGGTTTCACTCCGCTCGACGTCTGGGGGCGCTCGTGGGCCAAGGGCCATGCGTTGCCTTTCGTCGAGGCGCGCGAGTCCTTGCGCGTCTTCTTCGCACGCGACCTGTCTCCGAAGCGCGAGCCGGGCCTCAAGCGCTACGAGCAGGCGCCGCCCTACGGCTTCCACTTCGATCCTGCGCGCCTCGAGGACCTCGTGCGCGAGCGCGCCACGAGCTTCGGCGCCGTGCACCTCACCGAGAAGATCGCCCGCGCTCACTTCGACGAGCGGGGGCGCGTCACCAGCGTGACCACGGACAGCGGCAGGAGCCTCGTCTCCGACCTGTACGTCGACTGCTCCGAGGATCCCGCTTCACCGATGCGCGGCGCGGTTGGAGGGTCGGCGGCGAGAGCGCGCGACACGGCGCTCCTCGACGAGTACGTCTCGGTGCGCATCGATCGCGACGAGCAGTCCGCCGTACCGACGACGACGACGATGCGCCGCCTGTCGAGTGGGTGGATGCAGTCAGTGCCTCTGGGGAGTGCGATGGTCCACCAGTACTCCTTCTCGGCACGCCACGTCGATCGCAACGACGCGTTGGAAGAACTCGGGCGGGCGCTCGGGATTTCGCTGCTCGACGTCGAACACACCCATGGACGAGCCGTGCAAGGCGAAGAGCGGTCGCCATGGTCGGAGAACCGCATCGTCATCGGACGCGGTGCGTCGGCGTTCGGAGACCCCGCGGCTTCGTATTGGCTCGAGGTCGCCCACCAGATCGGCAGCTTGTTCGTTCACCTACCGTCGAAAGATGGTCCCGCAGAGTTCGCGGAGGCGCACAACGTCTCCGTCGCGGCGCTCGCGGATGTCGTGCACGACCATCTGGCAGCACACTTCGTTCACAGCAGTCCGCTCGAAACGCCGTTCTGGAGTGCAGCACGAACAGCGGTACGGCCTTCCGAGTCGTTGAGCGCGCGCGTCGCCGCGTACACGAGTGGTGTCGCGAGCCAATCGTCGTTCGGTCGATCGGCGAGTCGCGGCGAACTGCCCGACGGCTTCTTCGATCGCTGGCAACACGCCGTCCTCCTCGGTGCATTCGGTGTCGGTCCGAAGTCGTATCCCGCGCTCCTCGACCACCTCGACCTCGAGCCTTGGGCGCAGTACCTCCGTCAGCAGAAGCTGACTGCTGAACGCCTGGTCCGCGAGCTGCCGACCCATGCGGCGTACATCGCGGCGATGAAGAAGGTGGCGCCCGTTTGAGTTCGTCACCCGCCAGCGACTGGAGGCACCACGTTCAGCCAGAAGTGGCGGGAGCGCACGACCAGCCGATCTTCGCGAACGGGGAGCGGGCTCGCCGTGTCGGGTGGGTGCCCGGACAGCCGGAGATGGTCGCGGCCTTCGAGGTGCTCCTCGCGGCTCGACCTGTGGCATTCGATCGTCGCGGCGCACTCGTGTACCTCGCCTCGTCAGGAGGCGTCGCGTCGACGCTCGCGGTGGTCAGCCGACAGTTCGAAGCCCTTCCGGCGTGGTTCGCCGGAGCTGTCGTGCTCGCCTCCTTCGTCTCGGGGCGCGTCACTGCTGCTGCCGTGTGGTGCCTGTTGCGCCAGCACGGCGGCGCCGTCGTGTCGCGCATCCTCTCGGGGTTCCTGCACGAGCCGATGGCCAAGTCGCTGTGGCTCTCCGCGGCGCTGGTGCAGTCCTGCGCCATCCTCGGAGGAAAGGTCTTCGACATCGTTCGCCCCGCAGTGCTCCTCGGCGCGGGCAGCTACGTCGTCGTCGCTGCGGCTGTGGTCGTGATCGGATTGCAACGGTTGTTGCTGCACGCGTCGTGGCGCGAGCTGCAGTCCGTTCGGCACCCACTCGAACGGCGACTCGCCTCGGGCGAACTCACGCGGCTCCAAGCGCGCGTGATCCTCGGCGCTCTCCTCGAGGAGTTGCTCTATCGTTGGCTGCTGCTCGGAGCTGTGCTCGCACTTGCACCGAGCTCCACCGCGGGCGTGACGTGCGCAGTCGTGGCCTCTGCGCTCTTCTTCGCCGCCGCCCACGTTCGGGGGGGCCGACCGGGTGGCGTGACCGGTGCTGCGTGGATGGCCGGCTTCGGCCTCGTCTTGGGCGGCTCGCTGATCGCGACCGGGAGCTTCTGGCTTGCCGTCGGTGTGCACGCAATCGTCGCCGGGACCTGGGGAGCGCTCGGCTGGTTGCGCGCCTGGAGAGACGTTCGACTCGCGGTCGCCGACGTCGCGCTCTTCCCGTTTCGAGTCGGCGACACCTGGTGGGCGGTGAATCTCGAGGGCACTCTCGTGCTCGAGATGTGTGGACGGCACACGCATTTCGGTCGCATCTTCGATCGGTCTCACGCGGAGTCACCGCGACCATCCGTGGATGCGTTCGGTGCGCGGCGTTGTACCGACATGCTGGCAGCTGCTGTCGGTCGGCGAGTTCCTCTGTCCGCCGGGGCGCCAACAGGGATGCGCATCTGGTTGGAGAGCGATGGCTGGTGCTTCGTCGTCGTCGGAAGTGATCCCTGCGCGCCACCACCACCACGAATGCGTCATCGCATCGTCCGCGGTTTCCGGCACCAAGCGGCCGAGTTGCGCTCCGACCCGGCGCGGCGTCTTGGTGTCGACACCGAGGCCACGCTCGGCACATCGTGATCTCATACGCGTCCTGCTCACCACACGCGGCACCGCGTGAACGGCTGGAGTGACCGTCGATTCAGTGGAGCGAGCCGCGTCGCCCGTACGGTCGCGAAGAACTCTCGACCAACGGTCGGTCGCTCCTCGGTGTTGGACTCACTCGTGGGCGAGCATCCGTTCGAGTTCCGACCTCCGACCATCGTCGAGATCGCGCAGCAGCCCGACCCGTTCGGCGAGAAGGAGTTCGGCGGACCACAGATCGAGTGGCGAGTGGTCGTCCGTGAGTACGAGCGGCAGCGGTGCGCCAGGAACAGCATTCAACAGTTCGAGTCGGGCCCTGTTGCGCGTCAATTGGTGATAACGTGCGATCTCGGGACGTCCTGTCGTGGGATCGCGCTCGAAATCGAGAGGTTCGGCCGAGGCGTAAACGGCGAAAGTCTGCCAGGTCGCGCCGATGGTCGAACCGAGTTCACTTTGGAGTATGACCGCGTGCGCGAATTGGGTGCGCAACGTACTCAAGATCGAGTTGGCACTCACCACACCGATCGGATCGGTTGCGCTCGCGATCAAGTTGATCGCCAGTACCCCCCGTCGACCGAGTCGCTTGGCGCAGAGCGCGAAGGCCTCCGTGGTGTACAGATGGAATGGATGCGAATCGCTCGAGGCAGCATCGAGCACGATGAGGTCATAGAACTCCTCGTGCCGCCGCAGGTGATTGCGGCCGTCGTCGACGATCACGCGACTGTCGGCGGGGAAGCGGAAGAACGCTCGAGCGACCCGCGCAAGTGCAGGGTCGATCTCGACGGAGTCGACTTCGAGGCCGTAGCGCTCCTCGAAGATGCGCGGCAAGACACCGGCGCCGAGTCCGATCACGAGTACTCGTCGGGCCTCCGGCCGCATGAAGATCGGAAGCTCGAGCGCGAGGAGCGTGTGTCCAGGACTCTCGAAGGTCGTCGAATCGACCGAACTGTGCGCGACGCTGTCGAGATAGAGCGTTCGAGTCGACGTCGGCGCATCGTCTCGGACGACGATCGTGGAGTACATGGAACTCTCGAAGTGGACGATGTTCTCCGGCAAGGGGCCGCGCGCGAACGACGCTCCACCGACGGCGAGCGCTCCCAGCACACCCGATGAGACTGCGGCGCGCGGCCGTTTCCCGAGCAACGTGAGGGCCGCCAGCGCGTACGTCGCCGCCGCGCAGCCGAGCAGCACATTGCCGACTCCCAGGCGAGGAACCAAGACGAAGCTGGTCGCCAGGGCGCCTCCAATGCTCCCGATTGCGGAGACTCCGGACGCGACTCCAACCGTCCTTCCAACCATCGCGAGGTCGTCCGTCAGGGAGCGGACGACGAGCGGATAGACCGCAGCGAGGAGTGCGACGGGAACGAAGAGCACGAGAGTCGCCGAAGCGAGCGGGGCGCCAGGAACACCCAACGGGACCATCCACAGGACCAGAGGAGCACGCAGGAAGTGGACGACGACGAGCCATGTACCGGCAGCGCCCAGGCACACAGGTAGAGCGACACGCGGATCACGAACGTCCGCTGCCACTCCGCCACGCCAGTATCCGACGGCGAAGGCCGTCAGCGCCACGGCGACGACACTCGACCACACGACGTGTCCGGAACCATGCACCGGGGCGAGGATCCTCGGACACAGGAACTCGAGACACAGTGCGACGGCACCGGACACGAAGAGAACGAAGAGCCTGCTCAGTTTGTGCGACATGGCAGTTGACGTGTCGTGACGGACGCCTCGTTCGTCACCGGAAGTGGGTCGCATGTGCGTCTCGATCCGGATTCGTCGTGCTCACCGCGCCGCGGAGAGGTCGTGGCCCCGGTCGTCGGCGCGCATCCATCGAGCGCGGAGCGACGCGTCACCGTGGCAGCCGGCCGATCGCCGTCGGTCCGCCGGACAGCGGCCGCGGCGACGCGCTGGCGACTCGAGACTTCCGCTCGAGGGAACGCACCCGCGACTCCTGCACGAACGCGTCTCACGCGACTCCGATCGTGCGGAGAAACGGCTCGTCCACCTCTCGGAACGTGCGGAGGTTTCGGCGAACTACTGCGATGTTCTCGTCTTCGTTCGCCGCCGGCCGACCCTCGACGAGCAGTCGCAATCCAAGCGCACGCAGGGACTGTGCCACGTGGCGCACGAGCGCCTCGTCGTCAGCGCCTGGCGTCGAACGTACGGCGCGCAGGAAGAGTTGCGTCAACCAAGTCACCGTGACAGCGCCGCCCGTGACTGGAGAGACGAGGTGGTCGATTCCATCGCGGACGGCCGCACGCTGGAGGAGATGTTCGTTGAGGCGCTCGCAACGCGGACGGACTTCTGCGACCTTCTCATCGTCGTTCGCCGGCGCCAGGGTGCCGGCGCCGAGCGCCAGGAAGACCGCCTGGAGCACGTCGCTGCGAGCAAATGGGCGCGTGACCAACGAGCGCAAGATCTGTCCGATGGAGTGGGTGCGCCCATCCGCGAGGACTTCGACCAGCGGTTCGAAGATCGTGGTGTCGATGGTGAACGCACCGAGCCAACCTGCAGTGTCGGGTGTGATCGCCACGAGTGGTTTGGCGAGCACGACCCTCGTCTCCTCGACGAACCGAGCACGCGCTCCATCCGAGAGCTGCCGCGGGCCTCGGACCCAATAGTCGCGACGAAACTGTTGGTTGGTGAGGTAGTCGCGCAGAGTCTCGCGAAAGACCGGATCCTCGACCTCCGCCAGCAGTGCCTGCTGTTCGTCCGTGAGGTTCAGGAAGTGTGCGTGGTCGAGGAGATTGGCCGAACAGGCGTACGTGAGGTGTGCCGAGTGCAGCTCGTCCGCGACATCCGAGAAATGCGCGCTCGACCACGGACTAACGAAGTACTCGTGAACGAGGTAATTGAGTGGGTTCTTGCGGGCGGTTTCGAACTTCTTGAGCGTGTTCGGATGCGCGTTGGCGAAGCGCGACGGAAGGGCGACGAGCTTGCGTGCGAACTCGAGGCTCGCTTCGACGCGCCGGGTCGTCGAGTCTCCCGGTCGAGTGCGACGCTCCAGGTGTTGAGCGAGCACGTGTCGCAATGGTGCAATGTCCGCCCAACCGGGCGCGGCGTTGTAACTCACGTAGAGCACGCCCCCAGGGCGGAGCTTGCGCTTCACGAAATCGACGATCGTACGGCGATTCTCTGGAGCGACCCAGGTCCAGATGCCGTGCAGGCCGATGAAGTCGAAGTCGGGCAGATCGGTGCGTCGGCAGAAGGAGTCGAACGGTTCGTCGTAGAGGTGACACGCAGCGCCCGCTGCTCGGGCGAGTTCGCCAGCGTGCACGATGTGCGACGGATTGGCGTCGTTCCCGTGGTACTCGATGGTCGACGCCGCTGCATGGGCGTTGATCGACACTCCGTGGCCGCAGCCGAGTTCGCACGCCGTCTCGATTCGCGGAGGCGCGAGCCGCGCGCTCACGAAAGCCGGTGCCACAGCCAGTGGGTTGAGTTCACGGCAGTAGCCGGCCGTGTATTCGAACGCCGTCGAAAGACCGTCGTCGGGAGTAGCCATGTGTTCAGTCCTTCGGCCGCAAGGTGATCGTGTTCGAGATCGACAGCGCCTTCACGTGGTGCGAGCGACGTCTCACGTGAACTGAGGCCCGCAGACCCAGCCCACGAGTGAGTGGCGCATTCCGCTCGTGACTTCGGTGACTTGGTGGTAGCGGAACGAAGGGAAGAAGATCAACGTTCCGCGATCGCGTGCATCGCTCGCCGTATGGATCCGTCCCTCGCCGACGGGCACACCGTTCGCGATCTCGAAGTCTCCACCGGCGTACGTCGTCGGGTCACTGAGCTGGAGCGTGAAGGAGATCTTTCGTACCAATCCAGAGTAGCCTTTGCCCCGTTCGTTCGGGCCATACGGCCGCACGGCCTGGTCGCTGTGCCAGCCGTATCCGCCACCCGTTTCGTAGCACGTGAACTGCAGCGGCTCCGTGATCGAGAGTTTGAAATTCCAGCGCGCCCGGCGATTCGCCTCGAGCAGGAAGGGATTGACCAACTCGTAGATCCAATCGTCGCGCAGCCAACTCAGCTTGGTACGGCGCCCGATCTTGAATGCCGAACTCTCGGGGCGCTCCACCTTCACGTCGTCGGCAGGCTGCGCGAGACCAAGTTGGGTGATCCGATCGCAATCGACGGAAGAGATCGCCTTTGGGAACTGGACGAGCAGCTCGCAGTAGTTCATCGCGAAACTGGGTGATGCGGTCGCGGCGAGCGTTCTTCAGAGATGCCCGCCCCGAGCCGCTTGTTCAGGTGTCAGTGCGCAGACGTTGAACGCCACGGCGATCCGCGACGCAGCGCCCTCGTAGACGTGGACGCAGTGGATGCACCACGACGGGAAGACGATCATGAGTCCATCCACCGGGTGCACGAGCTCTCGCGGTCCTTGTGTCGAGAGCGTGCGGTTGTTGAACATCGCGGGGCCCGATCCGCGTGGATCGATGAACTCGAGCGCACCATTGAGCGGATTGAGCTCCGTGGATGGGTTCCCCGAGCGCACGTAGTAGACGCCGGAGAAGTGGTGATTCGAGTGGACGTGTGCGAACTGGTAGTTACCGGGACCATTGATCACGGGCCACCCGACGATGGAGTAGTTCAGCGGTCCACCGTTGGGCGCGTACAACGTCGCGAGTCTGCCACACAACTCGACGGCTCGCGACTTCACCACGGAACAGGCTGGATTCGAGTTCTCGAAGAAATCGGCCTGCCCATGCCAGCCACCCACGTTGCTCGCGCGCATTCCGGCGGGGTCCCGTTCTCGGGCGGAGAGGATGAGTGCCTCGAGTTCCCGGTTCAGATTCGCGCTGTCGTCGAACTGCTTCTCGAGGCTGAAGGTGGGGAAGAGGACACGAACACCGAGTCCGGAGACATCGCTCTTGAATGCCATCGTCGCGACCTTGTGGCGGAACGTGGAATGGCGCGGCAGCGCCGCCGGTCGTGGCGAGGATACCGAGTCCCTGTCAGATGGGTGGGACCAGGAAGAGATCGCGAGCCCGCGAGACCGGTGAGGCATTCGGGACACCTGGGTGTCTCGTCGCCGGGAAGCACTTCAGACCGTCTCCACGTGCGCCATGCGGTCTCGAGCCGATGACTCTCCGTCACGTCCACGACCAACCATGTTCGACTACGACCTCGTGTGCATCGGCAGCGGGCCCGCGGGCCAGCGCGCGGCCGTTCAAGCGGCGAAACTCGGCAAACGCGCGTGCGTCGTCGAGCGGCGCTTCCAGTACGGCGGCGTGTGCACCGAGACGGGCACGATCCCGTCGAAGACGTTCCGCGAGGCGGTCAAGGGCTTCAAGTCGTTCGAGAAGCTCGCCAAGGTCTACGACCCGGCGGCGCGCACGCGGCCGGACATGGCGGAGCTGCTCGCCAGCGTGTCCTCGGTCGTTCGCAAGGAGTCCGACGTCGTGCGCGATCAGCTCGCGCGCAACGACGTGAGTCTGCTGCAGGGCACGGCGCGTTTCATCGACGCCCACACCCTCGAGGTCTGGACGACGAGCGGCACCCGGCGCATCACGACCGACAACGTCATGGTCGCCGTCGGCACGCGCCCGGCCGACTCGGTCGGTGTGCAGATCGACGGTCAGGTGATCCTGACGTCGGACGACATCGCGCACATGGAGAAGCTGCCGCGCACGATGGCGGTCGTCGGCAGCGGCGTGATCGGCGTGGAGTACGCGTCGATGTTCGCGCAGCTCGGCGTGCAGGTTACGCTCATCGACAAACGCACGAAGCCGCTCGACTTCCTCGACCACGAGATCATCGACGAGCTGGTGCACCAGATGCGCCGCACGTACGTGACGTTCCGCGGCGGTGAGGCCGTCGAGTCGATCGAGGTCGTCGAGCTGCCGCAGAAGAAGGGCGTCGTGCGCCTCGAGTCGGGCAAGTTCGTCGTCGCGGACGTCGTACTGTTCTCGGCCGGCCGCCAGGGCGCGGTCGACGGGCTCGGTCTCGACCGCATCGGAATCACGCCGGACCCGCGCGGCCGCATCGACGTCGATTCGAACTACCGCACGTCGGTGCCCAACGTCTATGCCGCGGGCGACGTGATCGGCTTCCCGGCTCTCGCCGCGACGTCGAGTGAGCAGGGCCGCCTCGCCGCGTGCCACATGTTCGACGGCGGCGCGTGCGCCATGCCGGCGCACTATCCGATCGGCATCTATTCGATGCCCGAGATCTCGATGGTCGGGCCGACGGAAGAGCAGCTCACCAAGGACCGCGTGCCTTACGAGACCGGCATCGCGCGCTACCGCGAAATCGCGCGCGGTCAGATCCTCGGGGACGACTCCGGCCTCTTCAAGATGATCTTCGCGCGCGCGGACAAGCGCCTGCTCGCGATCCACTGCATCGGCACCGGCGCGACGGAGCTGGTCCACGTCGGCCAGGCGGTGCTCGCGCTCGGCGGCGGCCTCGACTACTTCCTCTCGACCGTCTTCAACTATCCGACGCTTGCCGAGTGCTACAAGGTCGCGGCCTACAACGCAGCGAACAAACTGCGGCTGGCCGAGCTGTTCGAGAAGCGCGCGAGCCGGGCGGCGTGACGCGTACGGTGTCAGACACCGGATCCGTCACGGCAGGGTCGAAGTGCGGAGTCGCCGCGGGTGGTGACCCGACTGCGCGAAGCGCAGTCGCGTCACCGCCCGCGGCGACTCCGCACTTCGACCCTGCCGTGACGGATCCGGTGTCTGACACCGTACGCGTCACGCGATTCCCGCGCGCGACGCTCGCGCCACGCGGCGGCTGACTCGCGCGCCGCGCATCGCGACACTGGTCGGCCGTGAATCCGCCCCAACCGACCTCGTCGCGCGCGCCGGCGGCGCTCGTGCTCTTCGGCGCGACCGGCGACCTCGCGCGCCGCAAGATCGTGCCGGCACTGTTCCGCCTCGCGGCCGGCGGCCACCTGCCGAGCGCGGCCCAATTCGTCGGCGTGTCGCGCAGCGCGGGTTCGGATGACGCCCTGCGCACGACGTGGCGCGACGCACTCACGGAGTTCCTGAAGCCGGGTGAGTTCGACGAGCGCGTCTGGGCCGACTTCGCTCCGCGCATCAGCGCCGTGCCGGGCCGCGTCGACGACGAACAGGCCTACCGCGCCCTGTCGGTGCGACTCGAAGGGCTCGATCGGCGCTGCGGGACGCTCGGCAATCGGCTCGTGTACCTCGCGACGCCGTCGAGCGCCTTCCCGGTCATCCTGCGCCAACTGCACGGCGCGGGCGTGCTGCGCCGCCAGTCGGAGCGCGTCGAACAGGCGCACAAGGCCGGCGAAGATCCGAACTGGCAGCGCGTGATCATCGAGAAGCCGTTCGGCCACGACGGCACGAGTGCGCGCGAGCTGAACGACCTGTCGCTGTCGATGCTCGACGAGCGGCAGATCTATCGCATCGACCACTACCTCGGGAAAGAGACCGTCCAGAACATCCTCGTGTTCCGGTTCGGCAACGCGATCTTCGAGCCGCTCTGGAATCGCAACCACATCGACCACGTGCAGATCACGGTGGCCGAGTCGCTGGGCGTCGAAGGGCGCGGCGAGTTCTACGAGGAGACGGGCGTCGTGCGCGACATCGTGCAGAACCACCTGCTGCAGATGCTCGCTCTGTGTGCGATGGAGCCGCCCGCGTCGATGCGCTCGGACGAGATCCGCAACATGAAGGCGCAGGTGCTCGCGTCGCTGCGGCCGATCGAGGAGTACCAGGTGGCGCAGCGCGCCGTGCCCGGTCAGTACATCGGCTATCGCGATGCAAAGGGTGTCGCGAGCGACTCGCGCACGCCGACGTACGTCGCGCTCGAAGCGCACATCGACAACTGGCGTTGGCAGGGCGTGCCGTTCTACCTGCGTTCGGGCAAGGGCCTCGCGCGGCGCTCGACGGAGATCTCGTTCCACTTCAAACAGGTGCCGTACAGCCTGTTCGGCGAGGAACGCGTCTGCCACATGATGGAGCCGAACGTCCTCACGCTGCGCATCCAGCCCGAGGAGTCGATCTCGATGCGCATCGCGACGAAGCTGCCGAACCAGGGGCTGAAGGTCGGTTCGGTGCAAATGGACTTCGACTACGCGCGTTCGTTCGACGTGCGTGCGCCCGATGCGTACGAGCGTTTGATCCTCGACGCGTGGCGCGGCGACGCGACCTTGTTCGCGCGGCGCGACGAGGTCGAGCTGTCGTGGCGCTGGTGCGATCCGATCCTGCGCGCCTGGGAGAGCGCGAGCCCGCGCGTCGAGCCGCCGTTCTACGCGCTCGGCTCGGAAGGTCCGAGCGAAGCCGATGCGCTGCTGCGCCGCAACGGACATCGTTGGGTGTCGTTGCTGCGATGAATGCCGGTGCGATGAACGACTCTCCGCTGAACGGTGAAGCGCGGCACGTCGTCGTCGTTCAGCACGCGCAGGAAATCGCGCGGCGCGGCGCCGAACTCGTCGACGAGTGGGCGTGCGCCGACGTCGCTTCGCGCGGTGTGTGTTCGATCGTGCTGGCGGGCGGGACGACGCCGCTCGCGCTCTATCGCGCGTGGGCCACGAACCACCGCGTCGATGCGACGCGCCTCGAGTTCTTCCACGGCGACGAACGCTGCGTGCCGCGCGACCACGCGGATTCCAATCACCGTGCGGTGCGCGAGGCGTTGCTCGACCCGATGGGCGTCCCGCTCGAGCGCGAGCACGCCATGGACGGCGCCGATCCCGATCGCGAGCGTGCAGCCCGCAGGTACGCGGCGCTCCTCCCGCAGAACATCGACGTGTTGTTGCTCGGCCTGGGGCCCGACGGGCACACGGCGTCGCTCTTCCCCGGCGATCGTGCGGCGCTGTACGAGCATCGAAGGCGCGTCGTGCACGTCATCGGTTCGAAGCCGCCGCCGCACCGACTGACGATCACGCCGCCCGTCGTCGACTGTGCGCGGCGGGTACTCGTGCTCGCGAGCGGCGCCGCGAAGGCAGAAGCGATCGCACGCGCGTTCGAGCACCGCGCCGATCCACTCGCGACGCCCGTCGCGATCGCCGCGCACCGCGCCTGGCTCGTGGACGAAGAGGCGGCGGCGCAGTTGCCGCGCGCGGCCGATTGGCTTCAACGGACCTTTCAGTGATGAACACGAACGCGCCGAGCAGTTTGGGAGTCGTGGGCTTGGGCGTGATGGGCAGCAATCTCGCGCGCAACGCCGCCGAGAAGGGCCTGCACGTCGTCGCGTACGAGCGCAGCGACGAACTGCGCGCCAAGTTCGCGCGCGGCGAACTCGCCGATCGCATCACGGTCGTCAGCGACCTCGCGCAACTCGCGGCGAAGTTGCCGCGGCCGCGCGCAGTGCTCGTCATGGTCACGGCCGGCAACGCAGTCGATCAGGTCGTCGAAGCGCTCGCGCCGCACCTCGCGCCGGGCGATGCGATCGCCGACGGAGGGAACTCGCATTTCGAGGACACGCGTCGGCGCGCGGCTGCGCTGACGGCGCGCGGCTTGCACTTCGTCGGCACGGGCGTGTCGGGCGGTGAGGAAGGCGCGCGCAAGGGCCCGTGTCTGATGCCGGGCGGGAGCGTCGAGGGCTGGAACGCGTTCCGCGGTGTGCTCGAAACACTCGCCGCGCGCACCGTCGACGGACCGTGTGTCGCGCACATGGGGCCGGACGGCGCGGGTCACTTCGTGAAGATGGTCCACAACGGCATCGAGTACGGCGTGATGCAGTTGCTCGCGGAGGCGTACGAACTCCTGAAGCGCGTCGCGCTCGCCGAGCCCGACGCCATCGCCGGCACGTTCGCGTGTTGGAACGAAGGAGCGCTCGAATCGTTCCTCGTCGAGATCACGGCGAAGATCCTCGCGAAGCGCGACGAGGACGGGCGACCGCTCGTCGAGAGTGTGCTCGACCGCGCCGAACAGAAGGGCACGGGACGGTGGACGGTGGCGGCGGCACTCGAGGTCGGTGTGCCGGTGCCGACGTTGGCCGCGGGCCTCGACGCACGCGCGTTGTCGAGTCGCATGGAGTTGCGTCAGCGGGTCGCCCACGCGGCGCGACGCGTGCGCATCGGCGACGAATACGAGCTCGACGATCGTGCGATCGAAGGCGCGTTGATCGCGGCACACCTGTGTTGCCACGCGCAGGGTTTCGACCTCATGCGCGCGGCCTCGTCCGAGCGGCAGTGGCATCTGCCGCTCGCACGCATCGCGACCATCTGGCAGGGCGGCTGCATCGTGCGCGCGGAGTTGCTGCGTCTCGCGCAGCGCGCGTTCGAGGCCCAGCCGACGCTCGAACACCTGTTCGAGGACGCTGCGGTGTTCGAGCAGCTCGAACGCAACCACACCTCGCTGCGACGCGTCGTCAGCGCCGCGGCGCAACACGGGGTGCCGGTGCCGGCCTTCGCGTCGAGTTTGGGGTACTTCGACGCGCTGCGCAGCGCGCGCCTCTCGACCAACCTCGTTCAGGCGCAGCGCGACGCGTTCGGCGCGCACGGCTACCGCCGCGTCGACGATCCGACCGGGCCGGCGCGGCACAGCGACTGGCTCGTGAGCTGAGCGAGGCGCCTGGGAAGTCGCAAATGCCACAAGCGGCGTCGCGCGCCGACACACGCGGTTTCGGCGGGGTAGTTTCGAGGTGCGGGTTCCGTTCGGCGCCCGCGACGAGCGCGTGGGTCGCGCTCAGGAACCACCATGTCCATTCGTCGACGTCCCGGATCCGCGTGCGCTCGAGTCGCGGCGGCGCTCGTGCTGCTGCAGGTTCCCGCGTTGGCTCAAGTCGGCGGTCCCGCTGCGCAGTTCGATGCGAGCGTGCCGACGAGCGAAGCACGCTTCGGTTCGGCGCTCGATGCGGACGGTGCGCGCGCCCTGGTCGGTGCGCTCGGGTACGGCTCGCCCGCGCTTCGCACCGGCGCCGCGTCGGTCGTCGAACGCGAGCGCGGTGCGTGGGTGGAGCGCGCGTTCCTCGTGGCGAGCGACGCCGGCCATCTCGACGAGTTCGGTTTCGCGGTCGCGATCGACGGTGACCGCGCGCTCGTCGGGGCGCACGGTTGGGACGCGCCGGCCGCGCCGGACGCGGGCGCGGCGTACGTGTTCGAGCGGCAGAACGACGGCACGTGGCTCGAAGTCGCGCGACTCGTCGCTGCGCTTCCGGGTGTGTTCGCGCACCTGGGTTGGAGCGTCGCGCTCGACGGCGATCGCGCTGTTGTCGGAGCGGTGAGCGACAGCGCCGCCGGTGTCCTCGCCGGCGCCGCGCTCGTGTTCGAACGGCAGGCCGACGGCACATGGCTCGAGGTCGCGAAGCTCGCGGATCCGCTGGCGCAGTTCGGCGACTCGCTCGGGCACGCGGTGGCGCTCGCCGGTGACGATGCCCTCGTCGCAGCGCCGCTCGACGACGATGCGGCGAGCAGCGCGGGTGCGGTGCACGTCTTCCGGCGCGACGCGAGCGGCGCGTGGTCCCACGTCCAGCAGCTCAGCGGCGGCGTCGGACAGCCGAACGCACGCTTCGGTCAGTCGATCGGCGCGGACGGTGCGACGGCCGTGATCGGCACCGCGCTGTCGGGCCAGGCGAACAACGACCCGGGCCGTGTGTACGTGTTCGAGCGCGACGCGGCCGGAGTGTGGAGCGAGAACCAAGTGCTGTTCGGCAAGACCAACAGCCCGTACTTCGGCTTCGGACTCGATGTCGATCTCGCGGACGATCTGCTCGTCGTCGGTTCGCGCCGCAACGCGTTCGGTTCGAGCGGCACCGGCATGGTGCGCGCGTTCCGACGCGAAGTGAGCGGTGCATGGACGTGGCTCGCCGACGCGGCACCGAGCTCGGCCGACACGTTCGACCGCTTCGGTTCGGCCGTCGCCGTGATCGACGACGACGAGTTCCTCGGCGGCGCGTGGGGCACGACGGTCGGCGGCGCGTCGACGGCGGGTCGTGTGTACGCGACGCGCGTTTCCACGCTGATGCAGAGTGCGCCGACGGTCTCGGTCGCGGCGCCGACCGCGATCGACCTCGTGCTGTTCGGCGGCGTGGAGCGCGCCGGCGGCCTGTACGTCGTCGCGGGCTCGGTCAGCGGAACGGGCCCGACCGCGTTCGAGGGCATCGACGTGCCGCTCACCTTCGACGCGTACACCGACCACACGCTCTTCGCGTTCGGCGTCGCGCCGCTGCTGGCGAACGTCGGTGTGCTCGACTCCTCGGGCACGGCGACCGCGCGCTTCGAGCTGCCTGCGGGCCTCGCCTCGAGTTTCGTCGGCCTCACGGTGCACCACGCCGCGATCGTGATCGTGCCGCCGGTGTTCTGGCCGCCGAGCCTCGTGACGGAGCCGATCGGGCTGGTCCTCGTGCCGTGAGCGCGTCCGAGAATACGGTGCCGTAGCAAAAAACCTCAGCGCGTCGAGCGCGCGGGCGGGTGGCAGTACGGTGCCGCACCAAAAACTGCCAAGCTTCGGCAGCGCGACGTCGCGCTGCCGAAGCT
>JBIKNC010000013.1:0-36796 GCA_044358925.1 Planctomycetota bacterium | reverse complement strand
GCGCGCGAAGCGCGCGTGATGCGGCTCACGGGGTGTGCAACTTTTGGTGCGGCACCGTACGTGTTCGTGACGGATCGCGTGTCAGACACCGTACCCGTCACGCGAGCAGGTCGCGCACGACCCTGCCGTGCACGTCGGTCAAGCGGAAGTCGCGGCCCTGGAAGCGGTGGGTCAGCTTCTCGTGGTCGAAGCCCAACTGATGCAACAGCGTCGCGTTGAGGTCGTGCACGTGCACCGCACCCTGCGTGATGTTGTAGCCGTACTCGTCGGTCTCGCCGTGCACGAGACCGCCCTTCACACCGCCGCCGGCGAGCCACATCGAGAACGCGCGCGGGTGGTGGTCGCGACCGTAGTCCTCGCGTGAGAGCGGGCCCTGGCAGTAGGTCGTGCGACCGAACTCACCGCCCCAGACCACCAACGTGTCGTCGAGCAGGCCGCGCTGCTTCAAGTCCTGCACGAGGCCGTAGCTCGCCTGATCGACGTCGCGGCACTGGTTCGCGATGTCCTTGGGCAGGTTGCCGTGTTGGTCCCAGCCGCGGTGGTAGATCTGCACGACGGGTACGCCGCGTTCGACGAGCCGGCGCGCGAGGAGACAGCTCGCCGCGAACGTACCGGGCGTCTTCACTTCGGGGCCGTAGAGCGCGAGCGACGACTCGGGCTCGCCGCTCACGTCGACGAGTTCCGGCACCGAACGCTGCATCCTGAAGGCCAACTCGTACTGCGCGATGCGCGCCAACGTCTGCGGGTCGCCGCTCTGCGCGTGCTCCTGCGCATTCAACTCCGCGAGCGCGTCGAGCATGCGCCGGCGCTGCGACCGATCGACGCCGTCCGGATCCTGGAGGAACAAGACCGGATCGCCTTGGCTGCGCAGCGCGACACCTTGGTGGCGCGACGGCAGGAAGCCGCTGCCCCACAGGCGCGAGAAGAGTGCTTGGTCCTCCTGGCGGCCGGTCCAGCTCGCGAACATGACGACGAAAGCCGGCAGATCGGAGTTGGGCGAGCCGAGCCCGTACGACAACCACGAGCCCAGACTCGGTCGCCCCGGTTGTTCGTGACCCGTGAGCACGAACGTGATGCCCGGGTCGTGGTTGATCGACTCGGTGAACACCGAGCGCACGATGACGATGTCGCTCGTCATGCGCGCGGTCCAGGGCAACAGCTCGCTGATGCACGCGCGCGCCGCGCCATTCGTCGCATCGCCGTACTCGGCGCTCGCGAACCTCGACGGCGCGACCGGGAAGCGCGCCTGCCCCGACGTCATCGTCGTGAAGCGCTGCCCTTGCACGATCGACGCGGGCAGGTCCTCGTCGAAACGCGCAGCGAGGTTCGGCTTGCAGTCGAGCGTCTCGAACTGGCTCGGCGCGCCCGACATGAACAGGTGGACGATGCGCTTCGCTTTCGGAACGAAGTGCGGGCCGCGCGGCGTGTCGCTCGCGCGCCCGGAGATGGCCGGCGACATGGTCGCTGCTCCGCCCCGCGCAGCGACCGGCGCCGCGAGCCCGAGCCGCGCGAGCGCCGCGCTCCCGGCGAAGGCCGCTCCGCCGGCGAGCAGCGAACGGCGCGTGAGGTGAGCGAGTCGCTCCGCGATCGGCGAGTGGCGGTCGTTCACGGGGCGCTGCTGATTCAGTCGAGGTTCAAGAACTCGTCGAGGTTCAGCACGGTCGACGCCACGAACGTCCAGGCGGCGAGTTCGCGCGCCGCGTCGTCGATCGGTGCCGCGGCTTCGCTCGCGCGCGCGAACACTCCACCGTCGTTGGGACCGCCGCTGTCGCGGACCGCGTCGACGTGGGCGAGCAGCGCGTCGTCCTCGTCGCACAGCGACAGTCGGCAGTCGTCGAGCAGCGCGAGGAGAACCGCGACTTCTTCGGCGCGCGGCTGACGTGCGAGGCATGTGCGGACGAGGAACGTGGCGCGCGACACGTCGTCGCTCGGCGCCTCGCGCAGTGCTCGCGCGGCGAACACACGCGCCGCTTCCACGAACTGCTCGTCGTTGAGCAGCACGAGGGCCTGCAACGGCGTGTTGGTGCGCTCGCGCTCGACCACGCAGAACTCGCGACTCGGCGCGTCCAAGAGCGCGAGACTCGCCGGCGGCGCGGTGCGCTTCCAGAACGTGTACAGCGAACGCCGGTGGAGGTCGTCGCCGGTGCCGCGCACGTAGTCGGCCGTGTTCGAACTCGGGTACGCGACCGCGCGCCACACGCCGTCGGGTTGGTAGGGCTTCACGCTGGCGCCGCCGACCTTCGGGGACAGCAGCCCCGCCGCGAAGAGCGCACTGTCGCGCACGACTTCGGCGTCGACGCGGAAGCGGGCCCCGCGCGCGAGCAGCACGTTGTGAGGATCCGCGCGCCAGTGTTCGGCCGGCGCGTCGGAACTCTGGCGCCACGTCGCACTCGCGAGGATCGTGTGGTGCAGCCACGCGAGGTCCCAGCCCTCCTCGACGAAGCGCACGGCGAGCCAGTCGAGCAGCTCCGGATGCGAAGGCCACGCGCCCTGCAATCCGAAGTCCTCGGGCGTCGCGACGAGGCCGCGGCCGAAGTGCTGCTGCCAGACACGGTTCACCGCGACGCGCGCGGCGAGCGGGTTCTCCGGCGCGACGATCCAGCGCGCCAGAGCCAAGCGGTTCCTCGGCGCGTCGGGCGGCAGCGAGCCGAACACGGCCGGCACGTTCGATTCGACGACGGCGCCCGGTCGGTCGTAGAGGCCGCGCTCGAGGACGTGCGTCACCACCGGCTCGGCGCGGTCGCGCGAGATCAACGTGCGCGGCAGCGCGGCGACGAGAGCCTCGCGCTCCGCCGACAGTCGATCGTGCGCAGCGAACTCCGCCGCGAACCGGTCCGAGACGTTCCGGCGGAAGAACCCGCGAATCGCCTGCGCGTCGGTTTCGTCGGGCGCGCTGCTCGCGCGGCGGATGGCCGCAAGGATCGACTCGGGCGGCCGGCACGAGTGCAGTTGCACGCCCTCGTGGAGAAGGAAGCCGCCCAGTCGATTCACGATGCGCACGAGGAGCACGTGCTCACCGGGCGGCAGCTCGCACCGCACTTCGAAGAGTTCGGGGACGTAGCCGATGTCGGTGTCCCGCCGCAGCACCTCGGTCTCGTCGATCCAGACACGGATCGAGTCGTCGCACGCGAAGCGCCAGTGCAACCTCGACGAGCTGTCGAGCGTGATGCGCGTGCGGAAGTAGGTCACCGAGTGGTCGCTCGACCACGCGAACGTCTCGCCGATCGGTAGGTCGATCGCGTGCCACGCGAGTTCGTCGGCCAGACCGCCGGGGTCGGGTCCGAAATCGACGTCGAGCGGATAACCGCCGTCCGGATCGAGCACGGGGCCCGTCGACTCCCACGGTCCGAGTTCCGAAACGGGCTCCTGCAGGCTGCCCGTGAACGGCGGTACACCGTCGCCGAGGTCGGGTTGCGGCTCGACAGCCTCGATGGCCCCGGCGTCGCGTTCGCGTTCCTCGTCGACCCACGCACGGAGCGCTTCGTCGAGCGTTGCGTCGGGCGCATCGAGCACGGCGGCCAGCTCGGCCAGTTGCACGTCCAACTCACGCAGTCGCGCCGACTGCTCGACGGTGGCGACGCTGATGGCCGGCTCCGGATCCGCGCGGTTCTCGTCCGACGCGGCGCCTTCCATGTCGTCGAAGAACGAATACAGGCCGTAGTAGTCCTGCTGCGTGAACGGATCGAACTTGTGGTCGTGGCACTTCGCACACGCCATGGTCAGTCCGAGGAAGACGGTGCTCGTCGTGTCGACGCGATCCCACGCGTAGTTGGCGAGGTACTCCGCGTCGATCAGTCCGGCCTCGGCCGTCGTCGGGTTGCAGCGGTTGAAGCCGGTCGCGACGAGTTGCGCTCGGGTCGGATCGGGCAACAGATCGCCCGCGAGTTGGTGGATCACGAACTCGTCGTACGGGAGGTTTTGCGTGAACGCGTCGATGACCCAGTCGCGGTAGGGGTGGATCGCGCGTTCGTTGTCGAGGTGCAAGCCGTGGGTGTCGCCGTAACGCGCGGCGTCGAGCCACTGACGCGCCATGTGTTCGCCGTGCCGCGGCGAATGCAGCAGTTCGTCGACGAGGCGTTCGTACCAGTCGTCGCGGGTGTCGGCGAGCGCCCGGTCCACGAGTTCGAGCGGCGCCGGCAGTCCCCACAACGTGAGGCACAGACGGCGCACGAGCGTCGCGCGCGGCGCCTCGTCGCGCGGCTCCAGTTCCCCGCCCGCGAGCCGCGCACGCACGAACAGATCGACCTCGTTGCGCGCGCCTTCGAGGAGGTGCGGCGCGGCCGTCTCCAGCTCGGACAGCGGCAGAGCCGGCAAGCGCGGTGCGACGTGACTCCAGTGGGCTTCGTACGTCGCGCCCTGTTCGATCCAGCGGCGCAGCGTCGCGACCTCGCGCTCCGGCAGCGGCTCGCCGGCGCGTCCGGGCGGCATCAGGTCGCTCGAGCCGTGGGCCGTGACGCGCGCGATCAACTCGCTCGCGTCCGGGTCACCGGGTGCGACCACGCGGTAGCCGCCGCGGTCCGCCGTCGCGGCTTCGAAGTGGTCGAGCGCGAGGTCGGCGTCGCGCGCCGCCGCGTCCGGTCCGTGGCAGGAGAAGCAGCGGTCCGAGAGGATCGGCCGCACGTCGCGGGCGAAGCGCACGGCGGCCTCGTGATCGGGCGCCCCGTGATCGGGCGCCCCGTGAACGCGCTCTCCGCTGACGCCTTCCGCGTGGAGCGTGAGTCCGCCGGCGACCGCCGCGACGACGAAGACCGTGATGCGTCGTGTGCGAGCGAACATCGCGGCGGATGCTAGCCACGGCCCTCGCGCGTCGATGATCAACAGCGCGCTGGTCCGCCAAAGTGTTCGTGAAGGCGAACTCGCGCGTCGGCGTCACGTTCTCGCGGAAGTTTCACAATGTTCTCAGCGCGCGTCGTGGCACGCGCGTCTTGTTCCCGTGCGATGACGTCGAGACGTTCCTCTGACCAGGCGCCGAGTGTGTGCGACGACGAGCTCCTGCTCGGCGTGTGTGCACGCGATCCGCGCGCCGTCGAGCAGTGGTATCGCCTCGAACATCCGCGCGTGTGGCGTCGGTGTCTGGGCCTGGTCGGCTCGCGCGCCGACGCCGACGACCTCGCACAGGACGCCATGCTCAAGCTCCACGACGAACTCCCGCGCCGCTCGCGCGACGTGCCGTATGCGGCCTGGAGCGCGCGCGTCGTCGTGAACCTGTGCCGCGATCGCTGGCGGCGCGGCGCGGCGCGCGAGCGAGCGGAGAACGCGGCGCGTGTCGAGCGGCGCGAGACGCCGCTGCCCGATCCGAGCGAGGTGCTCTCGCAAACCGAGTTGCGGGACCTCGTCACCGAGCTGTTGGCGAAGTTGCCCGCGCGCGAACGCGAGGCCTTCGTGTTGCGCGAGCTCGAGCAGCTGTCGACCGAACAGGTCGCTCTCGCGATGGACGTGGAGGAGAGCACGGTGCGCTCGCTCACCACACTCGCGCGGCGCCGGATGCGCGAGCTGCTCGCGCCGCACGTCGAGCGGGAGGCGCGTGATGCGTGACCCGCACGACGAACACGACGCGTCCGAAGGCGGCGACGACATCGAGCGCATGCGCGCCCTGTGGAGCGCGCTCGACGCTCCCGCGCCCGACGACAGCGACGCCGTTCACGGCGCGGCGCGCGACCTGCGCGCCGACGAGGCCGTGCGTCGGTTGCGGGCCGCGTGGGTGCGGCTCGAAGCGCCGCGCGCGGAGTTGCCGTGGCGCCTTCGGCGACGCAGCACGGCGGCGGCGCTCGTCGGACTCGCGGCGGCCGCGGCGCTGCTCGCGGGTGTCGCGCTCGGGCTGATGCGGCGCGACGAGCCGACGACTTCGGAGCCGATCGCCGACGTCGGTGACGAAGCGGCGAACGCAGCGGCGGAGAGCGCACCGAACGACACCGCGAGCGAGGCCACTCCCAACCTCACCGGCAACGCACCGCACGCCGAGGTCGACGCCAGCGGCCGCCTCGTTCTGCACAGCGGCTCCGTGCGCCTGATGTGGGTCGAGCCCACACCCGCCGCGCCCACATCGAACACCCAGCCCTGAACCGGCGCTCGGCGCCACGCACACCATGCTCTCGACCTCACACCTCGCCATCGGAACGACGCTCTTCCTCTCCATCACCTCGGCCTTCGTCGCGAGCCGACCCGCCGCGCCCGCGGCAACGCTGCCGATCACCACGCCGCAGGAGGCCGACGAGGAATACGTCGAGCCGCGCTTCCACGTCGAGTACTTCCGCACCGACGGGGTGTCCGCGTACGAACTCCAGCAAGTCGCGAGCAGCCTCTTCAACGAGGGTTGGGTGGTCTCCGCGACCATCCCTGGCCTCGAGGAGCACGGCGTGGTGCTGCAGGCGGTCGGATCGGCCTCGATCGTGGTCGCGTGTGTGGAGGAATCGGTGCCAGGAGTTCTCGAGCTGCTCACGCGACTCCAGGCGGAACTCCGCGTCTCGCAAGAACCGTTCGGTGCGCCGCTCGTCACGCGCCAGTTCCAACTGCGCCACGTCGGGCGCCAGGTCGTCGATGAAGCGCTCCGGCCCTTCATGATGGCGAACTCACAACGCGCCTTCCCCGTGGGACCGAACGGCGAATTCGACGCGCCGTCCATCACGGTCCTCGACGAGTCCGGGCTCGTGATGGTGCGCGACAGCGCCGCGCGCATCGAGGAGATCGCGGCCCTGCTCGCGAGCATCGACCGCCCTGCGCCGCAGGTGCGCCTCACGTACCTCCTCCTGCGCGGCTACGACGCCCGCACGCTCGCGGCCGAAGGCCTCAGCGACGCAGACCTCGACATGGACCTGCCCAAGGACCTCGTTCAGGACCTCGGCTCGCTCGTCCCGGTCGTCGGCTTCCGCCGCATGTCGTTCGGCGTCGTGCAGGGCAACGCGCTCGCACCGAAGTCCTTCAGCGACCGCTTCGCATTCAACACCGGTTCGATCGACCTCGAGATGCGCCCCGTCAACTTCGACGAGCAGTCCGGAGCGTTGACCCTCGAACGGATCGAGTTCGAGTGCACGTTCGGCAAGGACGGCAGCTCGCAGAGCTTCTCGACCGGCGCGCGCCTCGCCCCCGACGAGTACATGGTCCTGGGCGGTGTCGGGAGCGTGCCGGTGTTCCTCGTGCTGCGCATGACGAGGCTGTGAGAGAGCCACAGCGCTCCGAGAGGGCGTGGTAGCATCGCATGCGGCCTCCGGTCAGGCACTCGTCGCGACGCTCCACTCATGCTCCTCACGCGACTCTCGCTCCTCACACTCGCTGCGGCTTCGGCCGTCGCCGGCAATGCATCCGCTGACGGTCGTGAGCCTGGCAGCCTGCTCGTCTTCCCGCTCCAGCAATCAGCGCTCCAGGGTCCGACGGTCTTCGACGTCGTTTCGGTGACGAACACGAACCGCGCCGGCGACGCCACGACCGACGTGCACTTCGAGTACGTCGATGTGAGCGCGTCGCCGACGCCCTTCCTCTTCGCGAACTGCGCGATCTCCGACCGCATCGAGACGCTCACGCCTGCCGACACGTTGTCGGTTCTCACGAGCTGCCACGACGGAGCCACCAGCGCGCGCGGCTACCTCGTGGTCACGGCTCGTGATCCCGACCTGGTCGACACGCCGTGGTCGTTCGATCACCTGATCGGCTCACAACAGGTCGTCACGATCGGCGGCGGCATGTACTCGCTGAATGCGATCCCGTTCACGTCGCCGCGCCCCGAGCGCGCGAACACGGACGTGAGCCCGAACGACGGTCGCCGCGACTTCGACGGCGTCGAGTACGAGCCGCTCCCCGACGAGTTGTACGTCGACAGCTTCATCGGCGCGCTCTCCGGGCACATCGCACTCGTCGGCCTGACCGGCCCCGAGTACCTCACGAACGTCGATTTCATCGTCTACAACGACGACGAGTTCCAACTCTCCGGCCAGTACTCGTTCGCGTGTTGGGCGCACGTGCCGCTCGCGGACGTCTCGGGCTACTTCACGGCACAGGGACTCGCGACGACGAGCGACGATCCGGCTGAACTCGACATCACGTGTGACGGTCAACAGGAGTTCGACACGGGCTGGGCGATCGTGCGGCCGAAGAACGCGCTGTCGATCACGAGTGCTCCGATCACGAACCCTGCGGTGCTCGGCGCGCTGACACACGATGGCGGTCCGTTCAACAGCGGTCGGCTGTTGTGGGAGAGCGCCGCGAAGCAGACGAACGGCGCCTTCGCGAGCAGTGGTGTCCCGTCGCCGCTGATCGATCCGGCCTTCGACGTCGGAGCGGGGTTCGACGATCTCGTCTTCGCGATCGCACCGGCCCTGGACGGCTCGGGCGCCGTGTACTTCGGCGGGAGTTTCACGAGCTACGACGGCCACGCCGCGAACCGCATCGTGCGCCTCGCAGCGGACGGTTCGATCGACGCGGACTTCATCAGCGGAGCCGGCTTCGACGATCGCGTCACGGCGATCGCTCCAGCTCTCGATGGCTCGGGCGACGTGTACGTCGGCGGACATTTCATCAGCTACGACGGGACGGCCTCGCGGCGCATCGTGCGCTTGAACTCCGACGGTTCGATCGACAGCGGCTTCGATGTCGGGTCGGGGTTCGACGGCCGCGTGTTGGCGATCGCTCCCGCGAAGGACGGTTCCGGCGCCGTGTACGCAGGCGGGGTCTTCGTCAGCTACGACGGCACACCGTCGCGTTTCATCATCCGTCTCGCTGCCGACGGATCGGTCGACAGCAGCTTCGACGTGGGAACGGGGTTCTCCGGAATCGTCGTCGCGATCGCTCCCGCGACGGACGCCTCGGGCGACGTCCATGTCGGCGGGGGCTTCACCAGCTACGACGGGACCGGCTCGCAGTTCCTCATCCGCTTGGAAGCGAACGGCTCCGTCGACACCGGCTTCGATGTGGGGATCGGCTTCGACGACTTCGTCGACGCGATCGCCCCGGCGGCGGACGGTTCGGGCGCCGTCTACGTCGGCGGTGCCTTCAACGGCTACGACGGGACCGACGTGGCCGGGATCGTCCGCATCACTGCCGACGGCACGCGTGACGCAGGCTTCGCTGTCGTGGTGGGGTTCAACGGAGACGTCCGAGCGATCGCCCCCGCGCTGGACGGTTCGGGTGACGTCTATGTCGGCGGGCACTTCACCAGCTACGACGGGACGGGATCGAAGCGGATCATTCGTCTCTCTGCCGATGGCGCGGTCGACGTTGGGTTCGCCGTCGGGTCCGGGTTCGACAATGCCGTCTTCGCGATCGGCCTGGCGACCGACGGTTCGAGTGACGTCTACGTCGGCGGAGGCTTCACGAGCTACGACACGACGCCCGTCGGGCGCGCGGCGGCCCTGAACCCGGACGGAACTCTGGAGTGACTCGGGCCGCTCGAATCGGTCGGCGTTTCAGAGTCCCTCCACTCGCGTGGGCGGTGTGATCGGAGTGTCCGCGTCGAAGCGCGCGGCGCGACCCCAGCGTTCGCGGCGCACGAGGCTTGTTCGAATGCGCGAAGGCTGAGCCGCTCGCGTCCGTGGTCGCGCGAGTTGCCGCGTCGCCGTACACGACGCGCCCGCTAGCATCCGCGTCCGTGAACGGCCGCAACGATCTCGAACCGCTCGACGACGGGCGCGGCGACCAGCCGGTCGAAGTCGCGACGCGGGCGGAGCGTGCGGCCGATGCGCGGGAGGCGCGCGAGACGGCGGCCAGGGAAGCCAAAGAGGAGGCTGCCGAGGAAGCGGCGGCCGAACAGCCGTGGAAGGAGCTCGCTCAGCTCATCGACGACGGGGGCGGTGATCCGCTCGTCCAGTTCCTCGACGAGACGGACTCGAGCGACATCGCGCGCGCGGTCGACCGCCTCGGGCGCGAACACCGCGAGGAGTTGCTCGCGGTGCTCGAGCCGCACGAAGGCGCGGACCTGCTCGAGCAACTGAGCGAGACGCAGGGCGGCGATCTGCTCGAAGCCGCGGACCCCGAGGTCGCCGCGGCGGTGCTGCAGGAACTCACGCCCGCCGATCAGGTCGACCTGATCGAGCAGCTCGAGCCTGACGACGCCGCCGACATCATCGCGGAGCTGCCGCACCACGTGGCGCGTGAGGCCGAGGAGCTGGGCCGCTACGCGCCCGACTCGGCCGGTCGTCTGATGGAC
Organism: Planctomycetota bacterium; assembly: GCA_044358925.1. Taxonomy (GTDB): domain Bacteria; phylum Planctomycetota; class UBA1135; order UBA1135; genus Rohdeia. Next base: position 26,661 of record JBIKNC010000013.1, on the reverse strand, counting down.
GACGACTACCTGGCCTTCCGCCAGGACTCCGACGCGGGGCGCGTGATCGCCGACTTGCGCCGCCGCGCCGACAAGGTCGAGGACGATTCGATCCAGTACATCTACGTCGTCGACGGCGACGGCCGCCTGACCGGCGTGCTGCGACTGCGCGACCTCTTGCTGTCTCCGTCGTGGCGCACGCTCGAGGCCTTCATGATCAAGGGCCCGGTGGCGATGCGCATCGACGCGCCGCTCGACGAGTTGCTGGACCTCTTCGACGGCTACGCGTTCCTCGCGGTGCCGATCGTCGACGAACGCGGCGTGCTGCGCGGCGTCGTGCATCGCTCCGAGGTGCAAGAGGCGTTGAGCGAGCGCTCCGCCCGCGACCACCGCCGTTCGCAGGGCCTCATCGACGAGGAGCTGCGCTCCATGCCCATCGTCGAGCGCTCCAAAGGCCGCCTCGTCTGGCTGAGCCTCAACGTCGTCCTCAATCTCGCCGGCGCGAGTGTCATCGCGTCACACCAGGACACACTCTCCGCCGTCATCGCCCTCGCCGTCTTCCTGCCGATCATCAGCGACATGAGCGGCTGCTCCGGCCACCAAGCCGTCGCCGTCTCGATGCGCGAGATCTCGCTCGGCATCACGAAGCCGTCCGACATGCTCTACGTGCTGCGCAAGGAGATGGCGGTCGGCGTCATCAACGGCCTCGTCCTCGGCCTCGTCGTCGCCGGGCTCGCGTGGGTGTGGAAGGGCAATCCGTGGCTCGGCGTCGTCGTCGGCAGCGCCCTCTCGATCAACATCCTCTTCGCCGTCTCGATCGGCGGCACGATCCCGCTGCTCGTCAAACGCCTCGGCAAGGACCCCGCGATCGCGTCGGGCCCGATCCTCACGACGCTCACGGACATGTGCGGCTTCTTCCTCGTGCTCACGCTGGCGGGCGCGCTGATGGACAAGCTCGTCTGAGCGCGTTTCCCGCGTGGCGCCGCTCCGCCGCGCTCGTTAGAACGATCACGTCCACCTCGGCATCCAACTCCTGCGCCCCATGCACCCGTTCGCGCTCCGCGCGGCCATCGCCGCCGCGACCCTCTTCCTGCCCGTCGCCGCCCTCGCCGCCAATCGCGTCGACGAAGGCATGTGGCTCTTCAACAACGCGCCCGTCGCACAGATCGCGGAGCGCTACGGCTTCGAAGTCACGCCCGCGTGGCTCGAACACGTGCAGAAGTCGTGTGTGCGCGTCTCGACCGGCGGTTCGGGTTCGATCGTCTCCGCGAACGGCCTCGTGATGACGAACCACCACGTCGCGAGCGACATCCTCGAGAAGCTCTCGACCAAGGAGCGCGACCTGCTCACGACCGGCTTCTACGCGCCCGAGCTGAAGGACGAGGTGAAGTGCCCCGACCTCCATCTCGACGTGCTGTGGACGATCGAAGACGTCACCGCGCGCGTCGATGGTGCCGCCGCCGGACTCGCGACGGCCGAAGCCGGAGCCGCGCGCCGCAAGGCGCTGACACAGATCGAGGACGAAGCCAAGGAAGCCAGCGGCATGCACGTCGAGGCCGTGACGCTCTACCAAGGCGGCCGCTACCACCTCTACTCCTACAAGCGCTACACGGACATCCGCCTCGTGTTCGCGCCCGAGTCGGAGATCGCCTTCTTCGGCGGCGACAACGACAACTTCGAGTACCCGCGCCACTGCCTCGACGTCACGTTCTTCCGCATCTACGAGAACGACGCGCCGCTCGTCCCGCAGCACTACCTGCGTTGGAGCGAACAGGGCTGCGCGCCCGACGAACTCGTCTTCGTCGCCGGTCACCCCGGCAGCACGCAGCGCCTCAACACGGTCGCGCACCTCGAGTTCCTGCGCGACGTGCAGGTGCCGGCGGTGCTGAACAACCTCATGCGTCAGGAGGTCTGGCTCCAGACCTTCTCGGCGAAGAGCGCCGAACACGCCCGTATCGCCCAAGGCGATCTGTTCGGCGTGCAGAACAGCCGCAAGGTCTACGTCGGTCGCCTCTCCGCGCTGCTCGACCCGGAGATCTTCGCCGCCAAACAGGCCGGCGAGAACGAACTGCGCGCCGCGATCGAAGCCAACCCCGAGTGGAAAGCGAAGTGGGGGACGGCCTTCGACGAGATCGCGCAGGCCGAACGCACGGCAGCGTCGCTGTACCGCCGCTACGTCGCGGCCGGCGGCGCGAGCCTCAACCTCGGTTCGAGCCTCGCGCGCTTCGCGACCGTCGTCGTGCGCATGAACACCGAACTCGCCAAACCGAGCGGTGAGCGTCTGCGCGAGTTCTCCGACGCCGCGCTCGAAGAACTGCGCAGCGAACTCGCGTCGCCCGCGCCGATCTATCCGGAGCTCGAGATCATGCGCCTCGAAAGCGCGCTGTCCGCGATGGCCGAGACGCTCGGAGCCACCGACCCGATCGTCGTCGAAGCACTGGCCGGCAAGTCGCCGCGCGCGCGCGCCGAGGAGTGTGTGCTCGGCACCACGCTGGGCGACATCGAGCAGCGCCTCGCACTCGCCTCCGCGGGCGCCGAAGCGATCGCCCAGTCGACCGACCCGCTCATCGCGCTCGTGCGCGCCCTCGACCCGCACTCGCGCGCCCTGCGTGAGCTCTACCAGGACGAAGTCGTCTCCGTCGAACGCGCCGCCTACGCGAAGATCGCCGAAGCGCGTTTCGCCGTGCACGGCGAGAGCGTCTACCCCGACGCCACCTTCACCCTCCGCCTCACCTACGGCGCCGTGAAGGGCTACAAGGAAGGCGCGAACGAACTCGCCCCCTTCACCAGCTTCGCGAGCCTCTTCGCGAAGGCACAGGAGCGCGCCGCCGAATCCGCCTACCAACTGCCCGCGAGCTGGGCCGCCGCCGAAGCCGACATCACCAAGACGACGCCCTACAACTTCGTCTCGACGACGGACATCATCGGCGGCAACTCCGGCTCGCCCGTCATCAACCGAGCCGGTGAAGTCGTCGGCCTGATCTTCGACGGCAACATCCAGAGCCTGGTCGGCAACTACGCCTACTCCGACGCGCAGGCCCGCTCGATCTCGGTCGACAGCCGCGCGCTCGTCGGCGCCCTGAAAGAGGTCTACAAGGCCGACCGCGTCGCGAAGGAACTCACCGAGGACCCGGCGCGGCGCTGACCGCACGTCGTTCCCGAGGTCGCACGTCGTGTGGGAGTGGCTGACCGCTCCCACACGACTTCTTCGTGACGAGCGGCTCACGACGAATCGTTCAGCGGCCTTCTCCAGCGACGGCCGTCCCGCTCGTCCATGAACGAGTCTGTAGTTTCGAAGTCGCGCTCGTACACGAGCCGCACTGGCGAACTCCAGCGCTCCCGAGAGCCTGACCTGACGTTGCGCCATGTGCGCAGCGAACTCGGAATTCAGGCGCTTGGCGTCAACTCACCCACGAGGTCGCGCTCCATCTGCTCGGCCACCTCGCGCGGCGCGAGTCCGCGGCGGATGAGGTAGTAGAGCTTCGCGAGCGCGGCCTCGGTCGTCATGTCGTGGCCGCTCACCACGCCGGCGGCGGCGAGCGCGGCGCCCGTGGCGTAGCCGGTGAGGTCGACGGTGCCGCGCACACATTGGCTCACGGCGACGACGACGATCGGGTTCGGGCCGCTCGTTGCAAAGCGCAGGACGTCGAGGAAGTTGCGGTCGCGCGAGGGGCCGTTGCCGACGCCGTAGGTTTCGAGGACGAGGCCTTGGAGCGGCGGGCGCAGCACGTTCTCGAGGAAGCGCGCGTCGATGCCGGGGAAGAGGCGCAGCGCGGCGACGACGGGGCCGTCGAGGGGTTGGACGTGGAGCGGCTCGAAATGCGCGCCGGGGCGGCGCACGAGTTCGCGGCGGATCTTGATCTCGATGCCGGCTTCGCCGAGGGGCGGGTAGTTGGGGCTCGCGAAGGCGTCGAGGCCGTCGGCGTTGACCTTGACGGTGCGGCAGCCGCGCATGAGCTTCTCGGCGAAGTAGACGCAGACTTCGGGCACGTCGCCGCGCGCGGCGATGGCGAGGCTCGTCACGAGATTGTCGCGCGCGTCGCTGCGGCTGCGGCCGATCGGGATCTGCGAGCCCGTCAGGACGACGGGCTTGGCGAGGCCGCGCAGCATGAACGGCAGCGCGGAGGCCGTGTAGGCCATCGTGTCGGTGCCGTGGAGGACGACGAAGCCGTCGAAGCGCTCGTACACGTCTTCGATGCGCGCGGCGATGCGCAGCCAGTCGGCGGGCTGCATGTCCGCGGAGTCGAGCAGCGGATCGCACTCCTCGAGTTCCCACTGCGGCATGTCGGGGCCCGACAGCTCGTGCATCTCCGCCATGCACTGCGCGAGGTAGCCGCCTTCCGGCGCGTAGCCCGACGAGGTCGGCCGCATGCCGATGGTGCCGCCGGTGTAGAGAACGTGGACGCGGGCCATGCCGTCGTGAGAATACGGTGCCGTAGCAAAAAACCTCACGCTGCGCAGACGCGTGGAAGGCGTCGAGAACGCCGCTGTGCGGCGTTCTCGATGCCTTCCACGCGTCTGCGCAGCGTGAGGTTTTTTGCTACGGCACCGTATTCTCACGCGAGCGGTTCATGGCCACACCCTTCGATCTCTCGGGCGAACTCGTCGTCGTGACCGGCGGCGGCTCGGGGCTCGGGCGCGCGATCGCGACGTGCGTGGCGGCGTGCGGCGCGCGCGTGGTCGTCGTCGGTCGACGTTGGGAGCGGCTCGACGAGACGGCCAACGCGATCGGCGCGCGCGCCGTCGTCCGCGTGTGCGACGTCGCGAAACCCGGCGCGTGCGCGCAGCTCGTCGCGTCGATCGAGCGCGACGTCGGCGCCATCACGGCGCTCGTCTGCAACGCGGGCAACCACCACAAGGCCGAGCCCGAGGACCAAACGGCGGCCGACCTCGAGCGCCTGTTCCGCACCCACGTGCTCGGCACCCACGAACTCGTGCGCGCTGCGCTGCCGGGCATGACGGCGCGGCGGCGCGGGACCGTGCTCCTCATGTGCTCGATGACGTCGTTCATCGGCATGCCGAAGGTCGTCGCGTACACGGCGGCGAAGTCGGCGCTGGCCGGCATGGTGCGCGCGTACGCGGCCGACCTCGGGCCGCGCGGCCTGCGCGCGGTCGGCATCGCGCCGGGTTGGATCCGCACGGAGCTGCTCGACGGCATCCTCGCCGGCGACCCGGCGCGGGTGGAGCGCATCCTCGAGCGCACGCCGCTCGGCCGCTTCGGCACCCCGGAAGAGGTCGGTTGGGCGGCCGCGTTCCTGCTCAGTCCGGCCGCGTCGTTCGTGCACGGCTCGATCCTCCCGGTCGACGGCGGCGGCGCGATCGGCTTCTGAGTCCGCCGTCGCCGGGCACGCGAACCTTCGACTTGGGCCCGTAGACTCGGAATCGCGAGCGCAGGCCCGCGTACCCCCGTCTTCCCCCCGCGTGCACCGTGTGTGAACCACAGCGGTGCGACTTCGAGGTCCGAGCGTCCACCCAGTCCGCTCGGCCGACTCCCGATCGGGCCCGTCCGTCCCTGAACGTGCATCCATGAACAAGCGCGCATTGCCGGCGATCGTCGCCGCGGTCGTCGTCGCCGTTCTCGCTCTCCTCTATTTCGTCCTCGCGCCCGGCGACCACGCACCGATCGTCACCCGCGGCGGCGCGAGCGACGTGAACGCGAGCGGGAGCACGAACGGAGGCGTCGAACTGGCCGCCTCGGACAGTCTCGAAGGAGCGGTGATCGATCCGGTGACGGGCGCGATCGTCAAGCGCCGCGAGGTGACGGCGCCGAAGACGGCGGCCAACAAGAAGCAGCTCGAGATCCCGACCGGTCCGAAACTGAAGGGTCGCGTCGTCGACGAAGCCGGGCGCGGCGTGCCGAACGCGAAGGTCGAGATGCGGGTGCCGCTGCGCGACCAGGGCCTGGTCGGTCTGATCGTCGAGGACACGCTGACGCGACAGGAGAAGACCACGGACGGCCTGGGCTACTTCGAACTCATCGGTCTGCCGGGGCGCACGGTCGAGTTCGACGTCGGTGCCGACGGTTACGCGAAGCTCGAAGCGTTCGAGATGGATCTGCCGGAGCGCTTCGACGATCCGATCCCCGACCTGCGCCTGGTCCTCGGCCTCGTGTTGCACGGTTCGGTCGTCGACAACGCGGGGCGCGGCATCGCCGGCGCGACGCTGCACCTCGTCGATCCCGAGCAGCCCGACTTCGGCTTCCGCGCTCTGACGAGTCCCGACGCGGACGCGACGACCGACGAACAGGGCCGCTTCGAACTCGCGCGCGTCGCGGTCGGCAAGTGGGCGGTCGAGGTGCGTGCGACCGATCGGCCGCTGCGCACGTTCCGCGGCGAGACGAACGAAGTCGGTCATCTGCGCCACGCATTGTGGTTCGAACTGCCCGAGGGCGGTGTGATCCGCGGGAAGATCAACGGTCTCGATGCGGCGCTCTTCGCGAGCTACCGCGTCGAAGCGACCCCGACCGAAGGCACGCCGTTCTTCGGCGGGCGATCGTTCGAGCGGCCGCGCAGCGAGATCGACGGCGACGGGCGCTTCGAGATCCGCGGACTCGATCGCGAACTCGAATACAAGGTCAAGCTCGCGCCCGCGCAGAGCGGCATCGTCGCGTTCGCAGGCATGACGGGCACGCGTTCACAAGAGGTGACGGTGCGGCCGATCGACGCCGAGGTCGAGCTCGACTACAAACCCGGTGCGCGTGTGTCGTTCCAGGTGCTGGACGCGACGACGAAGAAGCCGGTCGAGATCTACACGGCGCGCTTCGGGCAGCAGTTCAACGCGCGCACCATCACGAAGGCGAACGGCGAGACGCAGACCGAACACCGCGACGGCCGCGGCGCGTTCGTCGACGTGTACGAGAGCGATCGACCGGGCTGGAGCGAAGAAGGCTGGCGTCTCGAGATCCTCGCGCCCGGTTACGAAGACTGGTCCAAGGCCGACATCTCGATCACGGATGGAGTCGCTCTCGACCTCGGCGAGATCCCGCTCGTGCCGTCGGGCAGCATCAACCTCGTCGTGAAGGACGCCGTCGACGGCGATCCGATCAACTCGGCCATCGTGACGCTGACGAAGCTGTCGACGAACGACGACGAGGAGCGCGCGGTGTGGCGCGGCATGGACGTGCTGACGCCGCCGGTGAAGAAGACGAAGACCGGGCCGGACGGGAAGGCGACGATCGACGGCTTCGGATCGCAGCCGGCGGAACTCGTGGTGAGCCGCTCGCGCTACGCCGACTTCGTGCAGCGCATCGTGCTCGGCGGCGACGACCAGACCATCGAAGTGCTGATGGCGGCCGAGTCCGAGGTCGAGGTCCTGGCCCGCGACGTCAACGACAACGAACTCGGCGACGTGCGCATCGAACACATGGCGCCGGGTGCGGAGCGTGTGACGAGCACGATCTCCGCGACGAACCGCGGACGTGCGCGCTTCCGCGGACTCGCGCCGGGTGACCATCGTTTCCGCATCGCGGCGCGCGAAGCCGGCACGGAAGCGTCGTGGCAGAGCGTGTCGCTCGCACCCGGAACGAAGACGACGGTGGTTCTGCTCGGCCCGGCGCGCGGCATGGTGCGCGGTCGGGTACTCGAAGGCGGGCGGCCGGTCGCGAATGCCGGGGTGAGTGTGCGTCGCGCGGACGGCGACGACGAACAACGCTGGGAGCGCCGAGGCCGGCGCGGCGGGCGGATGGTGAGCGGGCGCTCGGAGACGACGGATGCGGAAGGCCGTTTCGAGGTCGGGGATCTCGACTACGGCGACTACACGGTCGAGGTCGAGGCGCTGGATCGCGCGATGCCGGAGCGCGTTTCCGTGACGATCGATCGCGCGAGCGTCGAGGTCGAGGTGTCGCTCAGCGGCAGCGTCGTGACGGGCATCGTCGTCGACACCGATGGCCGACCGCTGGCGGGTGTCGACGTGCGGCCGATCGCCGACGGCTTCGACGCGGGCGCGATCGAGTTCTCCGGGTTCGGTTTCGACGACGATCCGTCGGTGGTCGAGATCGCGCCGACCGGCGACACGCCCGGCCGCCGCACGAACAGCGCCGGTGTGTTCGAACTGAAGGGCCTGCAGGCCGGAACGCCGATCACGCTCGAAGCGACGCACCCGAACGCTCGCACTTCGCGTTCGGAGAGCTTCGTGCTCGCGACCGACGAGCGCCGCGACAACGTACGCATCGTGATGGAGCCGGCCGGTTCGATCGTCGTGCGCATCAAATCGAGCGGCGAGGGCACGCGTTTCTTCCGCGTCGTCGCGACGCACACGGAGAGCGGCTCGTCGCGAACGACCGTCGTGATGAGCGGCAACAATGCGACGTTCGAGTCGCTCGAGCCGGGCAAGTGGAAGCTCGAGCTGTCGCGCGCGAGCCGCGACGGCGACACGACGGTGCTGGAGTCGCGCGAGGTCGACGTGGTGGTGCGCGCGAACAGCGAGGTGGAGTTCACGCCGGCGGAGTGACGTCAATCCGCCGGCGCCGCGAACTCGGCCAACTCGGGCTCCGCGATCCGCACGTAGTCGGCGACGCGCATCACGACCGACTGCTCGAGCGACGCGGCGTTGAACGCGATCTCCTCGTTCGCGAGGAATGCGCGATCGAGCACCAACGGCAGCTCGAGCACCGGCCGCCCGAACGGCGGCACCGTGCCGGGCACCAGACCCGTCAAGCGCAGCAGCTCCTCGCGCGACGCGAAGCGCGTTCCGCTCGCCTTGAAGTGGCGCCGCAGCGCCTTCGAGTCGAGCCGTTCGTGCGCACGCAACACACACAGCCGGAAGGTGTCGTCGACGGCGAGCACCAGAGCCTTGCCGCCGATCGACAGGTCCTCGCCGCGCGCGGCGGCCGCGTCGCGACTCGCGCCGGCAGCGGCGTGGGCGATCGAGCGGTAGGGGACACGCGCCCCGTCGAGGAACGCGAAGAGGCGGCGCTGCACTTCCGCGTTCAAGACGTTTTCGTTCACGCGTGCGAGTGTGCCAGCATGCAGCCCATGTCGACGAGTGCGGCGCAGCGAACGGCAGGCGAGCGATGACACTCGTCCCGCTCCCGACCGCACAAGGCGCGGCGACGGACTTCCTGTGGTCGTCGGCGGTGCTGCTGACCGGGCCGCGCGGTTGGTACCTGGTGCGGCGCAATCCGGCGCTCGCGTTCTTCCCCGACTACTGGGCGCTGCCGGGCGGACAGCTCGACGTTCCGATCGACGGGCCGCCGCCGCCGCACGCGGACTGGGCGGCGAGCCTCGCGAACTGCGCGCTGCGCGAGTTGTTCGAAGAGGTCGGTGTCGCGCCGCCGGAGTTGGCGCGCGAGCTGGCCTTCGAGAGCGACGGCCGCGAAGCGCTGCGCGCCGCTCTGCTCGGTGACGGCGAGAGCGAGCGCGCCGCCGCGCGCCGTTTCGCGAGCGCCCTCTCACGCGCGAGTTCGGCGCGCGCCGCTCTCGCACCGCTGACCTTCGCGACGACCCCGCGTTTCGCGCTGCGCCGCTTCCGCACGTTCTTCTTCGAACTCGCGTGCCCGCAGGGCGAGACGCCCTGCGTCGTCGACGGCGAACTCGTCGAGGGTGATTGGTTCGATCCGCGCGAGCTGCTCGCGCGCTGGCGCTACGGCGGGCTGTCGATCGTGCCGCCGGTCGTCGCGCTGCTCGAAGCACTCGAACGTCACGGCGATTGGCCGCACGCGCGCGCCGCCGCGGCCGCGCACAGCCTCGCCGTCGATCGCGGCGCGCTGCACGTCGTCTCGCCCGCGCCCGGCATCGCGATGGCGCCGCTCCGCACGCGCACCATTCCGCCGGCGACGACGACGAACTGCTACGTCCTCGGGCTGCGGCGCGCGTACGTGATCGACCCGGCGTGCACCGACGCGGGCGAGACGCGGGCGCTCGTCGCGTACCTCGAGACGCGCCGCACCGACCTCGTCGGCATCGTCGTCACGCACCACCATCCCGACCACGTCGGAGCCGTCGCGGCGGTCGCCGAACACTTCGCTCTGCCCGTGTTCGCGCACAGCCGCACGCTCGAGCGTTTGCCGAGCGTCCCGCGCAACGCCCACACACTCGCCGACGGCGATCTGCTCGACCTCGGAGTGTCGCCGAGCGGCGCACCCGGCTGGTTCGCAACGGTCCACCACACACCGGGCCACGCCGACGGGCACGTGTGCCTCGTCGAGTCGAACGCGCGCGCGCTGATCGCGGGCGACCTCGTCTCGACGCTCAGCACGATCGTCATCGATCCGCCCGAGGGCCACCTCGCGACGTATCTCGCGAGCCTCGCGCGCATGGCCGCGCTGGAGCTCGGGCCGCTGCTCCCGTCGCACGGCCCCGCCGCGGCGCGCGGCGCGCGTGTGATCGAGACCTACCTGCGCCACCGCGGCCAACGCGAGGCGCGCCTCGTCGCGGCGCTCGCGCGCGGGCCGCGGCAGACCGAAAGTGAGCTCTTGGGCGTCGTGTACGACGACACGCCGCCCGCCTTGCACGGCCTCGCGGCGCGCTCGCTCCTGGCGGGCCTCCTGAAGCTGGCGGAGGAGGGGCGCGCCCGCCGCGACGGCGCGGCGTGGAGTGCCGCCGACTAGCTTGCGCGTCGGCGCCAAGGGCACCGCCGACGAGCTTGCGCGTCGGCGCCACAGGCCCCTTCGAGTAGCTTGTCGCCCGCAATGGAAGACATGCAGAAGCTGCGGCCGCTCGCCGCCATCGCCGTGGTGCTCGCGTCCGCCTGGCTCGCGATCGGCGCGGGCTACAAGTGGCTGGCCGGCAGTCCCAACGACTTGCCGTCGCAGTTGCATGCGCTGGAGCTCGACATCGGGCTCGTCTATCGGCTCGCGATCGGCATCGAACTCGCGATCGTCGCGGCCGCGCTCCTGCTGCCGCGCATCGGCTGGGTGGCGCTCGCGTTGCAGTACCTCGTGTTCCTCAGCGTGCTCGGGATGCAGATCGCGGCCGGTTCGGCGAGCTGCGGCTGCTTCGGCAGCACCATCACGATCGCGCCCGAAGTGATGGCGGGGATCGACGGCGCGTTGCTCGCGCTGCTGCTCGTCTCGCGCCCGTGGAGCGCGAAGTTCTGGGGTGCGCCGCTCGCCGTCGCCGGGATCGTCGTCGCGCTCGGCGTGGCGGCGCCGTGGTTGTACACGCGGCAGATCACGGTCACTCCGAACGGCAACGGTCCGCGCGCGGGGTTCGTGTTGTTCGAGGAGAAGAGCTGGCTCGGCAAGCAGGTCCAGGATTGCGACTTCGTAGGCCAACTCGACACGCCCGACGGTGCGGAGTCGTTGATGCCCGGCACGTGGGTCTTCTACCGCCTGAGTTGCCCGCACTGCGGCGATCACCTCCGAGACATGTACAACGCGGATCCGAAGACGGAGCCCATCACGCTCGTCCTCATCCCCGAGCCGGAGCTCGATCCGAACGCGATCAAGGTGGATCTCAAGCCGGAGGGCGCACACGTGACCGAGGTGACGCTGAAGAGCGGCGTCGACTACGTGATGACCGCGCCCGTCGATCTTCTCGTGGGCTGGGACTATCAAGTGAAGGTCCTGCGCACGGCCGACGAACTCGACGCGGAAGGCGTCACGCCGTTCCCGACGCCCGAGCAGCCCTGAGCGCGACCCGTGCCCACCGACGTCCAAATCCATCTCGAGCCCGGGCGCTTCGTCGACCCGACGCACGACGAAGCGGCGGTGCGGCGCGCGGTGGCGAAGCGCCTCGACGTGCGGCCCGAGCGCGTCGTGCACGTCGAGCCGCAGAAGCTCTCGTTCGACGCGCGCCGCAACCACCGCCGCTGGCAACTCGCGGCGCGGGTGTGGCTCGCGGGTGAAGCGCCTCCGGCAACCGTGCCGCCGACGCGGCCGCGCATCGCTCCGCCGCAGCGCGATGCGAAGCACGTCGTCGTGATCGGAGCGGGACCGGCGGGCATGCTCGCGGCGTACGACTTGGCCAGTGCCGGCCTCGCGGTGACGCTCCTCGAACGCGGCGGCGACGTGCGACAGCGCCGCCGTCCGCTCGCGCAGCTCAATCGCGGTGAGTCGGTCGACTCGGAGAGCAACTACTGCTTCGGCGAAGGCGGCGCGGGCACGTATTCGGACGGCAAGCTCTACACACGCAGCGGCGACAAACGCGAGATCCGCGCGTTCCTCGAGCTGCTCGTCGCGCACGGCGCGCGCCGCGACATCGTCTACCAGTGGCGGCCGCACATCGGTTCGAACAAGTTGCCCGAGGTCGTGCAGGCGCTGCGCGAGACCTTGATCGGCGGCGGCGTGCGTGTGTGTTTCGAGACGCGTGCGACACGCCTCGTCACCGACGCGACGGGTGGCGGTGAGCCGCGCATCATCGCCGTCGAGACCGTGTCGAACGCGGCCGCGACGCGCGGGGAACGCGAGCGCATCGCGTGCGACGCGGTCGTGCTCGCGTCCGGTCACAGCGCGCTCGACACCCTCGTGATGGCGCGCGCGGCGGGCGCGCTGCTCGAAGCGAAAGGCTTCGCGATGGGCGTGCGCGCCGAACATCCGCAGGGCTGGCTCGACCGCCACCAGTACGGGGGCTTGCGCGAGAGCTGCGAGTTGCCCGCCGCGTTCTACGAGGTCGTCGAGCAGTCCGACGGCCGTGGCGTCTACAGCTTCTGCATGTGCCCGGGCGGCTGGATCGTGCCCGCGACGACCGACGCGGGCCGCGTCGTCGTCAACGGCATGAGCCTCGCGCGGCGCGACTCGCCGCACGCGAACTCCGGGCTCGTCGTCGCGCTCGAACCGTCCGATTGGTGCGGCGAGCGGGCCGAGGAGTGGGGCTGGCGCGAACTCCTGCCGGAGTTGCCGCCGCCGCCCGCGCGCCCCGAGGACGATCCGCTGTACGGCGTGCGTCTACAGGAAGCGCTCGAGGCGCGAGCGGCGAAGCTCGGCGGCGGCCGATTGCGCGCGCCCGCACAGCGTGTCGACCAGTTCATAGAACTGGGTCGCAAGAGCACAGGTCCGTTCGTCGAACGCAGCGGAAGCGCCGACGTCCTGCCGACGAGCTATCGCCCCGGTGTGAACGCGGTCGACCTGTGGACGCTGCTGCCGCGCGGCCTGGCCGAGCGCCTCGCCCACGGCCTCGCGGCGTTCGACCGCGCGCTGCCCGGCTTCGTCTCCGAACACGGGCAACTCCTCGGTGTCGAGTCGCGCACGTCGTCGCCGGTGCGCATCGCGCGCGACGAGGAGAGTTTCGAGGCGCGCGGCCTCGTCGGCCTCTACCCGTGCGGCGAGGGCGCCGGTTTCGCGGGCGGCATCGTCTCGGCCGCGCTCGACGGTCGACGCACGGCGCGCGCGATCGCCGCGCAACTCGCGCGCTGACGGGCGGTACGCAGCGGAGGGCGCTGCTACCCTCGTCGCCCTTCATCCCGCACGCCATGTTCCAGCTCTTCCGCGGCGCTGCGCTCGCCATCGTTGCCGTACCGATTCTCCTGGCGTCGTTCGGGGCCGACGAGATCGTCGAGACCTGGCCCGACGGCACGACGAGGCGCGTCTTCTCGCGCGACGCCGAAGGGCGCTACGACGGCCCGTACCTCGAGTACTGGAAGAACGGCGAGCTGAAGATCCGCACGCGGTACTCGGCCGGCGATCTGAACGGCCGCTACGAGACGTGGTGGGAGAACGGCAAGCGCCGGATCGACGCGCGCCACGCGGACGGTCTCCTCGACGGGCGCTACAACGAGTTCGACGAGAGCGGCGAGCGTCGCATCACGGGCGAGTACGACGACGGACGGAAGGATGGCGGGTTCGAGATCCGGCGCGACGGCAAGGTCGCGAGTTTGCAGGAGTGGAGCGACGGTCTCCTGACGAAACTCGGCGACCTCGACCGTCCCGTGCCGCGCACGCGCGCACAGATCGCGGCCGAGTTGCACGCGATCGCGAATCTCCCGATCGAACCCGAACTCGAGAGCGAATTCGAAGGAGCGATCGCTCCCGAACTCGCCGCCGAGCGCGTCGCGGCGCTCCGACGGCTGATGGAGTACCGCGCGCTGTCGGGCCTCGTGTACGCCGACATGCAACTCGACGCGAAGTTCAACTGGCACTGCTCGCTGGCCGCCAAGTTGCTCGAGAAACTCGGACGCCTCGATCACACGCCGAAGAACCCCGGCCTGCCGGAGGCCGAGTACCGCGCGGCCTACATCGGCACTTCGAGTTCGAACCTCCACAGCGCCGCCGAACTCGTGCGCTCGGTCGACGACTACATGGACGACTCCGATCCGTCGAACATCGATCGTGTCGGACACCGCCGTTGGTGCCTGAACCCGCCGATGAAGAAGACCGGCTTCGGCCGCCGCGAGGAGCGCTGGTCGGCCATGTGGTCCTTCGACGAGAGCCGCGGGAAGAGCGACTGGACCGTCGTGGCCTACCCCGCGCCCGGCTACTACCCCGCGAGCCACATCGTCGACCACGCCGCGTGGAGCGTGCGGCTGCGCGACCTGCCGTTCCAAGAGGGCCGCACCGACGGTCTCGTGGTCGAGGTCTTTGCACTCGACGAGGACTACGTGCGCGGCGCGCCGATGCGGCTCGACCACGTCTCCGTGTTCGGTGGTCAAGTCATCTTCCGTGCGCAGGACATGATCTGCATGCCCGGCCGCGCCTACGAGGTGCGCATCGGCAAGGAGGGCAAACGCACGCCCGAGATCCTGCTCCACTACTTGGTGGAGTTCGTCGACCTCACCGACGACTTGGCGACGCTGCGCGGCGAGAAGCCCGAGTGATGCGCGACGTTCGGGCCGCCGTCAGACGACGAGCGCGAGCGCGACCGCGGCGAGCACGATCCACAGCACGACGCCCATGGTGAGGTGGCGCGGGCGCAGTTGGCGCAGCGTCGCGCGGTCGATCGACAGGCCGATCGCGAAGAGCGCGAGCACGAGGCCGCGCCGGCCGATCGACGCGACGAGGTCGCCGGTGGTTGCGAGCGCGGGCACGAGCGTGACGAGCGCGGCGGCGGCGACGAACGCGAAGACGAAGACGGGCGGCTTGGCGTAGCGGCGGCGCTCTCCCGCTTCCGGTTTCGGCGCGGCGAAGAACGCGAGCGCGAGGCAGACCGGCACGATCCAGAGCGACCGGGCGAGCTTCGCGACGGTCGCGACCTCCAGAGCTTGCGGGCCGTGCGACGCGGCCGCGCCGACGACCGAACTCGTGTCGTGGATCGCGAGCGCGCACCACTCGCCGAACGCGGCGGGCGCGAGCTGCAGCACGTCGCCGAGCACCGGGAAGAGCACGAGTGCAGCAGCGTTGAGCAGGAACACGACGCCGATCGCGATGCCGACCGACGCGGGGCGCGCGCGCAGCACCGGCGCGGCGGCGGCGATCGCGCTGCCGCCGCAGATGGCGGTGCCGACGGTGACGAGCAGTGCGGTGTCGCGCTCGATGCGCAGCACTCGGGCGAGCACCAGGCCCACTCCGATCGCGACCGCCAGCGTGACGAGCGACGCGCCGAAACCCGCCGCGCCGACGGCGAACACGAGCGCGAGGTCGAGGCCTGCGCCGAGGGCGACGACCGAAGTCTTGAGCAGGTGGTTGCCGACCTTTGCGCCCCAGGCCGGCGCGCCGAAGGCGAGCGCGTACACGACGCCGCCCGCGAGGGCGAAGAAGCCGGGCACGTCCGTGACGACGACGGCGAGCGCGCACAGCGCGAGCACCGCGTGTTCGAGGCGCAGTCCGCGCTCGTGCGGTGCCGCGGCAGCGAGCGCCGCCTCGGTGGTGGCGAATCGTGCCGCGCCGACGGTTGCCGCGGGTGAGGGCTGGAAGAGGACGGTCGACGACTCGTTCACGACAGACAGCATCGACCACAGCCATCCGCTGGGAAAGCCGGATCTCCCGATGCTCCATCAGCCTGGCTGATGGCAGGCTATCCCGATGAGGCAGCCGCTCGACCCCCAGCTCCTGGCCACGTTCCTGGCCGTCGTCACCGAGGGGCGCATCTCGGCGGCGGCGCGTGCCGTGCACCTGTCCCAGCCGGCGGTGACGGCGCGGGTGCGCAAGCTCGAAGAAGCGGTGGGGACGGCGCTGCTGGTGCGTTCGGTGCGCGGCGTGGAACCGACGGCGGCAGGCATCAAACTCGCCGAGCGCGCGCGCGAGGTGCAGCGGCTCCTGGAGGAGGCGCTCGACGAGGTGGGGGACGAGGAGCACGCGCTCGGCGACCTCGTTCTCGCCGCGAGCACGACGATCGCGGCGCACGTGCTGCCGGCGGTGCTCGCACGTTTCCGCGCGCGGCATCCCGACGTGCCGATCGAGCTGGAGATCGGCAACACGAAGGAGGTCGTCGAGGCGGTGCGCTCCGGACAACGGCCGCTCGGACTGGTCGAGGGCACGGCACGCGCGGTCGGTGTGCGGCTCGTGCCGTGGCTCGACGACGAACTCGTGCCGGTGGTCGGCGTCGACGCGCCGTTCGTCGTGCGCAAGGACGCGGACCTCTTGAACGTGCCGATCCTGTGGCGCGAGTCGGGCTCGGGCACACGCGCGGTCGTCGCGGCGGCGTTGAAGACGGCCGGGCTGCGGCGCGGGCCGGCGCGCCTCGACCCGGTGCTCGGCACGAGCAGCGCGATCGCGAACGCCGCGGCCGCGGGTCTCGGTGTCGCGTTCCTCTCGCGCTGGGCGCTCGCGCCGCTCCTCGCCGCGGGTCGGCTGCGCACGCTGCCGGGCCTCGCGCTGTCGATCCGCCGCACGTTCCAATGGGCGCTGCCGGCGGGCGCGCTGACCGGATCCGCGGCGCGTTTCCATCGCATGGCGACGCAGAGTCCGCCGCTGCCGAGTTGACGTGGGCGCTGTGCCCTCATGCGACACGTCGACACAGATGCTCCGCGGGCTCGCCGGCTCGTCATCATGCGCGCGCCATGACTCGCGCTTCCTCGACCTCGAACCCGCTGATCGTGCGCCGCCTCGCGCCGGACGACGCGCCGGCGTACATGCGGCTGCGCGCCGAGTCGCTCGTGCGTGAGCCGCTGCACTTCGGTGCGTCGCCACAGACCGATCGCTTCAAGGACGAGAGCGTGACCCGCGAGCGCCTGGGCGGCGGCGAACGATCGCCCGTGTTCGGTGCCTTCGACGGCGACCGACTCGTCGGAGCGGTCGGCCTCGTGTGCGAGAGCGCGCTCAAGGCTGCGCACCGCGCCACGGTGTGGGGCACGTACGTCGATCCGTCGCAGCGCGGCCGCGGCGTCGGGCGCGCGTTGATGGGGGCGCTGCTCGAACACGCACGCGGTCTCGCCGGCATCGACTGGGTGCAGCTCGACGTGTCGACGGTCGCCGACGACGCTCGCCGTTTGTACGAGCGCTGCGGCTTCGTCGCGTGGGGTCACGAACCCGACGGCCTGCGCGCGAACGGCGCGAGCACCGACGTGTGGCACATGGCGCTGCGGCTCGTGCGGGAGGACGCGCGCTGATGAATGCGCAGATGGGCGTGCCCGTGCCCCGCATAGCAGCCTACGTCTATCCCGGTTGGCATCCGACGCCGGAGCGCGACGCCAATTTCCATCCGGGCTTCACGGAGTGGGAGTTGGTGCGCGCGTGTCGGCCGCGCTTCGACGGTCACCTCCAGCCGCGCGTGCCGCTCCTCGGCGAGTACGACGATCGCGATCCGGTCGGGGTCGGCAAGCGCGTGCGGCTCGCACAAGAACACGGCGTCGACGCGTTCGTGTACGGCTGGTTCTGGTGCCGCGGCAAACGTGTGTTCGAAGAGGCGCTGGAGCACGGCTTCCTCGGCGGCGACCACGGGCGCGACACACCCTTCGCGTTGATGTGGGCGAACCGCATGCCGCGGCGGGTGTTGCCGGTGGCGCGCGCCGACGTTCCGGTGCTCGATCCGGCGCGCTTCGTCGACACGGACGTCGACGATTTCGGTGCGCTGCTCGAACACGTGGCCGAGCGCTACTTCGTGCGCGCGAACTACGTGCGCGTCGACGGCGCCGCGTACTTCTCGATCTTCGATTCGAGCTTCTTCCTGCGCGAGCTGGGGCTCGACGCGGCGCGCACGGCCATCACTCGGGCGCGCGAACGACTGCGTGCGCGCGGCTTCGGCGCGCTGCACTTGGCCGCGATCGAACCGGGCAACGACGTGATCGGGAAGTTGCGCGACGTCGGCTTCGACAGCGTGACGAACTACGTGTTGCTGCCCGACTGGAAGGGACCGTTCCTGCAGGACTATGCCGAGCGCGCCGCCGCGTGCGCACAGACGTGGCCGAGCATCGCGAGTGCGACGGGCCTGCCGTACATGCCGTCGGTCTCGCCCGGCTGGGACGCGTCGCCGCGCGGCGCGGACTTCGGCCACGCGCGGCCGACGAAGTACCCGTGGTGGCCGGTGGTCGTCGGTGAGCATCCGGAGCTGTTCCGCGCGGCGCTCGAACGCGCGCTCCGTTTCGCGCGCGATCGCGGTCCGCAGGGCGGGCTCGTGTTCGTGGCATCGCTCAACGAGTGGAGCGAGGGCCACACGCTCGAGCCCGACACACACTTCGGTCACGGCTGGCTCGAAGCCGTGCGTATGGCGCGGCTGGCGGTCCTCGGCGCCGCGGCGACGTCGCGTGACTCGTCTGCCGGCGCGGGCACCGATGACTTGGACATCTCGCTGCGGCATGCGCGCGCCGACCTGCGTTGACCAGCAGGCCACAGCCGCGCGCGCTTTCACTCGCCAAGACCGCACGCGTGCAACGGAGCCCTTCCTGTGTGTCGCCACGAGCGCTCCGAGGAACACGCGCGGCTCCGTTCTTTCGCGGGCAGCCCCGCAACAGGTAGCCAAAGGCTCCGCGATGAACGTCGCTTGGGTATCGTGCACAGCATGGTCGAGCGCATGGATTGCCGCCGCTCCAGAGGATTCGGGACCCTCGTCCTCCTGATCGCCTGCGCTGCGGGAGCGTGCGCGGCGCCGCAGGGAGAGAAGACGTGGTGGGTCGATTTTCGCGGACCTGCCACGGCGAGCATGGAACTCGACGGCGCGCCGCACCGGCTTCCATGCAAGGTCGTGGTCGAGCCCGAGAGTTTGCTCCCGCTCGAGTTGCGCGTCGGATCCGCGGTGCTCACCGGCTCCATCGCACTCGGGTACGCACCGCGCGCAGCACTCGTCGCGGACCTCGATCCGGCACTGCTCGAGGCGGCGTCCGTCGAGCCGCTCACGCTGTTCGGGTGGTCGAGCGATTTCGTCGGTGAGTGCGATCTCGCATTCATGCTCGCCACGCACGCTGCCGCGGCCGACGCCGTTGCCACGCGCGATTTGGCAGAGCGCTACACGGGACCTCTCTCGAAGGGCCAGTTGGTCGGCGTGTTCGCCATGTACTCCCTCGCCGTTCTGGCGCGGGGTTCAGCGACCGGGGACTCGGGCCTCGACGTCGCCCCGGGTCACAGCGCGGGCTCGGCCTGGATCGACGACGAAGGCCGTGTGCACGGCCTACGTCAAGGCGACGCGGCGGCCTTCGTCCGCCCGTTCGAATCGGACTCGTGGCTCGGTCCGTTGTGGGCTCGCGGAGCCAGTGCTGACAGCGATGGTCAGACGATCGAAGCCGGAATCGCAGACGCCTTACCGGCGCTCCCGGCACGTCCGTCGTTCGCGGTTGGAGAGGGTACACACGGGACCTTGGCGCTCGGTCTCGAGTGGACGCGGAACGATCAGGAAGAGTCGTGCCTGCGCCTCGATGTGCGAATGGCTCCGAGGACGGCCGAGGTCGTCGTCGTGGCCGTCGTGCGCGGCCATCCGAGCGAGCTCTCGATTTCGTCGTCGCACGTCGTCCGTGCCGCGGACCCGCACCGCGTGATCGTCTGGTCGCCAAGCACGGACGAGATGGCGCGCGGGCCGCTCGAGTTGTGCTGGCGCCATGCGGCCGAGGGCACTTCACCATGACACTTCTCGTCCGTATCGCCTTGGCGCTCGTCTCGTGCGCGCTCGCGTCCTGTTTGAGCGTGCCGGTCCATTTCGCCGAGCCGGCCGCAGCTCGGGTCAGCGTCGGCCGAAACGAGCGCGTGACCCTGCCCGCCACTTTCGAACTGCCTCTGCGCGGGCAGACGCGGGTCGAGTTCGAATTCGACGAACAGACGCTGATCGACTACGGCATGTCGGCCCAGCGCGCACATGAACTGTCCGCGGCGGGGAGGGCCAAGATCGTCGGTCGGATGGAACTGCTCGGTGCGCTACCGAAGGGTGAGGAGCAAGCGCACTTCGCACTGCCTGCCGAGGCGGTTGTTCGCGCTCTCGACAGCGGCGAACGCGTGCGGTGTTGGTGGCCGGCGGAGGGCCGGGAGAGCCTGTGGTTCGAGGGCTCTGTCGACGACGACGGCGAGGAGCGCCCCATGGAGTTTCGCGATCGTCCGATTCCCCCGCACACCGGCGAGCAGAAGTCGTACGAACTCGCTGCGGCCACAGGCGGCGTCGTGGTCGGCGTGATCGGGATCGTGCTCCTCTTCTTGCTCGCAGCGGCTTGACGCGACCTACATCGCGGACGCGCATCGAATGAGCGCCGTCGACTACACCAAGCTGCGCAACGAGATGGTCGAGACGCAGGTCGCAGCGCGCGGGATCCGCTCACCGCGTGTCCTGGCTGCGATGCGCAAGGTGCGGCGCGAAGGCTACGTGCCTTCCCGTCTGAGTCGCTACGCCTACGCGGATGAGCCGTTGCCGATCGACGAGGATCAAACGATCTCACAGCCCTACATCGTCGCTTCCATGATCGACGTGCTCGGGCTCCACGGCGGCGAGCGCGTGCTCGAGGTCGGCACCGGTTCGGGGTACGCGGCCGCCGTCCTGGCCGAGATCGCCGGAGAGGTCTTCACCATCGAGCGGCACGAGAAGCTGGCCAGAACCGCGCGTGAACGCCTCGCGAGCGACGGCTATGCCCACGTGCACGTCAGGCACGGCGACGGCACGCTCGGCTGGCCCGATGCGGCGCCTTTCGACGCCATCGTCGTCACAGCCGGTGGACCTTCCGTTCCCGAGACGTTGAAGCGGCAACTCGCGATCGGCGGCCGTTTGGTGATCCCCGTCGGCGAGGAATCCGAAAGGCAGCGGCTCGTCCGCGTCACTCGCGTGGACGCGACGCGCTTCGACGTCGAAGACCTCTACGCCGTGCGCTTCGTACCGCTGGTGGGCGCCGAAGGCTGGAAGGAGGATGCGCCTGCTGGCGGAGAGCCGCCGAGCGAACAACGCCGTTCTCCTTGAAGCCCCTGCTACGTGCTCGAAGCGCCTCTGCAGCAGCGGACGGAATGGCGCGCTACACCGGCTGCCAGTGACACCGGTCGCGCGGGTCAGCGGCAGACGCTTTCAGGGACTGCGGTGCTGCGAATCGCCGCGTGCAGAGATCCAGGCCAACGCGATCGCGAACGCGATCGGCGGTCCCGCCAACGCAACGCGCGCGGCAGCATCGTCGAAGACGAACAGGGCCAGCGCGGCGGCGACTGCCATATAGACCGCGCCGGCGCGCGGCCGACTCCAGGCGAACAGCGTCCGAATCCAGACGCCTGCCACCATCGCGAGCATGATGGCGTACGTGCGCGGCCCGAGTTCCGCGGCGTCGTGCAAGCCGTCGAACACCACGAACCACGACCAGAATCCGGCCCACGCAAGCGTTGCGATGCGCAGCACGAGGCGCGCGACGTTCGGTTGGACGGGTGGGCAGGCACAGCGACTCCTGAGAGCGCCTCGGATTCTCCGCTCGCGCCGTGTGCGCGCAAGTAGTCGGCAGCTTTACCGTGCTGCACGGGATCACGGCCAGTCGCGACCACACCACCTGATCGACGATCATGACCTACACCGTCGAGCCGATCGCCTTCGTGCACGCCGAGCGCACGCGCGCCGAAGACGACCATTGGGGTGGCACGCACGCGCGCATCGAACTCACGGAGCGCTTCGAACCCGACGCGCTGGCGGGGCTCGACGCGTTCTCACACGTCGAGGTGCTCTTCCTCTTCCACACGCTGGACGCAAGCGACGTCACCACGGGCGCGCGCCATCCCCGCGGCAACATCGCGTGGCCGAAGGTCGGCATCTTCGCTCAACGCGCCAAAGGGCGCCCGAACCGCATCGGAAGCACGCTCTGCCGCATCGTTTCAGTCGAAGGCCGAATGCTCACTGTCGCGGAATTGGATGCGATCGACGGCACACCCGTGCTCGACCTCAAACCGGTGATGCGCGAGTTCTTGCCGAGAGAAGCGACGCGGCAGCCGGGTTGGGTCGCCGAGCTGATGGCGGACTACTGGACAATCCGCCCATGAAGCGTCTGCGCATCGTGCTGCCGGGCGGGAGCGGTCAGGTCGGCACGTTGCTCGCGCGCGCGTGGCACGCACGCGGCCACGAGGTCGTGGTGCTGTCGCGTACGGCGCGTGCGCCGTCACCAAAGGCGCCGTGGCGCACCGTCGCTTGGGATGGTGTGAACGCCGGCCCGTGGTGCGACGAGATCGACGGCGCCGACGTCGTCGTGAACCTGGCGGGGCGCTCCGTCGATTGTCGTTACGGGGCCGCGAATCGACGCGCGATCATGGACTCGCGTGTGCTCTCGACGCGCGCGGTCGGCGCCGCGATCGCGAGTGCAACCAATCCGCCGCGTGTGTGTTTGCAGGCCAGCACCGCGACCATCTACGCCCATCGCTTCGACGCGCCGAACGACGACGTGACCGGAATCATCGGCGGCGACGAGAGCAACGCACCCGACACCTGGCGCTTCAGCATCGAGGTCGCGAAGGCCTGGGAAGCCGCGGCGCGCGAGGCGCACACGCCGCACACACGTCTCGTGCTGTTGCGTTCGGCGATGACGATGAGCCCCGACCCGGGCGGCATCTTCGACACGCTCCTCGGACTCGTGCGGCGCGGACTCGGCGGCACGTGCGGCGACGGCCGCCAGTACGTCTCGTGGATCCACGAGACCGATTTCGTGCGCGCGCTCGACTTCATCGTCGAGCGCGACGACATGGATGGCGCCGTTGCGATCGCGAGCCCGCACCCGTTGCCCAACCGCGAGTTCATGGCCGATCTGCGTCGCGCGTGGGGCGCGCGCTTCGGTCTGCCGGCGACGCGTTGGATGCTCGAGATCGGCGCGCGGATCCTGCGCACCGAGACCGAACTCATCCTCAAGAGTCGCCGCGTCGTGCCCACGCGCCTCCTCGAGGCCGGCTTCACGTTCGAGCTGCCGCACTGGCGCGACGCGGCCGCCGAATTGTGCGCGCGCGTGCGCGCGCTGAAGGCGCCGGCGAGCTGAACGGTCAGCGACGCTTCGACGTGCGCGGTTCGTCCGCGGCCTTCGACGCTTTCGCGGCCGGCTTCTCAGCAGGCTTCGCGGCTGCTTTCGGCGCAGCCACCGCGGGCGTGTTCGCGGGCTTCGTCTTCTTGGTCGGGCCGGAGCGCTCCGCCTTCACTCGTTCGGCCGCGACGATCGGCGCGTCGGATCCGGCGGAGTCGGGCGCCTTCCTCTTCGCGCTCGGCTTGGCGGCAGAATCGGCCGCGGCCTCGACCGCTTTCGCTTTCGCCGCGCTCGCTTTGGCCTTGGGTGAGGCGGTGACGTGCCCGTGGCTCGTCTTCACGAGGTTCTCGACGACGCTCCAGTCGATCTCGCCCTCGAGGCGCATCGACGTCCAGCCGTGTTGGCCGACGTAGGGCGACGGGAAGAAGCGCTCCGGGTCGTCGATCAATTGCGCCTGGCGCGCGGGCGTCTGCTTCGTGGCGAGCGACGGCCCGCCGCCGTAGAAACCGAACGCTCCGAAGATCTTGCCGCCCACCGTCCAGTTGGGATGGCCCCACTTCATCTCTTCACGCGCGTCCGGCAGCGCGAGGCAGATGGTGCGCAGGCGTTCGAGGATGCGGCGTTGGTTGGGATCGAGTGCGGGCATCTCCATGGCGAGGGGGGCGGAGGGGAAGGTCCGCGCCGTGGATGATGGCTTCGCGGCGCGCGCTCCGCCAGGCGCGGCGCGGTTACTTTCGGCGCATGAGCAGCGCAGGCGCAGGCAGCGAGTGGATCGACGTGGGTGCGGCGGACGAACTCGCGCGGCGTCCGTTGCAGCAGGTGCTGCTCGGGCGCGCGAAGGTCGCGCTCTCGTGTGTCGACGGGCGCTTCGCCGCGATCAACGGCGTGTGCAACCACGTGGGCGGGCCGCTCGGCGAGGGCACGCTCGACGGCGAGTACGTCGTCTGCCCGTGGCACCACTGGAAGTTCCACCGCGCGACCGGCGAGGGCGAGCCGGGCTACGAGGCGGACCGCGTGCCGCGGCACGAGGTCAAGGTCGAGGGCGGGCGCGTGTTCGTGAGTGCGGAGCCGAGCACGAAGCGCGGCAAGCTCCCGCACCCGCCGCATCGGTTGGCGAGGGCCGTCGTGCGCGAGCCGGGGCCGGTGCGTGTGCTCGGGCTCTCGACGACGGCGATGGAGAAGGGCTTTCCGAGGTACTCGACGTCGGAAGACCTGCTCGAACATGCGCTGAACGTCGCGCGCGAGACCCACGGCTGCGAGACGGACCTCGTGAAGCTGCGCGAGCTCGAGTTCCGCCACTGCGAGGGCTTCTACAGCAAGGCCGCGCGCGCGTGCACGTGGCCGTGTTCGATCACGCAGATGGATCCCGGCGATCAGCTCGAGCGTGTCTACGAGGCGGTCGTGCACTGGGCCGACGTGATCGTCGTGGCGACGCCGATCCGCTGGGGCAACGCGAGCAGCCTCTACCACAAGATGGTCGAGCGCATGAACTGCGTGCAGAACCAGGAGACGATCGCCGGCAAGCACCTGATGAAGAACAAGGTCGCCGCGTTCGTCATCACGGGCGGGCAGGACAACGTGCAGGGCGTGGCGGGGCAGATGTTGGGCTTCTTCGCCGAGCTCGGGTGCCACTTCGCTCCGTATCCGTACGTCGCGCACAGCCGTGGTTGGAGCGCCGAGGACATGGAGCAGAACGTCAAACACGTGCAGCGCAGCAAGCTGTTGCACGACGGAGCTGCGGCGCTCGTGGAGAGGAGTGCGGCGCTCGCGCGTGTGTTGGTCGCCGGCTCGCTCGGCGAACACGCGCTCGTGCGCGGCGGTCGCAAGGGCCACGATCTCGAGCCGTGACGCGTACGGTGCCTGGCGCCGTACGCGTCACGGGAGCCTGTGCCCGACCCACACGAACATGAACACACGTTCCCGACAGGTCGTGAACGTCGACGAGGTTCGACTCGAACCGCGGCCCGCTCCCATGCAGCCGAAAGATGAACTGGCCGAGCGCTACGGCGGCACCTTCGCGCGCCTCGGGCCGGTGCTCGGTGCGAAGAAGCTCGGCTTCTCGCTCGCCAGCGTTCCGCCCGGCAGCGGCGAGACCGCGCACCAACTCGTGAACACCGGCACGGGCGAGTTGCGCCACCTCGCGATCAGCACGCTGGAGTCGCCCGAGGTCGTCGAGTACCCCGACTCGCAGAAGTTCGGCGTGATCGCGCGCATCGGCGAGGACGCCGCGAGTCCGGCGAGTTGGTTCCGCCACAACGCGCGCCGCGAGTCGACGCTCGACTATCGGGACGGCGAGTGACGGATCTACTCGCGCCCATCGGTGCCGCCATCGCGGTCTTCGCCGCGACGAACGTCGACGATCTGTTCGTGCTCGCGGCCTTCTTCGCCGACGCGCGATTTCGCGCCCGCACGATCGTGTTCGGGCAGTTGCTCGGCATCGGCGTGCTCGTGGCCGCGAGCGCCGGGCTCGCCGCCGCGGCGCTGACGGTTCCGGAGGGCTGGCCGGCGTTGCTCGGGCTCGTGCCGCTCGGACTCGGACTGTGGAAGTTCGCGCTGCTCGCGCATGAGCCTCGGCGCGTGGTCGATGGGGACCTGCCTGCGGACGAGCGGCGCACGGTGCGCTGGAAGACGTTGGCCGTCGCCGGCGTGACGATCGCGAACGGCGGCGACAACCTGGCCGTCTACGTGCCGCTCTTCGCGCGCGAGCCGAGCCTCGTGCCGCTGAACGCGGTGGTGTTCGCGCTCATGACGCTCGTGTGGTGTTGGTTCGGCTCCGCGCTCCTGCGCCTGCCGCACCTCGGAGTCGTGCTGATCCGCCTCAGTCATGTCGTGCTGCCGACCGTGCTCGTGTTGCTCGGTCTGTGGATCTTGGCGGATGCGCGCGTGCTGTTCGCGGCGAACATCCCCGGTTAGTCTCCCCCCGATCGTCCGTATGGGAGATTCGATCGCGTTCGAGTTCGACTGCGCGGCCTGCGGCGAACGTCACGTCGGTGTGCCGGCGCTCGGCTACGACGCACCGGCGCCGTACGACGAACTCGACGAAGAGGCGCGTCGCACGCGCGCCACGAAGACGAGCGAGACGTGTGTGCTCGAGGACGAAGATGGCACGCATCGGTTCGTGCGCGCCGTGCTCGAGATCCCGATCCACGAGTGCGACGACGTCGTGTCGTTCGGCGTGTGGGTGTCCATGAGCGAGAAGAGCTTCGACGAGTACCACGCCGTTTCGGACCAGGACGTCGAAGCGGGCTGGTTCGGACATCTGTGCAACCGCCTGCACGGCTACCCGGACACGTACGCGTTGACGACGGACGTCGTGCACGTGGGGCCCGGAAAGCGGCCGTTCGTCCACGTGCAGTCGCGCGATCAGGAGTCGCACCCGCTGTTCGTCGATCAGCGGAGCGGGCTGACGCGAGAGCGGGCGCGTGAGCTCGTCACGCAGTTGCTCCATCGTTGAGCGCGAGGGTTGGCGCGTACGGTGCCAGGCACCTTGGCGCCACGACCGGCGGGTCACTCTGCGTAGGAGCGCAGCGGCCCCGACCGGACGCGCGAAGCGCG
>JBIKNC010000343.1:0-3103 GCA_044358925.1 Planctomycetota bacterium | reverse complement strand
CGTGCAGATCACGGACGACGAGTACGAACTCGCGACCGACCTCGCCGATGCGCTGCGCACCATCGAGGACGACTTCACGCGCTCCGGCTTCGTCGAAGCGGCGGGTGAAGAGTTCCCGCAGCGCCGCACCGGCGCGGATGCCGAGACGGCGACGATGAACGCCGAATGGCCGGCGCTTCTGTCGGCCGAGAGCACCGAGTTCGAGCTCGTGCTGCCCGCGGATGCGAACGGCGACGACTGGCCCGACCTCGACGCGCAGCGCGAACTCGTGTGGGACGCGACACGCATCACCTACAGCTTCGAGGACGGCGGCGACGGTCGTGCGCGCATCGTGCGCCGCGTCGAAGGCGGCCAGACGACGAACATCCTGACGGGCGCGGTGCGCTTCGTCTTCGAGGACCCCGCTGCCACGGGTTGGACGATTCCCATGCAGCACGTCCGTGTCTCGATCACAGCCGAACGTGTCGGCGCGCGCGGCTTCGTCAGCCAGCGCACGGCGACGCGCGTCTTCCGCCTCCCGAACGGAGGGCTCGCCGATTGAAGCTCCATCTTTCCGATCGTTGCGGCGCACGCCGCGGTCTCGCGCTCCTGTGGGCGCTGCTCCTCGCCGTCGCACTCGTGCCGCTCGCGCTCGCCGTCTTCGGCACGTCGCGCGCCGTCGTCGTCAGTGAGCGCGTCGAACACGCCCAGACGCGCGCGCGCTTCCTCGCACAAGGCGCCACCGCACACGCCGCCGACGCGGTCCGTTCGGCGCTGATGGCCGGCGCGCCTGCACCGGCGACGGGCGTCGCTGTCATCGACGGCACCAGCGTCGAGTACTCGATCGTGGAGACCGTCGCGCCGTTGGCGGTGACGCGCCCCGAAGGCCTCGACGCGTTCGAGTCGGTGTATCGCATCGAAGCGATCGCTCGCACCGACGACGCGACGCACCGCTTGCGGCGCACGATGCGGGCTCAGGTCATCCCGCTCTTCCAGTTCGCCTTCTTCTACGAAGGCGACATGGAGTTCATTCGCCCGGCGCCGATGGTGATCAGCGGGCCGGTCCACTGCAACGGCGACATCTACGTCGCGGTCTCGAACACCGGCAGTCTGCGCTTCGACACGAACTACCTGCGCTGCGCGGGCGACATCATCGGTCGACCGCCGGGCTCGAAGTGGGGCGAGAACGATTGGAGCTGGCTCGACACGTCGTCGAGCCCCGCGACCATTCGCGAATGGGTGAAGAACCCGTTCGACGGCTCGGAGCCCAAGTCGTTCGCCAACCTCGACACGTGGAAGCAGTTCAACCTGCTCGGCATCGCGTCGACCGGCGGCTTCGACTCGAACTTCACCGGCTTCGACCTCGACCTCGACGGCGCGTACGACAACCTGGGTGAAGCGCCGCCGTGGGGCATCGGCGCGCTCGAGAAGTTCGACGAGCCGAAGGGCTACGGCGCCGAAGGCAACACGGTGCTCACGTCGGCTCACGGCCAACAGCGACTGACGCCGCCGGCGGTCGAGAACCTGTCGATGTACGTCGAAGACGACAGCGGCGACTACGACTTCGACGCAGCTTCGGGCACGTTCGTGGGCGTCGGCGAAGGCCAGGGAAGCCACTCGATCGGCACCTTCTACGAGTCCGCGGGTCTGCGCATCCTGACCGACGGCAAAGGTGGCTGGAG
Source organism: Planctomycetota bacterium (assembly GCA_044358925.1). Taxonomy (GTDB): domain Bacteria; phylum Planctomycetota; class UBA1135; order UBA1135; genus Rohdeia. The sequence goes on along the minus strand of JBIKNC010000343.1, from coordinate 1,442 downwards.
CGCTGAAGACGGCGACGGCGGCGATGTGACGGCCAAGGTCGCCGGTGCGATCGGCGTCGCGAACCTGTACGACGCACGCGAAGCCTCCGGCGCGCCGTCGGGCAAGGTGCCGACGATCAAGGTCGACATGACCATACTCGCCGCGACGGGCATGCTGCCCAAGAACGGTCTCGTCTACATGGCGTCGACGGACCACGAGTCCGACGAGGTCGTGGGCTTCGTCGTGAAGAAGGGCGCGAGCCTCTCGGGCGACCTCACCATCGCGACGCCGAACTCGATCTACCTGCAGGGCGACTTCAACTCGGACAAGAAGCACTCGGCCGCGGTCCTTGCGGACGCGGTGAACCTGCTCTCGAACAACTGGGACGGCAGCAAGGCGAAGGGCACGCTGCCGAAGGCTTCGAACACGACGTGGAACGTCGCGCTCATGACGGGCAACGTCGAGTCGACCGACTCGGTCTTCTCGGGCGGACCACACAACCTGCCGCGCTTCCACGAGGGCTGGAGCGGCGTCACGGCGACGATCTCGGGCTCGATGGTCTGCACCGGTCCGAGCCAGCGCGCGCGCGGCGGGTGGGCGCTCGGCGGCGACTACTACACGGCGCCGAACCGCAACTGGAGCTTCGACACGCGCTTCAACTCGCCGACCGAGTTGCCCCCGTTCACGCCGCGCTCGATCGAGCTCGAAGACGTGGCGCTGTGGTGAGACGCGGCGCTTCGTAGGATCGCGGTCCATGATCGTCGCGTTCGTCGCCGCTGTGTGTGCGCTCGCCTCAGCGAGCGGCGCTGCGACGTTCGCGCCCGGGCCTGCGCTGCTTGGAGCTGCGCGTGCGACGGCGCAAGAGACGCCCCTCGTCGCCGGCGACGACTCGGTCGTTCGCGAGTGGCGCGCGCGGGCGCTCGCCCTCGACGTCGACGGCACACGCGAGCAGTGGCTCGCGGCCGCCGCGAGCGCGAACTGGGACGAGCGCTGGCACGCACTCGACGCGCTGCTGCGTGCGGCGCGCGCCGGTCTGCTCGCTGACGATGTCTCACGCGTAGCGTCGGCCGGCGGCGACAGCACCGCGGCCGTCGTTCGCGAACTCGCGTTGCGCGCGCTCCACGACGCGCGCCCGAATCTCGCGGCGCACGGTGCCGCGCTGCTCGTCGAGCTGGGTGCGAGCGACGCCGCGGACGAAGAGGCCCTCGTGCGCCTCGCGACCCTGCCGCTCGCCGAAGCACGAGCGGCGGCGGCGCAGCTCCTCGGCGCGCGCCGCGGCACGTTCGGCAACGAGTTGCTCGGGCGGCTCGTGCGCGACGCCGACGCGACCGTGCGCGACGCGGCGGGGCGAGCGTTGCTCGCGCGTCAAGTGCGCGGCGAAGGCGCGCCGCTGCATCTCGCGGACCTCCTGGCACGCGCGTACGCGAACGGCGGCGACGGCGAGGTCGCGACGTGGTTGGTC
>JBIKNC010000138.1:0-11503 GCA_044358925.1 Planctomycetota bacterium | reverse complement strand
AGCTGCCGTGGTTCAGGAAGATCCACTCCGGATCGAGCGGCCAGTGGTGCGCGTGCGGCGAGCTGCGCTCGCGCTTCTTGGGCCGTACCTCGTTCACAGGCGTGACTTCTTCTCGACGAGGTCGGCGAGCAGGCCGACGGTCAGGACCTGGACCGCGGCGACGAACAGGAACACGGTCTTGTCCCCGAGGTTCGGCGGCGATTCGATGAACAGGTCGTACACGAGCGAGCCCATCAACAGCACGGACAGCACCCCGAAGACCGGATAGAAGACCTTCAGCGGGTTGAAGTACATCACCGTGCGGATGATCAGCGCGGTGAAGCCGAGCGTGTCGCGGATCGGCTTGATCTTGCTGCGCCCCTCGCGGTGCGCATAGCTGATGTCGACGTAGTCGACGCGGTGGCCGTTCGTCAGCGACGCGAGCGTGATCGTCGTCGTGAACGAGAAACCCTCGGGCAGGATCGGTCGGTAGCGCAGCACCAACTCGCGACGGAACGCGCGCAGGCCCGAGTTGAGGTCCGGGATCGGCGTGCCCGCGAGGAACGACGCGAGCGCGCGCAGGATCGCCTTCGCCGGCCGCCGCACCATCGGGATGTGCACGTCGACGCCGCGCCGCGCGCCGACGACCATCTCGGCTCCGTCGTCGATCTGCGCGAGCAGGTCCGGGATGCGCTCCTCCGGATAGGTGCCGTCCGCGTCCGTGATCATCACCACGCGATGCCGCGCCGCGGCGAAGCCGGTCTTCAGCGCCGCGCCGTACCCGCGGTTCACGTGGTGGCGCAGGACGCGCAGCTTCGGGTAGCGCGCCGCCAGCTTCTCGAGTTCGCGCGCCGTGCCGTCGGTCGAGCCGTCGTCCACGACCAGCACTTCGAGCGGCACGCCGAGATCGAGCTTCGAGAGCCGGTCGACCACGCCCTCGATGCCCTGCTCCTCGTTGTACGCCGGCACGACGACGGTCACGCCGCCGGCCGTGAGCCGCTCGTGCGCGGGGCGCGCGCCGCCGCCCACGAGGGGCGCTTGGTGTGGGGTCGCCGTGGTTTCGGGCCGCATGGGTCGCGCGAGCATAGGCCCGCGCCCGTCCGCCTCGTACGACGCGCTGCCCGTGAATTCAGTTCCGGGCGCCGCCGAGTCGTCCTCTGCCCGCGCGGCGCGCGTTCGATTTCGTGGCGCGGCGGGTGGCCGCGGAGACGACGTCGGTCACCCACGCACTCAACGAATCCGACGCATCCGCTCGTGCGCATCCTCGATGAGCAACGCGTTCTCGACCAGCAGCTTCCGCAGGTACTCCTCAGCTCTCTCGCGGTCAGCTGCGCTGACGTGGGACGACGCACGTCCGTGCACTTCGCCCCGCCGATTCGAAACACGAACGACGCGCCATCCCTGTCGACGTCGAAATGCTCCTTCACTGCGTGTGTCGCGCTCAGGTCCGATTCGTTGATCCATGGGACGAGTCCTTCAGCGAGAAGTTAGCACGGCGCCAGATCGACGGCGACATGTCGCAACCCTGGACTCACGACGGTCACCACTGCAGCGGTGACTGCATCAGCCAGTGAAGCCCCAGTCCGCCGAACATGTACAAGAACCCGCTCGACAGCGCGTTCATTCCCTCGCGATTCGCCTTCGCTCGACGCCGATTGATCCCCAGGAACACCGTCGCCGCGACAGCAACTTGGCTCGCGATGGCCGTCTGCAGCTCCACCACGGAGAATGCGTCGACGAGTCTGGTCTCGCCCCCGCGCTCTCGCGCCCGACTCAACTCCAGTAGTTCGGACGCAGTCGAGACACGCGATCGCGAAGCTTCCGATGAGACACTTTGATTGAGCGGCGCGAGGCCGAAGGCCGTCATGACGACGCCGAAACCGATGGGTACGAGTCCCCAAGGTTGGTCGCGAAACCCTCCAACCCTCTCCGCGAAGTAGAAGGCCGCCGGAACGGCCGCCGTACCGAGGGTGTTGAGCCTTTGGCGATCAGCGGCCAATCGGCGCGCATTCTCGACCTCGGCGTCCCAGCGCACGAGTTCGTGCTCGCGCACGAGCGCGGCCTTCGCTCGACCTTCGACCTCGATATCCATGTTCGAACGCCGACCTCCGTTCGCGGCGCACGGACATGGATGACACGAAGTCGCGTTCGGTTGCAGGCGCTGCGCGATTTCTCGCGTGGCGACGTGCGCGCAACCGCCCGCACCGAAACTTGGCGAGACGAATGTGTGGAGCGCCGACTCATCGACTGTCCGCCGAATCGACGGCCAGGCGGCGGTAGTACACGACCGTGTCGTGCAGCGCGCGGCCGTCCGTGTCGAGCGCGTAGTCGGGGATCGTGCCGACGTACGTCCAACCGGCGCGCCGATAGAGTTCCTCCGCCGCGCCGCCCTTGCGCGCGTCGAGCGTCAACAGCGTGAAGCCAGCGCGCCGCGCTTCGACTTCGATGCGCTCCATCAAACGCCGCCCGATGCCGGAGCGCTGCCCACGTCGGTGCACGAGCACCTTCGCGACCTCCGCGCGATGCGGTTGGTTCGGCGCCCACGCGGGCTGCAATTGCGCGGTGCCGACGATGCCGTGTGCGTCGCGCGCGACGAGGATCACGGCACGCGGGTGCGCGTTCGCCAACGCGTTGCGCCACCACGCGAGCGCCGCGTCGTGCGCGAGCGGCGCGAGGAAACTCACGGCGGCACCCGCGTCGACGGCGTCGACGAGCAACGCTGCGAGTTCAGCGAGATCGTGCTTGGACGCGGGCGGCGCGAGACGCTCGATCGCGACCGTCGGCATCGTCATGACTGCTGCGTGCGCCTCAAGACGTCCGACGCGGCGACGACTTTGCGCGCCAGTCCCGTCAGCGGACGTTTGGCGAGCGACTCGATCGGCAACCAGAACAAGTCCGCGTCGTCACCCACCGGCAACGGCGCCCACAACTCGGCGCGGTGCACGCGCGCCTCGATGCGGTGGCGTGTGATGCCGTGGCGCAGGCGGAAGAGTTCGTCGAAGACGTCGATGCCGCGGTGCGGCCACTCCTTGGGCCACAGGTGTTCGTTCGCGATCTCGCGCGTCGGGAACTCGAACAGTCCGGGCATGCGGCCCGTGGTCGGGCGGCGGCGCACGAGCACACGATCGCGACCGATCGCGAGCGCGATCTCGAGTTCGACTTCGATCGACGCGGGCCGCACACGCGGACGCGGCAACTCCTGTTCGCGGCCCGCGAGGCGTGCGGCGCAGCGCTTGCTCCACGGACAGACGAGACAACGCGGGCGCTTCGGTGTGCAGAGCGTCGCGCCGAGTTCCATCAGCGCTTGGTTGAACGCGCCGGGCCCGTCGGGCGCGGTCGGATCCGTGGGCGGCGCGTCGGGCGGCACGAGCTCGGCGGCGAGACGCCACACCGCGAGTCGCAGTGCGCTCGAACCGGCCGCGTGGTCGAGTGCGAACATGCGCGCGAGCACACGTTCGACGTTGCCGTCGACGAGCGGCTCCGAGAAGCCGTACGCGATCGAGAGCACCGCGCCCGCCGTGTACGGACCGACGCCCGGCAGGGTCAGCGCTTCTTCGAGCCGCTCGGGGAAGCGCCCGCCGAACTCGCTCGCGATGGCGCGCGCGGCTTCCCTCAGAGAAAGGGCGCGGCGGTAGTAGCCGAGCCCGCTCCACGCCGCCATGAGTGCGTCGTCGGTGGCCTCCGCGAGTGCGTCGACGTCCGGGAAGCGCTCGATGAAGCGCGGCCAATACTCGAGCACGCGCGCGACCTGCGTCTGCTGCAGCATCGCCTCGCTGATCCAGATCGCGTACGGATCGCGCGTGCGCCGCCACGGCAGATCGCGGGCGTGCAGCGCGAACCACGCGCACAGCTCGAGCACCATGGCTTCGCGTTGCATGGCGCGGATTCTAGTGAGCGAGCGGTGCGAGCCGTACGCCGCGCCGCCGCGGCCTCGTCGCCTTCCAAGCGGGCCCGTGCCACGCACATGCAGCGCGCGGAAAACTCTTCTCGGACCGCGCTCGCGCGACAGGGGTAGCTTGCGAAGCTCGATCGCAGACGGCGCCGCCCATGTGGACGGCACGCGGGGACGGCGAGCACGCGCCGCGTCCGCACCTCGCCATGATCCGAAACACGATCCACGCCGCGTCCGCGCTGCGCCGGCGCACGTTGGCGGTGGTCGTGTGCGGCGCCGTCGTCGGCGGTGTGGTCGGCGCGCGCGCGGCGTTCGCTCAGGAAGCGACACACGCGACCACGCCGACGCGCGAACTCACCCTCGACCGCTCGCAGCTCGTCGTCCAGCACGACTTCCCGACGCCGCTGTTCGCGGGCCTCGCGCTCGAGAACCTCGGCACGCCGGGCAGTGCACAAGCGTGGAGCATCGCGGGCATGGCTCGCCTCGCCCTCGCGCGACCGGCTGCGAACAGCGCGACCCTCGAAACACTCGCCGCCGCACTCGCCGCCGAGCCGGGCATCGACTTCGTCGCGCCGCGCCTCGTCGACGCCCACGGCAACGGCGTCGTCATCGGCCGCGAGATCCTGGTCGCGTTCGAGCCCTGGGTCGGCGACGTGCTCGCACGCACGCTCCTCGTGCACTACGGCGAAGTCGTCGCGGCCGACGTCGCGGGCATGATCGGTGTGTACCGCGTGCGCTGCGAGTTGCGCAGCGGATTCGACGTGCTCGCGGCGATCGACGTGCTCGAAGCGCTGCCCGAGACGCGCTGGTGCGAGCCCGACGCCTACCGCGAAGTCGCCCGCCACCACGTCCCGAACGACGCGCTGTACTCGGCGCAGTGGGCGCTCACGAACACCGGGCAGGCGGGCGGGCCGGGCGGCTTCGACCTCGGCGCCGAAGCGGCGTGGGACGTGACGACGGGTTCGTCGTCGGTGATGGTGGCGGTGCTCGACGACGGCGTCGAAGCGACGCACCTCGACCTTGCCGTCGCACCGGGCGTCGACTTCACCGGAGCGGGCGGCAACGGCGCGCCCGTCGGCCCGTGCGACAACCACGGGACCGCGGTCGCGGGCTGCATCGCAGCCGGCATCGACAACGGCCTCGGCACGGTCGGCATCGCGCCGGCGACACGCGTGCGGAGCTTGAAGGTCGTCAGCACCGGCCCGGTCTGCAACGGACAGGGCGTGTTCCAGACGAGTTGGTTGCTCTCGGCACTCGACCACTGCGTGACGAGCGGCGTGCGCATCACGAACACGAGCTTCGGCTGCGCGTCGTCGCTCGCGATCGCGGAGAAGTACATGTCGACGCGCGCCGCGGGTGTGGTGCACTTCGCGTCGGCGGGCAACACGGGCGCGGCCATCGGCTTTCCAGCCAGCCTGCCGTACGTGCTCGCCGTCGGCGCACTCGCACCGGACGGGACGCGCGCCGCGTTCAGTTCGTACGGAGCGGCGCTCGACCTCGTCGCGCCGGGTGTCGGCATCTGGACCGTCGATCGCGAAGGTGCAATCGGCTACACGCTCGACGACTACACCGTCGTCGACGGCACGTCGTTCGCCGCGCCGTACGCAGCGGGTGTGGCGGCGCTCGTGCTCGCGGTCGACGCGGGTCTCTCGGTGCCCGAACTCGAAGCGTTGCTCCTCGCGACGACACTCGACGTCGGCGCGCCGGGCTTCGACCTCGCGACCGGTGCGGGTCTCGTGCACGCGAGTTCGGCGGTGTTCGCAGCGTCCGCACCGACGAACGCGCCGAACATCACCGCCGTCGATCCCGTGAGCGTCCCCGTCCTCGCGCCCGACGGCGCGGGCCGCATCGTCGTCACCGGCACAGGCCTCGCCGCAACGACCGGCGTACGCCTCGGCGGCGTGACCCTCGACGCACACGACGTGACGGTCGTCGGCAGCGGGCGCGTCGAGATCGCGTACACACGCCTCGCGCACCTCGGCTCGCTCGATGTCGAACTCGTGCACGGCGGCGGCTCGGAGATCGTCGCGATCGACGTCGTCGAACCGTCGTCGCCCGTCCTCGACCTCGCAGCGAGCTGGCCCGACGGCATCGATCGCGCCCACGGTCTCGAGGTCGTCGTCGCGGCGGGTGCGAGCGACGTCTACTACCTGATCGGCTCCGTGATCGGCACTCCGACCGTCGTGCCGGGCATCGTCTCGGCCGGCATCGGCGGCGGCGACCTCGCCAACATCCACCTGCTCGCCATCGGCCTCGTCGATCCGTTCGCGGGTTCGAACCTGCACCTCGTGCCGGTCGCCGGCCTGCCGCTGGGTCTGCACGTGCACCTGCAGGCCGCCGTCCTCGACGGCCAGGCGCCGGTGCTGCCGCTCGAAACGTCGAACGTGCAGTCCGGAACCCTCGTTCAGTGAAGGTGTGAGCGCGCGGTCGAGCACCGCGCACCCTCGCCCGGCCGAAGGCGCGACGCCATACTGTTCGCCCCCTTCCTTCAGCGGGACCCCTCGCGGTCCATTCGGCCATGAACACCTCGATCGCTCTCCTCGCCGTCCCCGTCGCCCTCACCATCGGTTTCGTCGCCGGCCGTCTCGACACGAGCTCCGTCGAAGCCAGCAGCACCGTCCTGGGCAGCACCGTCCTCGCGCAAGAGGCCGCCGCCGCACAAGAGATGTCGCCCGAGCAGCTCGCCTACTTCATGCCCGGCGAGCACCACAAGCTCCTCGAGGTCTTCGTCGGTTCGTGGGACGCGGCCGTCGAGATGGCGGGCCCGGAAGGTGCGATGACCGTGCAAGGCGCGATGGAAGCGCGCCTCGTCATGGGCGGTCGCTACCTGCAACAGGACTTCACCGCCGACATGATGGGCATGCCGTTCGAAGGCATGAGCCTCATGGGCTACGACGGCCTCGGCAAAGTGTTCGAGTCGATCTGGATCGACAACTCGACGACCGACCTCATGACGTCGACGGGCTTCGCCGCACCGGACGGTGTGAACTTCACGATGCTCAGCGAAGAGGTCGACCAAGCCACGATGACGAAGCGCGAAGTCGAACTGCGCACGCGCGTCGTCTCGCGCGACGAGATCGTCTACGAACACTGGAGCGTCGGCGCCGACGGCACGCAGAGCAAGACGCTCAGCATCACGTACAAGCGCAAGGCCGCGCGCTGATCGAACCAAGGCGGCGCGCGACGTGCTGCCACGGCTGCGCGTCGAACGGCTGCGCGTCGAACGGCAGCGCGGTGAACGGCGCCGCGGCGGTCCCATGTGGGTCGCCGCGGCGCTGCTCGTTTCAGCCGCCGCTCTCGACGCCGCCCACACCCGCGCGCACGCGCCGCGCGACTTCGGCCGGGTCGGTGACGAGTCCGGCGAGAGTGTTGGAACGCCCGAGCACGTCGAGCACCATGAGCGCGAGCGCCGCCGTGCCTTCGAGGGTCGGGTGCAATCCGTCGTTCTGCATCCAGCGCGCGCGGTCGCTCGTGTCGAACGTCGCGCCGAACATGTGCACCGGTGTGCCCGAACGCATGGACTCGACGAACGTCGAGAGCGACACGAGTTCGACGTCGTCGCGCCGCTGTGCCCACGCCGCCACTTCGGCCTGAAGCGTCGCGAGCGTCGCGTCGCTCGGCTCGTAGGCGTCCGGCATGAACATGCGGCTCGCGTCGCGCACGTCGGGGAAATCGCCGATCAGGAGTTCGGCGCCCGTGCGATCGAGGAACGCTTCGAACGTCGCCATGCCGCGCTGCAGGAAGGCGACGCGTTCGCCGTCCGCGCGCGGCCCGTACGCGAACCAGAACAGGGCGTCGACGCCGACGACGATCTCCGGCGCGAGCGGCTCGATCTGCGCGAGCGCTTCGTCGAGGCGCCGCTCGGGCGCCATGAAGAACATGACCGACGAGGTGTCGTGCAGCGCGGTGAAGGTGCCCGGCGCGGCCGCGGCCAACAGATCGGCGAGTTTCACCTCGCGATCCGCCTCACCGACGAGGCCGAAGCCGCCGGACGCACTCGCGCCGACGACCGCCGCACTCGCGAACACGCGGGGAGCGGCGGCCTGCGCCTCGCCGCTGCCACCGCCGCACGACGACGCGAGGAGAGCAACCGCACACAGCGCTGCGGCACGCGGAACGAGGGCGTTCTTCGAGCGAGTGGAGACCATGTCGGGCGCCGATGCTAGCGGGCGTTCGCGCATCGCCATGCGTCGCAGTCGCGCCCACGAACCGCGGCGAGCCGCGGCTAGGATGCGCGCCGGACATGAGCGCGAGCACGACCGAACGACTTCCCCGCCTCGGCCTGTTGTTCGTGCTCGTCGCGGCGAGCATCCCCTACCTCTTCGGGTTGTCGGGCGCGTTCGTCTACGACGACGAGGTGCTGCTCGTCGCGAACCCGTCGCTGCAGGACCTCGCGCGGCTGCCGCAGTTGCTCACGAGTTCGTTGTGGGCGTTCGAAACCGCGCCGAGCGCCGAGCGCGTCGACTACTGGCGCCCGCTGACGTGGCTCGTCTTCGCACTCACGTGGGCGGCGAGCGACGGAGCCGTATTGCTCTTCAAGTGGGTCTCGCTCGCGGCGCACCTCGCGGCGGTCGCCGCGGTCGCCGGATTCGCGCGGCGCGTCGCCGGCCGAGCGGACACGGCGCTCGCGACCGCGCTCCTCTTCGGCGTGCACCCGCTGGGCGTCGAAGCCGTCACGTGGGTCAGCGCACTCAACGACCCGTTGATGCTGGCGCTCGTGTTCGCGAGCCTCGCGCGTTTCGTCGACTGGCGCCGGCGCGGCTCGCACGGCGTGCCGTGGTTCGCGGCCGCACTGTTCCTGGCGGCGCTGCTCGCGAAGGAGACGGCGCTCGCCTTCGTGTTCGCGTTCCCGCTGCTCGACCGGACCGTGCTGCAGGGCGAGCGCCGCGCCGCCGCCACCGCCCACGACGGCAGCGCGAAGCGCGCCGCGGCGCTGTTCATCGGCGTGCTCGCCGCGTACTGGCTCGCGCGCGTCGCCGTCTTCGACTCCTGGCACGGCGGCCTCCTGTCGCGCGCGGCCGACTTCGCCGCGTCGCCGCTGCGCCTCGTCGGCCTGGGCATCGAGTTCACGGGCGGCGGCCTCGTGCTGGCAGCCTGGCCGGCGGACCTCGCGATCTTCCGACCGTTCCGCCCCGGCCTCACGTTCGCCGACGCGCAGTTCCTCGTGCCGCTCTTCGCGCTGGTCGCAGCGCTCGTCGCACTCGTCGCCCTGCGCCGCCGCGACACACGCATCTTCTGCGCGCTCGCACTCGGCCTGCTCGTGCTGGTCGTGCCCGCTCTGCGCGCCGAAGCGCTCGGCAAGTTCCCGCTCTCCGATCGTTTCGTCTACGCGGCGCTGCCGGGGCTCGTGCTCGCGTTCGTGCTCGCCCTGCAACGCGTCGCGTTCCTGCGCGAGCCGCGCGGCCTCGCCGCCGTCGCGCTCGTGCTCGCGGCGCTGCTCGGCGCGCGCGGCGCGGCGCGCACCGCGGACTGGCGTGACACGCAGACGTTCTGGAACACGGCCGCACAGCAGAGCCCCGACGTCGCCCACGTGTGGTGGAACCTCGGGCGCCTCGAACTCGCGCGTTTCAAGGACACGCCGACTTTGGCGTCGGCGCAGCGCGCGCGCGAGTTGTTCGAGACGGCGGCCGATCTCGCGGAGGCCGAACGCGACGGCACGTCGACGGCGGTCGTGACGTCGTTCGACGTGCTGCAGACGAACCTCGGTCTGGGTTGGAGCCTGTTGGCCGAAACGGAGGTCGACGGGTTCGGCTCGCCGGGCGACGCGCTCCTGGTGTTCGACGACATCGTGAAGCGTCGCCCCGACAGTTACGAGGCGTGGACCGGTCGCGGGGTCACGCTCGCGCGCCAGTTCGACGTCGCGGGAGCGATCGAGAGTTTCACGCGCGCGCTCGAACTGTTCCCCGACTACCCCGAGGCGCACTTCAACCTCGGGCTCGTGCGCGCGGCCGCCGGTGAGCGCATCAAGGCGCGCGGCCACTTCGAACGCGCGTTCGAGCTGCGGCCGAGCAACGCGACCTATGCCTACTGGGCCGCGAAGTCGGCGCTCGAGAACGGCGACGCCGAGCGTGCGCGCGAGTTGGCGCAACGAGCGCGCGAACTCGATCCGCGCGAGGCGGATCCGGTCGTGTTGCTCGGCGTGCTCGAGAGCGTCGCGGGCGATCTCCCCGCTTCACTCGCGCTCTTCGACGCGGCGCTCGCGCTCGAGCCGAACGACAGCGATGCGCACAACGGACGTGCGAAGACGTTGCTCGCGCTCGACCGCGCCGACGACGCCCTGGTCGCGTTCGTCGAGGCCGCGCGCCTCGGTCGCGATCGCTTCGAGCCGCACTTCAACGTGGCCGTGATGCTGATGGAGTCGGGCGCGGACGACGCGACGACGCTCGAGTACCTGCAGCGCGCGTACGAGCTGTGCCCCGACCCCGCGTTCCTCGGCATGTTGCGCGGCGGACTCGACGCGTTGCTCGCGCCGGGTGCGGAGATGCGCGCGACGCTGGCGCTGATGGACGAGCGTCGCGGCCAACTCGACGCCGCGCTCGAATGGGCCGAGTCGGCGACCGAAGGCGACGACGTGAACGGCACCGGCGCGTACGTGTACGGCCGCATGCTGATACTCGCGGAGCGCGCGACGGATGCGCTGATCTGGCTCGAGACGGCGAACACGAAGAAGCCGGACGACGTGCTGCGCCTGCGCGAACTCGGCACGGCGCGCCGAGTGTGCGGCGACGCCGACGGCGCGCGCGCGGCGTGGACGCGCGCGCTCGAGGTGCTGCCGCCGCCGAAGAACGCGTTCGAGTCGGAGCGCGCGGAACAACTGAAGAAGGACATCGAGGCGGGCCTCGCGCTGCTCGCGAATCCGCCGCTGCCCGCGGAAGCAACCGGACCGCAAGGCGCAGGGAGCGGCGGTTGAGCGGCGGCCGCGAGCGCGATCACGGCGAGGGACGCGAGCGCGAGCGTGCGCGCAACGACGCGCGGCGTTCGCGGCGCGCGGCGGCGAGCGGCGCGTTGCGTTTGTTCGTCGCGCTCTACCCGGACGGCGCGACGACGAACGCGCTGTTCGAGGCGCTCGCACGCGAGGAGTTGCCGCCGCATCGACTGACGCCGCACGAACAACTCCACCTCACCGCGCACTTCATCGGCGAGGTCGAGGAGCGTCGCCTCGCCGACGTCGTCGAGTCGGTCGCGGGCGCTGCGCGCGCCGTCGCGCCGTTCGTCCTGCAGCCGCTGCATCTCGCCGCACTGCCCGAAACGGGTCCGGCCCGTTTGGTCGCGGCGGTGACGGACCTGCCGAGTGCGCTGCTCGAGCTGCACGAGCGTCTCGTCGCCCGCCTCGCGCGCGGCCGCAACAAGCGCGAGACGTTCCTGCCGCACTTCACGCTCGCGCGCTTCGCGACGCCGGCGCGCGTCGCGATCGACGCCGCGCTGGTGCACGTGCCGCCGCTCCAAGTGACGACGGTGCACCTGATGCAGAGCCGCATCGGCGCCGGCGCCGTGCAGCACCGCGGCCTCGCGAAGTTCGAACTCGTCGCGGACTGAGAATCCGGCGGCGGTACGGTGCCGCAACAAAATCCGCCGCCATGCCGCACTTCGGGGGTGGCGCAGCATCACCGTCGGGCGCGCAAAGCGCGCCCG
>JBIKNC010000137.1:0-11566 GCA_044358925.1 Planctomycetota bacterium | reverse complement strand
TATCGCGGCGCGCTGAGCGATCGCTTCGGCATCGGCGCGTCGCGCGCCGCGGCGACGCGCAACTTCCTCGAGGACGCGCTCGCGAGCCTCGCGGCGAACGCCGAACCGCTCGTTCCATGCACGAACGCGCCGGGCTGTCTGCTCGAACCGCGCACATCGGTGCCGGTCGCCGCTGCCGACACGACGGTCACGTACAACCGTCAGATCGCCCGCCTCGTGCAGACCAACTGCGCCGCGTGCCACCACGACGGCGGGGCGGCGCCGTTCGCGCTCGACGACTACGACGCGGTCGCGCGGCGCAGCGCGATGATCGCGGCCGTGACGGCGGACGGGAGCATGCCGCCCTGGTTCGCCGCAGCGCACGACGGCGACACGAGCCCGTGGGCGAACGACCGCTCGCTCCTGACGCGCGAACGCGCCGAACTCACGGCCTGGATCGCCGCAGGCAAACCGCGCGGCGACGACGCCGAGGCGCCGCTGCCGCGTGTCTTCGACACGGACGGCTGGCAACTCGGCACGCCCGATCTCGAGCTCGGTCTGCCGCAGGCGATCGAGGTGCCCGCCGAGGGCGTGCTCGAGTACCGCTACGTCGCGGTGCCGACGGGACTCGAGCGCGAGCGCTGGATCGAGGCCATCGAGGTGCGACCGGGCGCGCCGCGTGTCGTGCACCACGTCGTCGTGCACGCGTTGCCCGCCGAAGCGTTCGCGAACGGGCGCCTGCGCGACTGGAACTCGATCGACGAGACGCACGGCTTCTTCGCGGCCTGGGTGCCGGGCTCGGAGCCGGTGCGTTACCCGATCGGCACCGCGCGCCCCCTGCCGGCCGGCAGCGTGCTCTTCTTCGAACTGCACTACACGCCGAACGGCCGCGCGACGAGCGACCGCACCACGATCGGCCTGCACTTCGCCGACGAGGATCCCGCCTTCCGTCCGCGGCACGTCGTCCGGACCGTCGGCCTCTCGAATCGGCGCATCGCGATCCCGCCGCACGTCGGCGATCACGGGGAAGCGGCGCACGGTGTGTTCGTGCGCGGCGCGAGTGTGCGCGCATTCATGCCGCACATGCACCTGCGCGGTTCGCAGTTCTCGTTCGACGTCGTGCCGGCGGGCGGCGCGTCGCGGCGTGCACTGTCCGTGCCGCGCTACGACTTCAAGTGGCAACTGCGCTACGACCTCGCCGAGCCGCTGCTGCTCGCTCCGGGCGACATGGTCACCGCGACGGGCCGGTTCGACAACTCGAGCGCCAACGCAGCGAACCCCGCTCCGGACGAACTCGTGCGTTTCGGTCCGAACACCGACGACGAGATGATGATCGGCTACATCGAGTACGTGCTGCTCGAGGAGGACTTCGCCGTTCCGGCGGGGGAGCCGCTCGCCGTCGTGATCGACGATCGCATCGGCACGCAGTTGCTCGAGCTCGACGAGGAGAAGGACGGTGTGCTGTCGCGCACCCAAGTCGCCAAGCGCTGGTACGACGCGTTCGACCGTCTCGATCGCAACGGCGACGGGCGCGTCGACGCGAGCGAGTTGCCGCTCCTCAATCGACGCTGACGTCCGCGCGCCGATCGGTGCGCGCCGTGCCTGTCGCGCGCGCCGTGCCGCTGGAGCGTTTCGCACGCACGGCGCGGCGCGTCCGCGCCAGGAGTTCGTCGGTGTGCGCGCGCTGCCAGCTCTTCGCGCGCGCCGTGTCGGGCAGCAGAGCCTCGTGCGCGCGGAACGTCGGTCCGTGCGGAGCGCCGTCGTCCCACTTCTCCTGAGCCGCCAAGGCGTGCAGGAGTTCGTGGTACAGGACGAAGCGCACGAACCAAGCGGGCACGTCGGCGGCGTCGAGGACCGGATGGATGCGCACCCAGTCGCGTTCGCGGTCGTAGTTGCCGAGGTCGAGGCTGCGACGCGGCCCGCGCGTCGGGAAGCGACCGAAGCCGATCGTGGGCCGGCGCTCGAGCCGCGCGAGTGCCTCGGCGCCGCGCGCGCCGTCCAGCGCTGCGGCCAGTGCCGCGAGGTCGTGGTGTTCTCCGTCGGTGCGCCGCGCCCACGCGGGCAACACACGCGGGGGGAGTTCGGCGAAACGCGCGTCGATCCAGGCCATCAAGCGCTCGTGCGTCGCGCGCGCGCGGCGGCCGTTGCGCAACCACTCGGCGAGGTCGGCGCGCACCTGTGGGTCGGCCGTCGCGAAGAACGGAGCCAGGCGCACGTCGTAGGCGCTCGTCGCCGTAGCACCGCGACCGTGGCGCGTCCGCCGCAACTGGATCGCATGCCGGCGCGAGCGCGAGAACGCGACACGCACCGGTGAATGCAGCGCGGCGGCGAGCTCGTCCTCGAGCCGCCGCCGCGCCGCTTCGATCCCGCTCGTCGCGGATCCTCGCGTCACTTCGCGAGACTGAGGTCGACCGGCTGTCGCACGGCGTCCGTCACGAAGATCTCGCGTGTCGAGTTCTGGACGTCGAGCAGCACTTCGAACGGGTTGCCGGTCGACTCGATCGCGCGCTGCGCGTGGATGTCGTAGCGGCCCGCCGAGACGTGTTCGATCTCGTAGCGCCCCTGTTCGTCCGTGCGGCTCGTGTAGGTCAGCCCGGCCGTTTCCTTGTTCGCGAGCGTGACCGTCGCGCCGTTCAGAGGCGCGCCGTTCTCGTCGTAGACCACGCCTTCGACCGCGCCACCTTCGCGCAGCGGGAAGTCACCGAAGTCGATCGGCGCCTCGCTGTCGTCGACACGCAAGTCCTTGACGATCGACGTGGTGAAGTCGTTGTGTTCGATGCGGATCTGGTAGTCGCCCGGCATCAACTGCGCGAGCGCGAACCGTCCCGTCGAATCGGACACGGCCGTGCGTGCCGTGGTGCGACGCGCCAGCATCGAACCGAAGAGCTGCGCCAGCGGGTTGTCGATGAAGCCGTTGTCCTGCGTCGCGATGCGCGCACCGGCGATCGGTTCGCCCGTGTTCGCGTTCACGACGCGGCCCGACAGAGTGCCGCCCGTGGAGATGCGGATCTCGAGGCCGGTGACGACTTGGCCGAGGCGCACGTCGATCGACGTCGACAGAGCCGACGCGAAGCCCTCCGCGTCGACCTGCAGGACCCACAGACCCTCGGGCACGCCGCTCATCGAGAACGTCCCGTCGGCCGCGCCCTTGAACTCCTTCGGCATCGTCGGCGCGCCGTAGTGGTCGGTGCCCGGCGTCACGCGGCGGATCGACACGCGGAAGTCCGAGAGCGGCGTGTTGTTCGACGCGCGCACCACGCGCCCGTCGACCTGGCCGAGCGGCTGCAGTTCGAGCAGCAGGTTCTGTTCACCCGCGTCGACGCGCGGCTCGCGCACTTCGGACCAGCCGCCGGCGCGCGCGCGCACCTGGTACGGACCTTCGACGAGGTCCTTCAGTTCGAACGAACCGTCGGGGCCCGACTTCGCGGTGCCGCGCGAGTTCTGGATCGCGACCATGCCGTAGGCGTCGATCGTCGCGCCTTCGACCGGTTGCCCGCCCGGGCCGACGATGCGGCCGCGGATCGAGAGGCCGGGAACGAGGCGGAAGTCGACTTCGACGGTGCGATCGGCGCCTTCCTGGCGCAGGTCCGTCTGCGCCGCGCGACCGAAGCCCTCCTTGTGCGCGGACACGGTGTTCGTGCGCACGAGGTCGACGTTCGGGAAGGCGTAGTAGCCGTTCTGGTCGGACTTCCCGACCTGACCCATCTCCATCTGCAAGGTCGGGTCCAGGTTCAGCGCACCGAGCGGCATCAGCACCATGCGCGCGCCTTCGACGCCGTTGCCGGCCTCGTCGCGCACGTAACCGTGCACGAGCGCGCCGAGATCGAGAGTGACGGTGACCTTCTGCACCTTGCCCGCGGCGAGCGCGATGCCGCGCACCTCCTTCGGCGCGAATTCGGCGTGCGACACGTCGACCGCGTAGAACGGATTGGGCTCGACGCGTTCGAACACGTAGCGCCCGTCCTTGTCGGTGCGGCCGTCCGTCGCGCGGTTGCGGCCGAGGTCGAGGCCCTGGTCGTTACCGGAGGCGGCCGCGAGGAACGGTGCGAGGTCGGCGGCTGCGCCTTTGGCGATGAGCGAGACGATCGCGTTCGCGACCGGAGCGCCGCTCCCGTCGACGACTTTCACCTCGATCTTGCTGGTGTGGTCGCCCGACGCGGACTCCGACGTCACGATGCCGCGTTCGACGGCCTGGCGCGCGGTGTCGGCCGATTCGAGGCCGTCACCGGTGCGGCCCGGATCGTTGGACGCCGCCAGGTCGGCCGGCGCCAGCGGCGTCGGCTGCTGGACGGGCGTCTCGACCTCCGGCGCTTGTCGAACGATCGGAGGGACGGGCTCGCCGTCGTCGTTCATGAAGAGGACGAACACGAGCGCGGCGATGGCCGCGAGCACGAGAGGGAGAACGACTGTCGGTCGCATGGTGACGGAACGCATGGCGCTCCGTGCGCGGCGTGGTTCGCGGCGCGGCGGAGCGCTCCTGTTCGGTGCCTGACGGCGCGGTGGGGGAGCTTCTTCCCGGCGCGGAGACGCGTCGGGTCGACGGAGAGCATGATCGGTCGGGCGAACACCCGACCCAAGTCCGCAAGTCGCGTGTCGCGCGGTCGTTCCTGCCCGCGCGCCGCGGCGGCGGCCGGCAACCACCGACGTGTCGCTCTTCGACGGGCGGCGAACCGCGGATGTTCGGCCTGTGGGTCAGACCGCGGTCGCCGACGCGCGGGCCTTGACCTTCTCGGGCTCCGGTCCGGGAGCGATGGACTCGAGGTGCACCTGGTTCCCGACGAAGTAGGAGAAGACGAGGATCGGGAAGTCGAGGCGCCGGAAGACCTCGATGCGCGCGCTGCGGCCGGTGATGCTCGACACGATGCGCGCCATCTCGCCCGACTTGGGAGCGTAGATGCCCCAGCCGGCGCGCAGGCCGGCGACCGGCAGCAGATAGAGCGGTTTGCTGCCCGTCGAAAGGTCGATCTGGCGGCGCAGGCCCCAGCGCAGCGACGAACCGAGCCACTCGGTGCCGTCCGTCCACAGCGAGAACTGGCTGCGCAGGAGGCCCGGGTCGCGGCGGACGACGAGCACTTCGCCTTTCGCCGGGCGGTACTCGGCGCTCGTCACGCGGCCGAAGCGGCTGCGGTTCACCGTCAGGACGCCTTCCGGTGTCTCGCCCGACTCCGTCACGGACGTGAACGTGTGGCGTGTGTTCCACAGCCCGCTGACGGTGACGCGGTAGGTCTGAAGGGCGGTTTCGGCCATGGGGATGGAGTTCGGCTCGCGGCGCCGTCGGGCAGCGAGTGTAGCGGCACGGTGGTGGGGAGCGGCTCGCGGACGGGAACGAGATCCAGCCGCCCGTTCAAAGAGTCCCGTCGCGAGCCTTCGCGCTGTTCGTCGAGGCTGACGACGCATCGGCGAAGAGCGCGAAGGCGCAGGAGGGGCTCCTTCAACGGGCTGCTAGGCCGGCTGTTCGGCCGGAGCCATGGCACGCAGGCGCGCCACGCAGCGCGCGATGGTGTCGACGCCGCGTTCGACCTCCGCGTCGGTCGTGAAGCGCGAGAGCGACAGCCGCAGCGACGCGCTGGCGAGGTCGACGTCGACGCCCATCGCCACGAGGACGGGGCTGGCCTTCTTCCGGTTCGATCCGCAGGCCGAGCCCGTCGAGACGAACACGTCGTGTTCGGACAGCATGGCGAGGAGCGCGTTCCCGTTCACGCCTTCGAACGAGACGTTCGACGTGTTCGGCGTGCGCGCTGCGCCCGCGCCGTTCACGGACACGCCCTCGACGCGCCGCGCGAGTTCGCGCTCCAGTCCGTCGCGGCGCGCGGCCAGCGCCGCGAGCGCTCCCGGGGTGCGCAGGTGTTCACAGGCGAGGCGCGCGGCGACGCCGAGTCCGACCACGTTCGCCGTCGCGACGGTGCCGGCGCGGCGCTGACGTTCCTGGCTGCCGCCGAGCACGAACGGCGCGAACTCCGCGTCGTCGCGCACGAACAGGGCGCCGACGCCTTTCGGAGCGTGGAACTTGTGCCCGCTGATCGAGACGAAATCGGCGCCGAGCTCTTCGACGTCGAGTTCGGCCTTGCCCGCCATCTGCACGGCGTCGAGGTGCAGCAGGGCACCGTGCCGACGACACTTCGCGGCGACGTCGCGCAGGAGTTCGCGCGGCTGCACCACACCTGTCTCGTTGTTGCCCCACAGCAGCGAGACGATCGCCGTGTCGTCGCCGATGGCGGCCATGAGCCGTTCCTTCACGAAGAGTCCGTCGCGAGCGACCGGCACGACGACGCAGTCGACGCGCCCGAGTTCGGCTTCGCGCTTCAGCGGCGCGGACGAAGCCGGGTGCTCGACGCTCGAACACACGACCGTCCTGCGCGTCGGTCGCAGCGCGCGACCCGCGGCGACGGCGGTCGCGATGCTCTCGGTGCCGCCGCCCGTGAACACGACGCGCTCGGGGCTCGTTCCGAACAGATCGGCCACGTCGAGTCGCGCACTCTCGACCAGACGCGCCGCGGCGACTCCGAGTCGGTGCGGACTCGACGGGTTGCCGAAGGTGTCGGTGAGGACCGGCACGATCGCGGCCAGCACCTCGGGCGCGAGCGGCGTCGTCGCGTTGTTGTCGAGATAGACGAACGATCCGGCGGCGGCGTTCGAGCGATTCTGCATGACGTGCGCGGAGCCGCCCGCGTGGATTCGTGCGACGGCTCTCGAGCCCGCGATCGTAACTCGCCGCGTCGCGCCGAAGCGCCACGGCGGGCCGCTACGATGCCGCGCGACATGAACAGCACGACGCCGCGTCCCGCCCTCGAACTCGCCGCTGCGCTCGACCTGCCGAGTTCGGCCGTTCGCCCCTACGGCCACCACAAGGCCAAGATCGACCACCGTTTGGCTGCCGGCGACGCCCCGTCGCGCGCGCGGGTCGTGCTCGTCACGGCCGTCAACCCGACGCCCGCGGGCGAGGGCAAGACGGTGCACACGATCGGCCTGTCGATGGCCCTCTCGCGCATCGGCAAGCGCGCGATCGCGACGCTGCGGCAGCCGTCGCTGGGGCCCGTGTTCGGCGTGAAGGGCGGCGGCGCGGGCGGCGGGCGCTGTCAGCTCCTGCCGATGGACGAGGTCAACCTGCACCTGACCGGCGACTTCCACGCCGTCGCTGCGGCGAACAACCTGCTCGCAGCCGCGCTCGACACGTCGCTGCTGCTCGACAACACGCTCAAACTCGATCCCGAGCGCATCTCCTGGCGCCGCGTGATCGACATGAACGACCGCGCGCTGCGCGAGATCCGCATCGGACTGGGCGGCAAGCTCAACGGCGTTCCGCGCGACACGGCCTTCGACATCACGGCCGCGTCCGAGGTCATGGCGATCCTCGCGCTCTCGACGTCGATCGCGGACCTGCGTGCGCGCCTCGGGCGCATCGAGGTCGGCGAGAGTTTCCTCGACCAACCCGTCACTGCCGACGATCTCGGTGCGGCGGGAGCGATGGCGGCGCTGCTGCGCGACGCACTCGATCCGACGCTCGTGCAGACGAGTGAAGGCACGCCGGTGCTCGTGCACGCCGGGCCGTTCGCGAACATCGCGCAGGGCAACTGCTCCGCGATCGCCGACCGCATCGCGGCGCGCCACACGGAGTACGTCGTCACGGAGGCCGGCTTCGGCTCCGACATGGGCGCGGAGAAGTTCTGCAACATCAAGTGCCGCGTCACCGGCATGCGGCCCGACTGCGCGGTGCTCGTCACGACCGTGCGCGCGCTCAAGTTCCATTCGGGGCGCTTCAAGGTGAAGCCGGGCAAGCCGCTGCCGAAGGAACTCGAGGTCGAAGATCTCTCGGCCTTGGCGGAGGGCTGTTCGAACCTCGAAGGCCACCTCGCGATCCTCGCGGCGCACGGCGTGCCGGTGGTCGTCGCGATCAACCGCTTCCCGGGCGACACGGCGGCGGAGCACGAACTCGTCAAGAAGCGCGCACTCGCGGCCGGCGCACGCGCCGTCGCGCTGAGCGAAGTCTTCGGCAAGGGCAGCGAAGGCGGCGTCGAACTCGCACGTGCGGTCGTCGACGCGGCGGAGAGCGGCACCGCGCGCTTCCGCCACGCCTACGAGGCGAACGACAGCACGGCGGAGAAGATCACCAAGGTGGTCACCAAGCTCTACGGCGGCTCGCGTGTGTCCTTCGCGCCGCTCGCGACGCAGCAGCTCGCGCGGCTCGAAGCGCGCGGCCACGGCAAGCTGCCGATCTGCATCGCGAAGACCCAGTTCAGCCTCTCGCACGACGCGAAGTTGCTGGGGCGGCCGACGGGTTTCGAGTTCCCGGTGCGCGAGCTGCGCCTGCTCGCCGGGGCGGGCCTCGTCGTGCCGCTCGCGGGCGACATCATGACCATGCCCGGACTTGGCAGCACCCCGGCCTACCGCGGCATCGAGCTCCAGGCCGACGGCACGATCAGCGGCCTGTTCTGACCCTGGGACGGCAGCCGGCACGCCGCACCCGCTACCCGGGCCGGCGTGCCGAAAGACGACGGATGGACCTCATCTTCTCGGACGGCCGCGAGCCGGAGCTGCTCCACCAACTCGTGCACTGCCTCGCGGCGGCCCTCGGCTTCGAATTCGCGCTCATCGGCATCGTCGACGCGGAAGGCACCCACGTCGCGACGCTGGTCGACACCCAGTCCGGGCCCGGTGGTTCGACGCGCTACGAGTTGCTCGGGACGCCCTGCTCCGACACCCTCGCGAACGGAGTCAACGTCGTCGCGGACGACGTCGCCCTGCGCTACGCGAGCGATCGCCAGTTGACCGACTTCGGCGCGCGCTCGTACGCCGGTGCGCGCTTCGAAGATCCGTTGACGGGGCGCGCGGGCCTCGTGGTCGCCATGTCGCGCACGCCGATCGAGGACTCGACGCGGACCGCCGACATCGTTCGCACGTTCGCGAACTCGGCGCGCGCCGCGCGCGCTGCACAGTCAGCGGTGCTCGCCGGTGTGATCGCCGACGAAGCGCTGCGCGGGACGGGGCAAGCCTTCGTCGTCGCGACGAAGGACGGTCGCATCGACAGCGAGAGTCCGACCGCGCGAACGTTCGTGCTCGGTTGCACGGCGGACGTGAGCACGCTCGCCGAGCGCTTCGCCGAGTGCGCGCCGTGGGTGGCGAAGGCTGCCGCCGCGCGCGAACGAGCGTCCGGTCGCGTGAAGCTGGCGGCCGGCGATCCCGCCACGCGCCGCGTCAGCGAGATCGAGGTCGTGCCCGTGAACGACGGCTCGGGGCGGACGATCGTGCTCATGCGCGACGTCACAGGTTCACTCGAACGCGAAGAGCGTTTCGAACTGGCGCTCGACGCCTCCGGCGCCGGTCTGTGGGACTGGTCGATCGAGTCGGGTGTCGTCGTCACGAGCGCGCACTACATGGCCATGCTCGGCGAGGAAGCGCGCGAAACGCGCCTCTCCATCCTCGAGATCGCGAGCCGCATCCACCCCGGCGACTTCGCCGCGACGTTCCAAGCACTGACGCATGCGCAAGCGTGTCCCGACCAGCGCTACGACGTCGAGTTCCGCATGCGCTGCAAGGACGGCGCGTTCAAGTGGCTGCGCAGTTCGGGGCGCGTCGTCGAACGCGGGGGCGACGGCGAACCGCTGCGCATGATCGGTTACCACGTCGACATCGACGCCCGTCGGCGCGGCGAGCAGGAACGCGAGGTGCTCGAACGCCGCATGCGCCTCTTGTTCGAACACTCGCCTGCGGCGATCGCGATGTTCGATCGCGACATGCGCTACGTCGTCGCGAGTCGCGGCTGGTACACGCAATACGGCCTCGGCGACACGGCGATCATCGGACGCTCGCACTACGACGTCTTCCCGACCTGCCCGGAGCGCTGGAAGGAGCTGCACCGACGCGCGCTCGCGGGCGAGGTGTTGAGCTGCGATCGCGATGCGTTCGAACGCGAGAGCGGCTCCACGACCAACCTGTCGTGGGCCATCCACCCGTGGCGCGATGCCATCGACGAGATCGGTGGCATCGTCATGTTCACGCAGGTGATCGACGAGCAGGTGCGCTACGAGGACTCGCTGCGCGACGCGCGCGACACGGCGATCGCGGCTTCACGAGCGCGCGGCGACTTCCTGGCGAACATGAGCCACGAGATCCGTACGCCGATGACGGCGATCCTCGGCTTCACGGATCTGCTCGAAACGGACCCGGACAACCGCGCGGAGCACGTCGAGACGATCCGCCGCAACGGGCGCCAACTGCTCGAGATCGTGAACTCGCTCCTGGATCTCTCGAAGATCGACGCCGGCCGCATGACGGTCGAACGTCTACCGGTGGACGTCAACAGCCTGTTCGACGACATCGCGCGCACGTTCGGCGGGCGCGCACAGGAGCGCGGACTCGAACTCACGATCGCGCGCGCCGCCAATGCACCAGCGACGATCGGCAGCGACCCGCTGCGACTGCGCCAGATCCTCGGCAACCTGGTCGGCAACGCGCTCAAGTTCACGCCCGCCGGCAGGGTCGCCTTACGGATCGGCCCGCCCTCGAACGACGGGACGCGCATCGCGTTCGAAGTCGAGGACACCGGCATCGGCATGACGCCGGAGCAGTTGGAACGGGTCTTCGAGCCGTTCGTGCAGGGCGACGGATCGACGACGCGTCGCTTCGGCGGCACCGGACTCGGACTGTGCATCGCGAAGCGCCTCACCACACTGCTGGGCGGCGAACTCGGTGTGCGTTCGACTCCAGGTGTCGGCACGTCGTTCCGACTGGACTTGCCCTTCGTCGCGATCGACGCGAGTGTGGACCGGTTCCTCGACGAACCGCCGGCGGCCCTGCCGAAGCGCAGCCTCGAAGGACTGCGCGTGCTGCTGGCCGAGGACGGGGCCGACAACCGTCGGCTGCTCGGCGTGCTGCTCGCGCGCGCCGGCGCACTGTCGAACGCCGTCGAGAACGGAGCACTCGTCGTCGCTGAAGTCGAAAGGGCGCGCGCGGCCGGCACGCCGTACGACGTCGTGTTGATGGACATGCAGATGCCGCTCGTCGACGGCTACGGAGCGACGGCCGCGCTGCGCGCCGCCGGTTTCGACGTGCCGGTGATCGCACTGACGGCGCACGCCATGGCCGGCGACCGCGAGCGCTGCCTGGAAGCCGGCTGCGACGACTACCTGACGAAGCCCATCGATCGCGCGCGACTCGATGACGTGCTCGCGCGCGCGGCGGCGCGTGCGCGTTCGACCTGATCCGGAACCGACACCGACGCGGGTCGCACTGGAATCGGGGGGCGGCGCGTCCCAACCTGGAGGCGTGCCGCCGCGTACACGGCGCACGTCGACGCCGCTCGTTCGAGCGGCGTCGCTTCGTCGGTGCGCGCCTTCCGCGCGGCCGACCCAGCTCCGCACGAACCATGATCTTCACTCCCCTCGGGATCGCCATCATGCTCTTCGGCCTCGTGCTCGGAGGCCTCGCGCAGTGGCGCGTGAAATCGACGTTCCACCGCTACTCACAGGTCGGCGTTCGGACCGGCATGACCGGCGCGCAGGCCGCCGCTGCCGTCTGTCGCGCAGCCGGCGTCACGGGCGTCACCATCGAACGCCACGAAGGTTTCCTCAGCGACCACTACGACCCGACG
>JBIKNC010000342.1:0-3152 GCA_044358925.1 Planctomycetota bacterium | reverse complement strand
TCGGGATCGGGAAGCTCAAAACGTAGTGCGCGACGCGCCAACCTTCGGCGGTCTGCACGCACACGCCGCTGCCGCGCGCCTCGCCGTACTTCTCGTTCCACAGGCGCTCGTCGAACCACGCGGTGTCGCCCGCGGCGGCGAAGGCGACGTGGCGCTCGAGCGCCGTGTAGGTCCAGCCTTGTCCGCGCGCGAAGAAGGGCTCGGCGTAGGCGCGGAACTGATCGAGCGTCCAACGCTCCGTCGCATCCGTGCCGACGAACACGGCGTCGGGCGTGAAGCAGCCGAAGTAGAGCGCCCCGTCGGCCAGCGACGCCGTCGTGTGCAGGTGTTCGAGCAAGGCCTCGACCGCCGCACTCTCGTCGACGCTCGCCGCGCGCGTCTCGTTCATGGTGTTCGTTGCACTCGGCGCGTCGCTCGTCCGCGCGTTCGCACACGCGACGAGCGACAGCGCACCGAACAGCGTCAAGCCTGCGCGCCGACGCGTGCGCGCTCGACCGCGAGCCACTTCGCGATCGTCGCGACGAACAGTTCCCTCTGAATCGGTTTCGTGCAGTGGTCGTTGCATCCGGCCTCCAGACAGCGCTGGCGTTCTTCGGCGAACGCGTTGGCGGTCAACGCGAGGATCGGCGCTTCGACGCCGTGCTCGCGCAACTCGCGCGTCGCAGCGTAGCCGTCCAGCACGGGCATCTGCACGTCCATCAACACGACGTCGAATGGTTCGCCGCGTGCACGCGCCGCGAGAACCGCGTCGACGCCCTCGCGTCCGTTCTCGGCCGTCGCGACGGTCAGACCGGCGCGTTCGAGCACGATCCCGATCAGGCGCCGGTTGTCGGCGCCGTCCTCGACGAGGAGCACTCGCCCGCCGCCGACCGAGACGCGACCGCGTGCCGGCAGTGCCGGCGGCGTGTTCCCGTGTTCGACGCACGCCAGGTCTTCGAGGTCGAGCGGCAGGACGAGCCGGAACGTGCTGCCCTCACCGGGAGCGCTGACCGCGTCGAGTTCGCCTCCGAGCATGCGCGCGAGGTGGCGCGAGATCGTCAGACCGAGACCGGTGCCGCCGAAGCGCCGCGACGTCGACGCGTCCGCCTGCCGGAACGGTTGGAACACACGCTGCAACGTGGCCGCGTCCATGCCCACGCCGTGGTCCTCGACCTCGACGTGCAACTCGCCAGGCATCGACGTCGCGAGCCGCCGTCCGCCGCCCTGTGTCAAGCGCAGCCGCACCGTGATGCGGCCGCCGTTCGTGAACTTCAGCGCGTTGCCGAGCAGGTTGACGAGCACCTGGCGCACGCGCAGCGCGTCGGTGCGCACTCGCGACGGCAGCGGGCCCGCCGTCTCGAACACCAGCTCCAGCCCCTTCTGTTTCGCGCGGCCGGCGAGCATCGCGATCGCATCGCGAGCGACTTCGCGCACGTCCGTGCGCTCCAACACGAGTTGCGCTTCGCCCGCCTGGATCTTCGACAGGTCGAGCACGCCGTCGAGCAGCTCTTGCAGGTGCCGCCCGTTGCGCAGCACGGCGTCGAGTTGCTCCGCGACGCGCGCCGGATCTCCGAGCGGGTCCTCGATCTCGTCCTGTGCGAGTTCCGCGTAGCCGAGCACCGCCGTGAGCGGCGTGCGGATCTCGTGGCTCATGTTCGCGAGGAAACTGCCCTTCGCTTCGCTCTCGCGCACCGCTTCCGCGCGGCTGTCCTCGAGTTCGAGTGCGATGCGTCGCCGCTCGGTCGCGTCCGACACGACGCCGACCGCGCGCTTCGGTCGCCCGTCCGCGTGGAACTCGACCACGCGGCCGCGGTCCTCGATCCAGACCCAGCGCCCGCTCGCATGGCGCACGCGGTACTCGACGCAGAAGCCGCGCGACTCGCCGCGCATGTTGGCTTCCATGTTCGCGCGCGCTCGCGCGAGGTCGTCGGGGTGCACACGCTCCGCCCACGCGTCGATCGTCGGCGCGACGGTGTTCGGCGCGAGGCCCAAGAGTTCGTGCCACTGCCGACTGCGGTGCACGTGCGCCGAGTCGACGTCGAGATCCCAGAGCCCCAGTTCGCTGGCGTCGAGCGCGATCTCGAGCTGCTGGCGTTGGTCGGCGAGTTCGGCGATCAGACGCCGCGACTCCGTGACGTCGCTGCCCGTCGCGACGATCTCACGCAGCGCGCCGTTCGCGTCGAACAGTGCGCGGCGGACCCACTCGAGTTCGCGTCGCCCGTTCGGGCCGACGATCGCGCACGTCTCGACGTGCACCGGTCGCTGCGGCGTGAGCAGCGCGAGTCGCTCGCGCGCCGCCGCGCGTCCGGCCTCGGGCATGAGGTCGATCCAGCGCCGGCCCAAGAGCTCCTCGGGTGCGCGTCCCCACAGCCGCGCGTACGCGGCGTTGAACCAGGTCAGCTTCGTGTCGGCCTCGAAGCGGCAGACGAGCACCTGGGCGAGGTCCACGGTCGTGTCCGCGAGTGTCGCGGCCGGGGGCGGCGCGGACAGGTCGCTTTCACGACGAGAGGTCATCGCCGTCGGAGCGACGGAGACGTGTTCGGAGGCGGACTCGGACCCCTTCCGGCGGCGCGCGACGAGTCGCGCACCGAACCAGACGCACGACACGAGGACCGCGCCGGCAAGCGCGCTCCACGGGTCGACGTCGAACGGGAAGGGGCCGAGCGTGCTGGGCAGGCGTGTGCTCGGCATTGGGGGCAGGGACTTGGGGGTGCAGCGAAGATCGGCTGCCGGGGCCTCGAGCTGTTTCCTTCCAGCCGCCTCGTTCCTCACAAGTTGAAAATTGGGACGCGACCGCGCGCGGCTATCCTGCGCGTCGCGTGGCACTGCTCGAGATCGAAGCGCTGGTGAAGAGCCACACGGCTCCCGACGGCACCCGGCAGGAAGTGCTGCGCATCGACCGGTTTGCGGTCGAAGCGGGGGAGGAGGTGGCACTGCTCGGACGCTCGGGGTCGGGCAAGACGACGCTCCTCAACGTGATCGCGGGCCTCGCGCTGCCGGACGAAGGGCACGTGCGTTTCGACGGCGTCGATCTCGTGCGCCTGTCCGAGGCGGCGCGCGATCGCTTTCGGGCGCGCAACGTCGGGTACGTGTTCCAGACGTTCAACCTGCTGCAGGGCTTCACGGCGCTCGAGAACGTCGAGCTGGGCTCGGCCTTCGGGCGCGGACGCGAT
>JBIKNC010000136.1:0-11768 GCA_044358925.1 Planctomycetota bacterium | reverse complement strand
TTTGTCGGCTCCGATCGTGGCCGTGAGTTGGAAGTGCGGGAGACGATCTCCGACGGTGAGCATGGTGCGGGAGGCGAAGAGGTCGGCCGCGACGCGACCGGCCGAGACGTGAAGCGCCCGGGCACGTCCCGGGCGCCGCGTCTCTTGGACTCCCGCACGCCGCCGTTCCAATCGTTCCGGCTGGTGCCTGTGATCGCGGCAGCTTGGTGTTTCGTTTCACCCTGGCCGCAGCGCGGGGCTCACCCCTTGCCGAGCAACTCGACCACGAGCCTCGAGAAGGCCGCGGGGTCGGGCAGCGGCGACCCCTCCGCCAGCAGAGCCTGGCCGTGCAGCAGCTTC
The DNA here is from genome assembly GCA_044358925.1 of Planctomycetota bacterium. Classification (GTDB taxonomy): domain Bacteria; phylum Planctomycetota; class UBA1135; order UBA1135; genus Rohdeia. The sequence goes on along the minus strand of JBIKNC010000136.1, from coordinate 11,429 downwards.
ACGTGCCGCTCGAAGCGCGCCGGGTCCTTCGCTCGCAGATCGTCGAGCGCGGCGACGACCGGGTGATCGGGGTTGAGCTCGAAGCGCCGCCGCGCCGTCCGCCCACCGGCCTGACCCGAGGCGCGCAAGGCGCGTTCGACGTGCGGGGACGCGCCGCCCTCCTCCGTGACGAGCACCGCGGGCGACTCGACCAGGCGCGCCGAGTAGCCGACTTCGAGTTCGTCGTTCGCGAGCACGTTCTTCAGCGCGGCGAAGAGCTCGGCACTGCTCTTCTCGCGGTCGTCGAGCGCGGCGCGCTGCGCGTCGTCGCGGAGGCCCGCGTCGCCCTTGTGCAGAGCCACGAGGTCGCAGCCCTCGAAGGACTCGAGGCGCGTCAACCAGAACTCGTCGACGTGGTCGTCGAGCAGCAACACCTCCTGCCCCTTCTTCCGTGCCGCTTCGAGGTGCGGCGAGCCGCGCAGCGCGACCAGGTCCGGACCCGCGAGCACGAGGATCGACTTCTGATCCGCCGGCTTGCGCGCGATGTACTCACCCAGCGTCGTCCAACCGTCGCCGTGTGTCGAGCGGAACAGGCACGCCGCCGCGAGTTCGGTCCGCACGTCGTCCTCGAAGTAGAGGCCCTCCTTCACGACGGGGCCGAACTCGCGCCAGAACTCCTCGTACTCGCTGCGGCGCTCGTTGCACACACGCACCAGCGCCTCGGTCACCTTGCGCGTGATGCGCGACTTGATGCGGCCGAGTTGGCGCGTGTGCTGCAGCGTCTCGCGGCTGACGTTGAGCGGCAGATCGGCCGAGTCGACGACACCGACGACGAAACGCAACCACAGCGGCACGAGTTCCTCGACGGCCTCGCCGATGAACACGCGCCGCACGTACAGATGCACGTTGCTCTTCGCGGAGTTCGGCTCGAACAGGCTCTTCTTCGCCGCTTTCGGCAGGAACAGCAGCGCGGCGTACTCCGCCGTGCCCTCGGCCTTGAAGTGGATCGTCTCGAGCGGCTCCTGCCAGTCGCGCGCGAGGTGTTTGTAGAACTCCGCGTACTCCTGTGGCTTCACGTCCTCCTTCGCACGCGACCACAAGGGCCGCATCGAGTTGAGCGTGACCGTCTCGCGCTTCGCTGCGCCGTCCTCGTCGGCGCGCTCGACCTCCATGCGGATCGGGTACTCGACGAAGTCGGAGTAGCGGCGGATCACGTCGCGCAGCACCCACTCCTGCGTGTAATCCTTCGCGTTGGTGTCGTCCGTGTCGACGTCCGCGAGTTCGAGCGTGATGCGCGTGCCGTGCGCGGGCTTCTCACAGCTCTCGATCGTGTAGGTGCCGTCGCCGGTCGACGTCCAACGCCACGCGGCGTCGCTGCCGGCCTTGCGCGTCTCGACGACGACGCGCCGGGCCACCATGAACACCGCGTAGAAGCCGACGCCGAAGCGACCGATCAGACTCGGCACGTCGCCGCGCCCTTCCTTCTGCGCCGCTTCGAGGAAGCGGCGTGTGCCGGACGAGGCGATCGAACCGAGGTTCGCCACGAGCTCGTCGCGCTCCATGCCGATGCCGTCGTCCTCGACCACGAGCGTGCGCGGCTCCGCCGTGGTCGCGAGCCGGATCGAGAGGTCCTTCGCGAGCGGCGCGAGACTCTCGTCGGTCAGCGCGGCGAAGCGCAGCTTGTCGAGCGCGTCGGACGCGTTCGAGACGAGCTCGCGCAGGAAGACCTCGGCGTGGGAGTAGAGCGAATGGACGACCAGGTCGAGGAGCTGGCGTGCTTCGGCCTGGAACTCGTAAGTCTTGGGCTTCACGGAACTTGCTCTGGGGTTGCGAACGAACTTCCCTGTCGCGGCGCAGCCGACGGGCTGCACCGCGGTTCACGGCGGCCCGGAGAGTCTAGGGCGCGGCTCGTGGCTTTCCAGCAAGCACTTGCAGCGCCCTGCCGCCCGGCACTCGGCTAGGAAATCGCATTTTGAATCAACCCGTCCGACCCCGCCCTCTGTCGCGGGGTAGCCTTCGATCCGAGCGTGGTGCACGGGTCGGGGGACCCGCTGCACTCACGACGTGCGGCGCCGATCGGGTCGGCGCGCCCCTTTTCGGTGGGGAACGGCGGGAGCCGCGCGAACGTCGAACGCTCGGGAAACCAGGGGGCTTCCAGACATGCACAGCTCGAAGAGCTTCGGGTCGACCGTCCAGCACGGCGCCCATCGATCGAACATCGCCGCGCAGGTTCTCGTGGTGAGCGCGGCGCTCGCACTCGCCGGCTGCGGCGGCAGCGGTTCCGGAGCGACCATCCCGCTCGACCCGCCGGCGGCGCTCAGCTACGCGCCGATCGAGTTCGACCTGCGACGCGACGTCGTCGTGCCGCCGCTCGTGCCGAACTACCAAGGCGGCGCGGCGAACTTTAGCGTGACGCCCGCTCTGCCGAGCGGCATGGCGATCAACCGCGCGACCGGCGTCGTCAGCGGCTTGCCCGCGACCGCCCTGCCGCGCACGACGTTCGCCGTCCGCGCCGAGAACGGCCAGGGTGTGGTGAACGCGAGCTTCGAACTCGAGATCCACGACGCGTTCGACGCGCCGAAGTTCGTGTACGCACTGCACGCCGACAGCAACGAGATCTCGTGCTGGCGCCACGACGCTTCGGCCAACGTGCTCGTCCCGATCGGACGTGTGACGACCGGCAGCTTCCCGGTCCGCGTCGAGGTCGATCCGCTCGGCCGCTTCCTGTACGTCGCACTCGGCGGCCAGGAGCACATCGCCGTCCACGCGATCGACCCGCACACCGGCATGCTCGAACCGGTCGAGTTGTTCTCCGCCGACGGCGCGACGTTCGACCTGTGCTTCGACCCGTCGGGTCGTTTCCTGTTCAAGTCGAACCTGCACGTCAGCACGGTTCAGAGCTTCCGCGTCGACCCGCACACCGGCCACCTGGTTCCGGTCGGTTCGTCGGTGCACGTCCCCGGCCCTTCGGGTCTGACGATCTCGGGCGACGGTCGCGAGCTCTTCGCGGGTTCGATCGACGGCGACGCCGTGTTGCACTTCCGCGTCGACCAGGCCACCGGCGCGATCGAGAACCTCGTCGGTGCCGTCGGTGCGGGAACGCCGGTCGACGTGCTCTACGACGACGCGTCGCAGCGTCTGTACGTCCTCGACTTCCTCGGCAACCGGCTCCTGACGTACTTCGTCGACCCGAACCTCGATCAGCCGGTGCTGCTGTTCGACACGCCGACGCCGGGCGGTCCGGGCTCGATCGTGATGAACGGCGGCGAGCTCAACGTCGCCTGCCACACCGATCCGCTCGTGCAGCGCTACAAGCTCGTCGGTCCGGGTGGGGTTCCGACCCCGCACGCCGGCGTGGCGCTCCTCGGACGCCCGACGAAGATCGTCCTCCTCGCCGAAGGTCACGACGCGATCGTCGCCCTCGACGACACGGCGATGATCGCGCAGATCGAACAGGGCAACGGCGGCGATCTCACGTTCACCGACCACCGCACCTGCGAGTCGACGATCACGGACGTCGCCGTCGTGCGCGGGCCCGACGAGTCGGAACTCGCGACGACGGGTCTGTTCACCGCCACGGCGCAGTCGCTCGAACTCTCGGGCTTCCGCGTCGAGGAACAGGGTCTCGTGCCGGCCGGCCTGTCGGTCAACGTCGGTCTCGATCCTCGAGCGCTCGTCGTCGACACACTCGCCTCGCGGCTGTTCGTCGTCGAACGCGGATCGGACAGCATTTCGAGCTTCGCGGTCGACCCGACGACGCTCGTCGCGACGGCGACGGCTTCGACGCTCGCCGGTCTCGCACCGAAGGACGCCGCTCTCGTTCCGGGCGGTGCGCACCTCGTCAGCATCGACGCGGAGCGCATCGCGCTGTGGAACGTGGTCGCCGACGGCGCCCTCGAACTGGTCGCCGACGAAGCGATCGGTTCGATGCCGCGCAACGTCACGGTCGACCCGTCGGGGCGCTTCGCCTACGTCAGCGCCGGCGACGACGTGCTCGCCTTCGCCCTCGACGTCCGCGCCGGAACGCTCGCACACCTGCCGCAGTCCGGCCTGACGTTCGCACCGAACAGTTCGCCGAGCGGAATGGCGATCGCACCGAACGGCACGGCCATCGTCGTCGTCCTCGAAGGCAGTCTGCGCATGCACGTGGCGGAACTCGATCCGGTCACGGGCTCACTCGTCTCGAAGAGCACGCTCGCCACCGGCCGCCTGTCGCTCGACCCCACCTTCGATGCGACCGGTGACCGCCTGTTCACCGTCGAACCGAACGACGACTCGATGACGCTCTACGCCCTCGGCGCGAACCACACGCTGACCCTGCTCTCGAGCGCCGGCTGCGGACTCCAGTCCAGCGGGGTCGCCATCGACCGCAACGGCGAACGGGTGTTCGGCTCCGCCCAGGGCAGCGACTCGATCGAGGTCCTCGGACTCACGGCCGGCGCAACGGTCCTGCAACCGGGTGCGAGCGTCGGGGTAGGCAGTGGGTCGGCGCCGCAGGTCGTTGCGACCTACGCCGCCTGGGGCACCCGTCCCTGACCTGATCCGTCACACGCCGCCCGGCAGCCGGGCGACGCGCACGCGGGGCGGCTCTCGGCGGATGCGCCGGGTGCCGCCCCGCGTGTGCATGTCGCATGCCGGGCCCGCGTGGTGCAATCGTGCCGCGCGGCGCTCGCCCGCGCCCGCTCGACGTCGCGTGGTTCCCCCACGCCGCCCATGAGAACTCCCAGCCTCGCCCTTCTCGCGTTCACCGCCCTCGTCGGACTTCCGGCCTGCAATCGCTCGGACAGCGGCACCTCGATCGTCGCTCCGGCAGCGACGTCCGTGACCTACGCGGTGCGCACCGACGACATCCGCGTCGGCGTCGAGATGCCGGCGCTCGCGCCCGATGCGAGCGGTTCGGTTCTCGAGTACACGGTCGTTCCGCCGCTGCCCCCCGGCGTCACCATCGACCGCAACTCGGGCGTCGTGTCGGGCATTCCGACGGCCCCCGCTCCACACACCTCGTACACGGTGCGAGCGCGAGTCCAGGGCGGCACGGTCCTCACCGCGTCCATCGCCTTCGAAGTGCACGCGGACTTCCCGGCGGCGCGCTTCGCCTACTCGCTCAATCTGTTCCCGAGCTCGATCAACACGTGGCGCTACGACAGCGGCGCGGACCAGCTGTACTCCGCTGCAGGCCTCGCGGTCGACGGCGCGCCGGTGCGCATCGCGGCGCATCCGCTCGGTGATCTGCTGTACGTGCTCGACTTCCAGAACGCGCGTGTGATCACGTTCGCGGTCGATCCGGACGACGGCAACCTCGAGCAGGTCGACAGCGACTTCGTCGGCCCGTTCCCGTTGGGTCTGGCCGTCTCGGCGGACGGACGGCGCGTCGTCACGGGTTCGCAGGATCGCGTCTCGTTCTTCCGCGTCGATCCCGTGACGCGTCGACTCGTCGCATCGGCTCCGCCCCTGTTCGTGCCGGAGTCCGTCGCCGTCGAGTTCCTGCCCGGTGGCGATCGACTCGCGCTGGCCAGCACGTTCTTCGAAGCCATCGGCATCCTCGCCCTCGACGAGGACACGGGCGGATTCGACCGGCTCCTGCAGGTCGTCACGCTCCCGACGGCTTACGCGATCGAAGTCTCCGACGACGGCACGCGCCTCTTCGCGGCGAACTTCGGCAGCGACGTGCTCGACACGTACGACCTGGCGAGCGCGGGCGTGAACCTGCCGCTCCTCGACCGCATCGCGGTTCCCGACGGAACGTTCGACATCGACTTGCGGGACGAACACCTGTGGGCCGCGCACTACGGTGCGAAGGCCCTGTCGCGCTTCTCGATCGACGGCAGCGGCATCCTGGTCACGCCGGGCGCGGTCGTTGCGCTGCCCGGATCCGCGCCGCGCGTTCGAGCCGCGCTGGGCGGCGGTTACACGGCGCCGCTGTTCGACATCGGCGTCGCGCAACGCGCGGATTCTCCGACGGGGACGCCGCAGTTCCAGGCGCTGCGACCGCAGGCCTGCGACCTGGTGCTCGTGCCGGCGCCAACGGGGCGTGAACGCACGACGCCGTTCGGGGTCGTTCTCGACGGCGCCGGCGGCGGGCTCGACGTCCTCGCCTCGAACGACGGTGCGCAGGTGGCGGGGCCTTTCCTCGCAGGTCCCGCTCCGACGGCGATCGCGAGCGGCGCGATCGGTGATCGACTCGTGGTCGGCGACAGCCTGACGGGCGCGTTCCGCCGCTTCGCGGTCGACGCGACGGCACCGGCGCTCGCACCCAGCGGCGGCTCGACAGCCGCCGGCTTCTCGGTCCGCGACCTCGTCTTCGACGGCGACGGGCGGCGTCTGTGGGTCGCGACGGACAGCCAACTCGTCACGTTCGATCTCGCGGGCAGCGTGCCGACCCAGGTCGATCAGATCGCGATCGGACCGGCGCCCGCGCGACTGGCGACGGACCCGGCGGGTCGTTTCCTCGTGCTGACCGATGCACAGGACGACCTCCTGCGCATGTATCTCGTCGGCCCGAACACGAACGACCCGCTGCTCGGCCTCGGCTCGCCGTTCGACCTGTCGGACATCGGGGATCCGGTCCTCGAGGCCGGCGCGGCGACGTTCGAGCCGGGCGGGCGCCACCTGTTCGTCGCGATGGCGGCGGTCGGCGAACTGCGGGGTTATCAGATCGGTCCGTTCAACGGCGTCGTTCAGTTCAACGGCACGGCGAGCGGTCTCGGACGCCCGATCGACGTGATCGCCGATCCTGCGGGCGTGTTCCTGTACGTCGCCGATGCCGCGACGCCCGCCCTCCACCTCGTCGCCGTCGATCCGAAGGGTGTACCGACCACGATCGACACGTTCGCACTCGCAGCAGCGCCGCGGCGCATGATCGAAGCCGACGGCGGCGTCCAGTTGATCGCAGAGGACGGCTCGTGGAGCCGCTTCGCCGTCGTCGCGAACGAACTCGCCCTCCAGGCGAGCGCCGCGACCGCCATCCTGGATCCGATCGACTTCGCACCGCTGACGGTGTGGGTCGAACAGCAGCCGTGACATGGAACGAGCGGCCCCGTGTCCGGCACCAGCCGAACACGGGGCCGCTCGCTTCGCGCAGCTCACACCACGGCCTGCCTGAGCGCAGGGCGAGAGGTGCGCGCGCACAGGCGCATCACACGCGCCGCTTCCACGTGTCGAGCTGCGCTTCGATGTACGCGCGCAGCTCCTTCACCGCGATGCGCTCCTGCGCCATCGAGTCGCGGTGGCGCACGGTGACGGTGTCGTTCGTGAGCGTGTCACCGTCGATGGTGACGCAGAAGGGCGTGCCGGCCTCGTCCTGTCGGCGGTAGCGCCGACCGATCGCGGCCTTCTCGTCGTACGACGTCGTGAAGTGCGCCTTGCGCAACATGGCGCCGATCTCGAGCGCCTTCTCGGGCATGCCGTCCTTCTTGACGAGCGGCAGCACGGCCACGGTGATCGGTGCGATGCGCGGGTGGAAACGCAGCACGCTGCGCACGTCGCCGTCCTCGAGAATCTCCTCGTCGAAGGCTTCGATCAGGAACGTCAGCGCCATGCGGTTGATGCCGCCGGCCGGTTCGATGACCCACGGCGTGTACTTCTCCTTCGTCTGCGGATCGAAGTACTCGAGTTTGCTGCCCGAGGCCTCCGAATGGCGCCGCAGGTCGAAGTCCGTGCGGCACGCGATGCCCTCGAGCTCGCCCCAACCGAACGGGTACTCGTACTCGATGTCGCTCGTGCCCGTCGAGTAGTGCGCGAGCTCCTCCTTGTCGTGCACACGGATGCGCAGCTTCTCCGCGCGGATGCCGAGGCGCGTGTACCACTCGAAGCGCTCCTTCACCCAGTACGCGTACCACTGCTGCTCTTCCGCGGGCGGCACGAAGAACTCCATCTCGGCCTGTTCGAACTCGCGCGTGCGGAAGACGAAGTTGCCGGGCGTGATCTCGTTGCGGAACGACTTGCCGATCTGCGCGATGCCGAACGGCGGCTTGGTGCGCGCCGAGTTCATCACGTTCAGGAAGTTGAGGAAGATGCCCTGCGCCGTCTCGGGGCGCAGGTAGGCGATCGCGCCCGAGTCCTCGACCGGCCCGATGGTCGTCTTGAACATCAGGTTGAACGCGCGCGGTTCGGTGAGCTCGCCTTCACAGGTGCCGGGGCGCTTGCTGGGCTTCTCCGGGCAGCGCGCGTCCTCGAGCTTGTCGGCGCGGAAGCGCGCCTTGCACTTCTTGCAGTCGACCATCGGATCGGAGAAGCCGCCGACGTGGCCCGACGTGCGCCAGACCTCGGGGTTCTGGATGATCGCGGAGTCGAGACCGACGACGTCGGTGCGCTCCGTCACGGTCGCGGTCCACCAGGCCTCGCGCACGCGGCGCAGGAGTTCGACCCCGAGCGGACCGTAGTCGTACGTGTTGCCGATGCCGCCGTAGATCTCGGAGGCCGGGAAGACGAATCCTCGGCGTTTGCAGAGGGAGACGATCTTCTCCATGAACTGCGTGTCCTTCGTCGTGGCTTGCGGTTGGGACATGGCTCGACTTCGATGAGGCGCACTCGCGCGTGGGTCGCGGCGACGTTCGGGGGCGGAGAGTCTAATGGCGGGCCGCCGCGCCTCGGAGCGCCCGCGCACCATGCAGAGCCACAAGGAGGCCTTTCGTCGCGCCCTCGGCGCCGATCCGACGCGCTTGCACGCGGCCGCACACAGCCACCACCCGTGGCCGGACGTCACGCGCGAGGCGCAGCTCGCCGCCTGGGACCTGGCGGCGCAGCAGCTCGACCACAAGTGGAACACCGTGTTCGGCGACGTGCTGCCGCGCGCGCGCGCACACGTGGCCAGGGTGCTCGGCCTGCCGGACCCCGCGAGCATCGTGTTCGCACCGAACACCCACGAACTGGTCACGCGGCTCTTCGGGAACCTGCCCCTCGACGGCCCCGCGGATCGGCCGCTGCGCGTCCTGTCGACCGGCTCGGAGTTCCACAGCTTCACGCGTCAGGCGGCGCGCTGGGTCGAAGCCGGTCGGATCGTCTGGGAGCGCGTCGACACCCAGCCGTTCGACACTCTCGCGGAGCGCTTCGCCGCGGCCGCCGCGCGCGGCCACGACCTCGTCTACACGAGCCACGTCTTCTACGACTCGTCGTACGTGTTCGCCGAGGCGCCGGAGATTCTCGCCGGCCTGTCGCCGAACACCCTGGCGGTGCTCGACGGCTACCACGGCTTCATGGCCATCGAGACCGACCTCGCCCCCGTCGCGTCGAAGGTCTTCTACCTGTCCGGCGGCTACAAGTACGCCATGAGCGGCGAGGGCGTCTGCTTCATGCACTGCCCGCCCGGCATCGTCGAACGCCCCGTCGACACGGGCTGGTTCGCCGGCTTCGACGCGCTGGAACGCACGGACGGCCTCGTCGGCTACGCACGAGACGCGAGCCGCTTCTTCGGCGCGACCTTCGACCCCGCGGGCCTGTTCCGATTGGTCGCCGCGTTCGACTGGCTGGCGAGTGCCGGCCTCGACGTGCGCGCGATCCACACACGCGTCGAAGAACTCTTCGAGCGTTTCCTCGACCACGTCGCAGCGGGACGTGCCGGCGCTCTCACGCTCGCCCAACTGCTGCCGCCGCGTGGCAGCACGCGGCGCGGCAACTTCCTGTGTTTCGTGCGGCGGGATGCTCCGGACTTCTGTCGGCGCCTCGCCGAGCGCAACACGATCGTCGACGCACGCGGCGATCGGCTGCGTTTCGGCCTGGGCGTCTACCACGACCCGAGCGACGTCGACGCGCTCGCGCGGGCCTGCGCGAGCGTGCGAGGCACCTGACGGGGCACGGCGCGCGGTGCGTCGCAGGTCTTCGCCGTCAGCCGTTCCTCACCTGCCGATGAGGTCGAGCACCGCGCGCGACAGCGCCGCGCCGCGCACGTCGCGTGCACGGATGCGACCGGTCGCGTCGATCACGAACGTGGCTGGAAAGCTGCGCAACGCCCAGGCCGCGGGCCAGGCGCCGCCGCGCGAGCCCTGCCAGTAGACCTCGAAGTCGCGCCCCGAAGCGACGTGCGCGGCGCGTGCGCTCTCGACGTCGGCGTCGACGGAGACGACGACGACTTCGAAGCGCTCGCGGCCGTGCAAACGCGTGAGTTGCTCGAGCACGGGCACGACACTCGTGTCGCTCGCACCGAGTTCGAGGAAGGCGAGGACGACGATCCGACCCGCTCGCGCCTCGAGGTCGAACGTGCGACCGAAGCGATCCGGCCGCGTGTGTGCGGGCAGGACCTCGCCGATGCGCAGCGCGCGCAGTGCCCAGGCCTCGACGCGTGCGGGGCCCGCGAGTTCGTGATCGGGGTGTTCGAGGGCCAGACGTTCGAAGTATTCGGCGGCGCGCAGTGCGTCGACGGGCTCGGTCGTCGCGAACACGATGCCGCTCGCGTGCAGACACCACGGCCGCACCTCGGCGTTCGTCGTCGTGCGCGCGGCCGTGTCGAGGAGCTCGAGGAGCGGCGCACGCGTCGCCGCATCGACGAGCGCGGGAGCGCCGCGCGCCGCACCGACGAACCAATCTTCGTGGACGCCGCGTTCGACGAGACGCGCGAGCAACGGTGCACGCAGGGCCGCGAGTTCTTCGGCCGGCAGCGCGCGTTCGTTCGCCGTGCGGTAGAGCCACCAAGTCGCCGGACCGTGGCCGATTTCGTGCAGCTCGGTCATGACGGCGAGTTCGGCGCCGAATGGGTACGGAGGTGCTTCCTCGCCGAGCTGCGACCAGCGCGCGAGCCAGTCGCGCACGAGGACCGCGTGGGCGCGCTCGACGCGCTCGAACAGGCCGCGCGCCGCGCTGGGTGTGAGTGCGTCGTCCGCGCGCACGAGCGCGAGCCACGCGTCGTACGGAGCGGCCGGATCGAGCGCGTCCGCGAGCAGAGCGCGTGCGAACTCGAGCGCGGTGAGTGGACGCTGTTCGGACTCGGCCCAGCGCTCGAGCGCCGCCGTGTGGCGCACGAGCACGTCCACCGTCAGTCGCGCGTCGAGCAACGCAGCCGCGACGTGCTCGGGCGGGGGCAACGGCAGCACCGGGTCGCGTCGTTCGAAGAGCAGCGCGAGCCCGAGAGCGAGGTCCGCCGCGCGCCGCAGACGTTCGGGGCGCGGCTCGAGCAGGAGCGCCGCCGCGGCGAGGTCGCCGGCCCGCGCACGAGCTCGTGTCGCGGCGAGGAGCGCCTCGTCGGAGGGCTCCGACGGCTGCCCGTCCGGTGCGACACGACCGTCCTGCACGCTGGCGAACGCGTACGACGGTGCGCACGGCGTCGCGCGCCACACTGCGTACGACGACGCACTCGGGAGCGCCCCAGCGAGACACAGCCCGACTACGAGCCGTGCGACGAACTGCCACACCTTCCCCATCGCGTGACGAGCCTAGAGCCTCGGGCGGCAACGCGCGCAGCGTGCTGCCTATCATTCTCGACCATGACGTCGCCCGTTTCCGAACGCCCCGTCCACGAC
>JBIKNC010000341.1:0-3205 GCA_044358925.1 Planctomycetota bacterium | reverse complement strand
GGCGCTGTGCGCCATCGAATCCCGCGCGCCTGCGGCCCTCGCACCGCTTCGCTCCCGCCCACCGCCTCTGCGGGTGGCAGTTTTTGGTGCGGCACCGTACTGCTACGCGTCCGACCGCGCGCGCGTCGAACCTCGCACAGCGCGCAGCTCGCCCAACACCTGCGCGAGTTCGTGCGGCGCGGAGCCGCTCGCCAGCGTGCCGGCCAGCTTCGACAACGCGCCCGCCAGACCCACACGCGCGAGTTCCGTGTTCACGGCCTCGACGAAGCGCCACGCGTCCGCGCCGGGCGGGGCGCTCACGAGCAACAGTTCGCGCTCGCGTTCGCCGCGCGCATCGAACACCACGTCGAAGATCCACACGCCGCGCGGCGCGACCGCGCGCACGCGCTGCGCCGGCAGCACTTCGATGTCGAAACGCGTCGCGGTCGAGCCTCGCGCTTCGTCGCGCACCCCAACGCGTGCATTGTCGCGGACCGCGTCGCGCCCGGCATTGCGCGCGACGTCGCGAACGCTGTCACTGGTCGACGTGCGCATCGGCTGCGCCTCTTGGCGCGCCGGGTAGAGCTCGCTGCGCCGCGGACGTTCGATCGCCAGGCACTGCAAGTCGACGTCGGCCAAGGCCTGCGCGAGTGCGCGCGCATCGAACGCGCCATCCGCCGCGACGAGCTGCGCCGCCACGACGCCCTCGAACGCGCGTTGGCATTCGACGGCGAGCTTCACCTGCGCCTCGATCGACGGCGCTCCGGCGCCACCATCGAACGCGCTCCCGAAACCCGCGTCGTGCGCACCGTCGTCCTCGACGCCGTGCCACGCGACGCCCTCCGACAGTCCGCACGCGGCGTGCAGGCCGTCGCTCGGCCACGACAGCGTGCACAACGCGTGTCGGCGCGGACGCCCGAGCCGCGCCCAACGTGTGTCGGCGAAACGCTCGAACACACCGCGTTCCTCGGCCAGTTGCACACTCGTGCGGTGCGCCTGTTCCGCGATCGCGTTGGCTGCGCGCCGCGCGAGCACACACGCTTCGTCGCTCCCGTACGCGACGCCGATGCGTTCGAGCGCGTCCCCCAGGCCCGCGATCCCGAGTCCGATGCGCCGCCACGTCCGATCCTCGTCGAACACGTCGAGCAGCCCGTCCAGGAGCCGCGTCGCCCGCTCCGTCGCCGCGCGCAGCGCCGGCCAGTCGAAGCTGCGCCCTTCGCTCGGCGAGTGGCCGTCCGCGAACGCCGCCACGTTGATCCACGCGCGCACGACGGGCGGCCCGACCACGCCGGACGCCGCGCCGCGCACCGCCGGGTGCGTCCAACGCGCGCGCCGCGTGAACAGCATGCGCGCACGCGGCCGCTCGGCGAGTTCGTCGAGCCGCTGCACGAGGCCGCGCATGCGCACGTCGCCGCGCGCATCACCGCGCGCATCCACGTAGGCGTCGCTGCGTCGCGCCGCCGCGAGCGTCTCGCTGCGCTGCAGGTCGACGCGCCCGGTGTCGAACGGCCGCAGCGCGTTCACGACCGGTACCTCGTGTGCGGCGCCGTTCGCGCCCACCGGCGCTTCGTCCGCGAACTCCTCCCACACCACGGTCGCCGCGTCCAGATCGTCGCGGCGCGGCGCGACACGCCCGTCATCGCGGCGCCGTCCGCCGTGCCCGTCGTCGTGTCCGTCCGCTCGCCCGTCCGCCCGACCCGCGAGCAACACGTGGCCCGGCACGACGACGCGCCCGAGCGCCACGTCGTTGAACCACGCGCGCGCCGCGAGTTCGCGCTCGCGCTCGCCCGCCGCCGCGGCCCACACCGTGCGCCACAGCACACGCGCGATCTCCGCCTGCGACGTGCCGTGCGACGTGCCGTACGGGAAGCCGTCGCCCGCCAGCGCCATCCGCGCCCAGCCCGCGAGATCGATCGCCGATCCCTGTGCGGGCAGTTGCGGTGCGGCGAGCGGATCCATGTGCGCTCATCTTGCACGCCGCAACGCAAACAGGCCAGCGCGACACGTTTTGTTTTGGAGCGCGCCGTCGCGCTCCATTCGCCCGTTCGCGCGCGTCCGCGCACTTGCATCGGACGCGCACGTGTGATCGACGCGCGTGCGGAACACACACACACGTCGACACGTCAGCGCGTGCTGCTCACTTCGCGAGCGCGGCGGGCGGACGTGCGCTCACGTCGCTCACCGAACTTCGGTACACGCGGCACCAGCGTCCCCACCGCGCGCCGATACGCCAGGTACCGCTCGCCGTGCTGCGCCACGAGCGTGCGCTCCTCGATCGCGACGCCGACGATCACGTACAGCGTGAACGCCGTCGCGAGCACGAGGTGCGACAGATCCATCGTCGGCGTCGCCCACAGGCCCACGAGGACGCCGCTCATGATCGGATGGCGATCGAAACGGTACATCAGTCGTTGCGCGAACGCCGGTTCGTCCACACGCCGACCGACGAACGCCGCGAGCCCTGCTTCACACCGAACAGTTGGAAGTGGTCGATCGCGAACGTCGCCGCGAGCAGATGGACCCACCCTGACCCGCCCAGCGCGAGCAGCACTCCGCGCAGCAGCGCTTGCTCGACGCGGTACACCTCGCCCACGAGCGGCTGCCACAGCCCCACGAGCGCGAGCATCAGCACGCCCGCCAGCGCGACGAAGATCGAGCGCTCCATCTCCTGTGGCACGCGCTGCGTCCACCAGCGCTTGAAGCGCGGCCGCGCCATCACGGCGTGCTGCACGCCGAACAACGTCACGAGTGCGACGTTCACGGCGAGCGCTGCGCCGTTCGAGGGCGTGAACTTGACGCCCAGATCGGCGGGAATCAGATGGAAGGTCTTGGCAATCAGTGCCACGAGGCCCGCCACACCGACCGCGTACGCCGACAGGCTCGCCGCGAGCAGCGCCGACCGAGCCACGAGACCGCGCCGCACCGGCGCCACGAGAGAAGCGTGCATGGAAACCAACGGGCGGCGAGCCGCCCCACGAGATCATGCGGCTCGCATCCACCCGGTCCGTGCCGGGCAACGATCGAGCCGCACGTTCCGTGGCGCGGAGCGAGCGCTCGGTGTGCCAGTCGAACTCTCGGTTGCGCGGGCACGAGGGCGGGTCGGGTTGGCGCGTACGGTGCCAGGCACCCTGTCGCCAGATCCGGCACTTCGCCGCCAGCGCCATCACGCAGTGACCGCGCTCCGCGCGGTCACTGCGTGATGGCGCTGGCGGCGAAGTGCCGGATC
>JBIKNC010000135.1:0-11887 GCA_044358925.1 Planctomycetota bacterium | reverse complement strand
CGGTCGAGACCGCGAGCGGTCAAGTCGCGCGGCCGAACGAGACCTGCCTTCGAAGCCGATCGGAGAGCACGGTCGAGGTGGCGAGCATCCATGGGCGATGGGATCCTCGGCATTGTGTCGGACAATGTGCACACTTTCCGACATTTTGTCCGACACTCGTTCACGAGAACGAACTTCGAGACCCGGGAGCAGGTCAGGAGGTCAGCAGCTCGACGGCGTCGGCACCGGCGCGCGCTCCAGCGCGAGGCCGCTCGGGGACTTCTCGACGGCTGCCATGCCGCCGCGCACGTCGGTGACGTTCGTGAAGCCGTGGGCGCGCAGGTGGCTCGCGGCGACGGAGGAGCGGTAGCCGCCGGCGCAGATGACGCAAAGTTCCGTGTCGCGCGGGAGTTCGGCGAGGCGGTTCGTGAGCGCAGGCAGCGGGACGAGTTTCGCGCCGGCGACGCGGCAGGTGTCGTGTTCCGAAGCGGCGCGCACGTCGACGAGCACGACGTTGCCGCGGGCGAGGCGCGCAGGCAGTTCGCGCGGGTCGTAGCGCGTCGTGTGTGCGAGGTCGGTGCGCGTGGCGAGGCTCTCCGCTCCGCCGGCGAGGTGGCCGACGATGCGATCGAAGCCGATGCGGCCGAGGCGCGTCGCGGCTTCGAGTTCCTGGCCGCGCGGGGCGACGATCGCGATGCTCTGACGTCCGTCGAGCACGGAGCCGGCCCAGGTCGCGAACTTGCCGTCGAGGCCGGCGTTGATGCTCCCGGGCAAATGGCCGCGTGCGAACTCGTCGCTGCTGCGCACGTCGAGGATCTGCGTGCCGGAAGCGTGCAGTGCCAGGATGCGTTCCGCGCCGAGCGGCGCGCGCGCGCGCTCGATCACGGCTTCGAGTGTGTCGTGGGCACCTTGGTTGTAGGACGCGTCGAACGCGAAGTAGGCGGGCGCGCACGGAATGCCGGCGGTGAGTTCACGCACGAACTCCTCGCGCGAGTGCGGCGCGAGCGCCCAATTGGTCGCGCGCTCCTTGCCGATCGTGCTCGTCGTCTCGTTGCCGAGCGCGCGGCCGCACATCGAACCGGGCCCGTGGCCCGGCAGCACGCGCGTTGAATCGGGCAGCGTGAGCAGCTTCGTGTGCAGTGAATCGAAGAGGCGACTCGCGAGTTCCTCCGCCGTCACACCGACCGACGTGAGCAGGTCCGGGCGCCCGACGTCGCCGACGAAGAGCGTGTCGCCCGTCAGCACACCGTATGGTTCGACACAGCGCGGCTCGGTGCGCGACTGTGCGCCGTCGAACACGAGCCAACTCACGGACTCTGGCGTGTGCCCGGGTGTGTGCAGACAGCGGATGCGCACGTCGCCGAGCACGAGTTCCTCGCCGTCGGCGAACGCGCGGTGCTCGAACGCGGGGCGAGCGACGCTCCCCAGACAGATCACGGCGCCCGTGCGCCGCGCGAGTTCGAGGTGGCCCGCCGCGAAGTCGGCGTGGAAGTGCGTCAGGAGCACGAAGCGGATCGTGGCTCCGAGTTCGCGCGCGCGTTCGACGTACAGATCGACGTCGCGACGCGGGTCGACGACGACGGCGGTCTTCGTGCGCTCGTCGCACACGAAGTACGACGCTTGGGCCAGACAGGCGAGGTAGTGCTGTTCGAGGATCACGGCGTTGGCCGCGGCCGTGGGGAGTCGGCCGCTCCCACGAAGGTAGCCGGGCGCGCGACCCTTCACAGGCTCCGCGGCGATCTCGAGGGTGATCACGACCGCGAGATCACCGCGACATCACCAAGCGAGGCGCGCCGCGACCGCGCCGCGCGGCGGTTCGAGCAGCGTCACCGTGGCCTCGGTCTCGGTCGCCAGCGCTCCCACGTCCAGCGGGTCGACACGCAGGAGCGCTCCACCCTCGTCGCGCCACTCGACCACGGCGCGACCGCGTTCGACGGCCAGGCGGAACGCGAGGGCGTCGCTCGAGGGCGCGCTCCACGTCGCAAAGTCGGCCGTGTGGGCGATCGTCGCGACCGGCAGCTCGGTCAGCGGGTCGCGCCCGATGGACACGAGTTCGAACCCGCCGGGCGCCGAGTCGATCACGACCTTCTCGACGTCGACGAGCGGCGCACCGCGGAACTGCTCGACAAGCCGCGGTCCCGACATGACGAGCACGACCGCCACGAGCACGAGGCCGGCCCAGAACGTCCAGTGCAGCGCGCCCGGCCGATCGAAGTCGACGAGCGGCGGCGGCGCGCCCTCCGCGCTCTCCTCGACGCGCACGAGTTCGCCCGTCTCGCGCAACGCGAACAACGTGCGCCGTTGGAGACCGTCGCCGTATTCGACCGTGCGCAGCGTCGAGTGCAGGCGCACGCGGTCGCCGCTCGGAACCTTGGCGACGAGTTCGCGCAGCGCTTCGTCGAGGCACGCCGCGGGATCGCGCCCGACCTTCGGCACGGCGAGGTCGAGTTCCGGCGCGAGCACGTCGAAGCGCCCGCCATGGGCCTGGACGACGAGCGACACGCCCTGCTCGGACAGACGCGCGCGCCAGTCCTCCAGGAAATGCGCGAAGCCCGGAACGGGCGGGAGCGGACCTTCGAGCAGGCCTTCGATGCGACAGCGGCGCTCGTGGGTGGGCTCGGTGGCCGTCGTCATGCGAATCCTCCGACGCGACTGGCCGGAGCCCAGTCCTCCATGCCTTCGCGCCACACGAGAGTCTGCGGAGCGAGTTTGCCGGTCGCGAACTTCTCGACGAGGTCGGCCTGGGCGATCGGGCCGCAGCTCGTGCCGCCCAGCTCGTAGTACCACGTCGATGCTTCGGTCGCGAGCTGCGCGGGCAGCGGCGGCGGCGCAGAAGCGCGGGTGTCGATGCCCGCGTGGACGTCGTGGGCGTCGAGGCGCGCGAGGGCGTGGCGCTCGAAGGCCTCGCGGCGCAAGCGTTCCTGGCTGGTGCGCTCGCGTTGGCGGTGCTGCTCGGCGTGGATCTGACCGTGGCGCTGCCGCTCGAGTTTCAGGTCGGGCAGGATCGCGAGCAGGATCAGGGCGAGGACGTTGAAGATGAACCCGATGATGAACCAGCCGACGACGTTGCGCCCCTTCGTCGAGGCGAGGAAGGCGCACAGGAAGGCGAACGCGAGGGGGAAGAGGAATCCCATGACGTGGGCGGGGCGAGAGGCGACCGGGGCGTGAAGCCACTCTATTGGGAAGAGCGGCGGCGGGCTTTCACGCGGGGTGCGGCGAATCGCGGCGCGGCGGCGACGACTCGCGGGCATCGCCGGCACCGACAACGCCGGCGCCGTCGACGCGAGCTACGTTCCCAGGCGCGGCGTCATTCGCGTCGGTCGTGCCATCGAGTTCCTGCGGCGTGCCCCGAGCCTCGTCCGTTCCGACGCCCGCCAGCCCGTAATCGCCCGGCACGCGCCGATTGCCGAGCGCGCGCATGATCTGGTGCCAGGCGCGGGCGTCGCGCGCCTCGAGCGTGGCGCGGCCGAAGACCCGCTCGACCGAGGCGGCGATGTCGCGGCCGGCCTCCTTCGACGTGGCGGCGGACTGCAGGGTCGCGGCGACGTTGGCGATCAGGTAGGCGCGTTCGGAGCCGGAGAGATAGGTGATGCGCGAGCGCTTCGCGTTGAGCACCGGGTGGCGGAACAGGTCGTACAGGACGACCGTGACCGCCATGGCGAGGTTGAGCGAGCCGTGCTCCTCCCCCGTCGCGATGTAGGCGAGTTCGTGGCACAGCTCGGACTCACTCGTGGCGAGGCCGCCCTCTTCCGCGCCGAAGACGAGCGCGACCTTGTGGTCGGGGTCGCTCGCGAGTTCGGCCCAGCGCGCGCGTTCGTTCGCGAACGCGAGCACCGCGCGGTGCTGGTGCGTGCGCGCCGTGAAGCCGATGGCGTGGGTGATGTCCGAGAGCGCTTCGTGGAGCGTCGCGACCACGCGGATGCGTTTGGCCGCGTCGAGCGCTCCGTGCGCCATCTGTTCGAAGTCCGGATGGATGAGGATCGACGGCCGGCGCGGAGCGACGAGCACGATCTCCGCCGGCCCGAAATTGGCCGTCGCCCGCAGCACCGATCCGACGTTGCGCGGCCCCGCGGGCCGCACGAGCACGACACGTTTCATCGCGGCCGATCCTACTCGTGCGGCAGGAGCGATTGCAGGAGTCCGCGCAGTTCGCGGGGCACGCGGACGGCGAGGCCCATGGACGGAGTGGGCGTGATCAAGAGTCGTGGTCCGTGGACACCGCCGAAGTCGAACTTCCGCACCTTGGCGACCGGCGGCCACATGAACCGCAAAGAAGTCGGCTGCAGTCGACGGCCTTCGTACGACAAGCCGGATGTGCGACGGGACGCGAGCCCGAATTCGTCCTTCACGAGCAGTGACAGTGCGAGGCGCGTCGCCGTCGGCTGACGGACGAACCACGTCGAGGGCTGAGTCTCGTCGGCGACCACGGTCAGGGGGTCGCCCGGCGGCGGCCAGGCGTCGACGATCAATTCGATGAGGTCGCGGCCGCTGATGCAGAGTTGTCCGTCTTCGGCACGCTCGATCTTCACGTGAGCGTGCTCGTCGACGACTCCGAGTTCGCTCTCGCGTGTGTCGAGCACTTGCAGCACGGGAACGTTCGAAAAGTTCTCACCGTCGACGACCACCTCTTGGTCTGCGAGTGCCCCATCGACAGTTGAGAGTTCGATCAGGAGGTCGGGAGACGGCCGGTCGAAGGCTACGCGTCGACTCTCGCGCTGTTCGAGGGTGAAGGCCAGCTTGCGGAGCGGCTTGCCGACATCCTCGACATCCATGCACGGCTCGGTCGCGGTGAGGACGATGCGCACGGATCGACTCGGCTCGAGTCCGTTCGCGAAGGTCAGCGCGTACCGCGGCGAGTTCGCGTCGGGCAAGCCATGGCTCGCCGAGCGGCGTGCTCCGCGAACAACCGCGTTCGCGTTCCACAACCCGAATTCGTAGCGCTCTGCGATCCAGTCATCGGTCACGAAGCCGGATCGACGCAGCAGCGCATCGAAGACGTCGAACAGCTCACCGACCGGCGCGAGCGGCGCCGGCGATCCAACCGATGCGATCGGCACGGTCGCGTGGACCGTCTCCGGCAGTAGCGCGTCCGGCGGCACGAGTCCGGCGATCGCGATGCACCAGTCGTTGTGGTGGCGGCCGAGTTCGCGCGCGAGCGACCTGAGCCGCTGCGAGAGCGCCGCGACGTGCGCGGCGGTGAAGGCGCGCTCGAGCGCGGGGCCGATCTCTGCATCGGCGAGCCAGCGCCGCTCGTACCAAGCTGCGACGTCCGCGAGCGGCGGCACGTCGGAACGCAGGGCGACGAGCGGTGTGAGTTCGCGTGCAAGGTGTTCCGCAAGAGAGCTTGGGAACGTGCGCGTCGAGCCGATGCGCGGCAGCGACTCGACTGCGAGCGCAAACGTGCGGACGCCGCCCGTGCGCGCCGCTTCGATCTCGCCACGCAGCGAGTCGAGC
The DNA here is from genome assembly GCA_044358925.1 of Planctomycetota bacterium. Taxonomy (GTDB): domain Bacteria; phylum Planctomycetota; class UBA1135; order UBA1135; genus Rohdeia. The sequence goes on along the minus strand of JBIKNC010000135.1, from coordinate 6,454 downwards.
GCCCCGCCGAGTTCGCCACCCGCGACAGTCGTCCACGCGTCGAACCCGTCGCCCAGTCCGACGACGTCGGGCGCGAGTTCGCGTCGATCGCAGGCCGCCACGGCGCGCTCGAAGGGGGCGTACTCGCGTTCGCGGAGCAGGCGCGCGATGGTCGGAACTCGCAACTCCACGCCGTAGTCGCGCGCCGAGAAGCGGCCATGCACCGGCGGGTCCTCACCGGTCAGCACGCTGGCCAGAGTCGCGGCCGTCGACGTCGAAACGGCGCCGACTTCACCCGCCCAGGCGATCGGGCCGAGTGCGGCGGCCCACTGCTCGGCGACCTGAACACCCTGCACACCATCGACGAGGACGAGGACGATGACACGCGCGTCGCTCTTCTCCTCGGGCGTCGGCGCACACGCCGCGAAGAGCGCGGCGCACACGCACAAGAGTCGCCCGAAGAGTCGGCTCACGGCCGCGTCCCATCCGGCCACAACCACGCGTCGCGGCCCTCGCGCAGCAGCGCGAGTTGGTGCGGGTGGCCGTTCGCTCCCGACACGATCGCGGCGACGCGCAGCGGCGCCGTGCGGCCCGCGAACCACGCCTCGGGCAGGCCAGCGAACACGCGCGCGGCCGCCGCGGCTCCCGCCGGTTCGACGTCCTCGCCGAGCTCGCGCATGAGCCGCGCCTGCGCGCGCAAGATCGCCTCGTCGGACAGCGTGTCGACCTGCACGCCGTGCTCGCGCGCGATCGCGAAGTTGAGTTTGCCCGTGCCGGGCGGCGTGAGGCCTTGGATCTGCGACGTCACTTGGGGGAGCGGCTCCACGACGCCGGTCGCGAGTGCGCGCGCGAGGCTCGCCGCGCCTTCCGGCTCGACACCGAGGACGCGCCGCTGCTTCGATTGGTCCTGCGCACACGCCAGCGTCACTCCCGCCAACAACCCGCCGCCGCCGACCTGCACGACCACGACGTCGACGTCGGGCCACTGTTCGAGCAGTTCGAGTCCGACGCTCGCCTGCCCCGCGATCGTCACCTCGCTGTCGTACGGCGGCGCGCTCGCCCAACCTTCGTGGACCGAGTGGTGGAAGGCCTCCTCGGCGGCGACGCGCGTCGGCGCCAGCACGACCTCGGCGCCGAGCGCCCTGCACGCGTCGATCTTGCTCGGGTAGCTGTTCGCCGGCATGTGCACGCGCGCCGCGACGCCGCGGTGGGCGGCCGCCCACGCGATCGCCTTCGCATGGTTGCCGGAGCTGCACGTCGCGATCCCGCGGCCGCGCTCGAACATCAAGGCATGGTTGGCCGCGCCGCGCGCCTTGAAGGCTCCCGTCACCTGGCGGCACTCGAGTTTGAGGCGCAGGTCGACGCGCGCGTCGCCGGACGGGAACGGCACGAGCGGCGTCTCGCGCACCCACTCTCGGATGCGCTCGCGGACGGACAGGAGGCGCGCGTGAGTGAGTTGCATGCGAGTCGGCGCGGCGAGCGCAGCGCTGTGCGATTGTAGGCTCCTCCGACGGCGCGCCGCGCCCGCCCGCTGAGCCCGTTCACTGGGCCACCACACGACCCATGTCCTCGAACCTCGAACGCCACGACCCGCTGCGGCGGCGCACCGGGTTGATCGCGTTCCTGGTCGTCGCGGGCGCGGTCCTCGTCGGGCAGGTGAACCTGGCGCTCGGCCTCCTCACGGCGCTGGCCGCGTCGCTGCTGCTGGGCTGGCTGCTCTCGCGCTCGCTCGAGCCCCTGCGCCGCCGCGTGGCGACGCTCTCGGGACTCGACATCGGCGCGCCGACACCCGTCGAGATGGCCGACCTGATCGAACGTGCGGCGCAGCGCGACGACGAGCGACGCGACGTGCTGCGCGTCGAACGCGACGACCTCGTCGACGTGTTGCGCGCGACGGCGAACGGGATCCTGCTGCTCGACGGGGAGGACCGCGTGTTGCTGGTCAACGACGCGGCGCGGCGGCTGCTCGCGTCGACCGCGGATCCGCTGGGGCGGCGCCTGCCCGAGGTGACGCGCAACGTCGACGTGCTGCAACTCGTCGCGAGCGTGCGCGCGGGCGGCTCGACCGAACCGCGGCGCATCGAGGTGCAAGCGGGCGAGCGCTTGCGTTCGCTGCGCGTGTGGGTCGCGCGTCTCGAGGGCCGCACGATCGATCAGCGTGTCGTGGTGGTGCTCGACGACATCTCCGACGTGCAGCACTTGGAGCGTGTGCGCACCGACTTCGTCGCGAACGTGACACACGAGATGCGCTCGCCGCTGTCGGCGATCGTCGGTTTCGCGGAGACGCTGGCCGAGGAATCCGAGCGCTTCACCGACCTCGGCCGTCGCGCGCTCAACCGCATCCTCGCGAACAGCCAACGCCTGGGCGCGATCCTCGACGACCTCGTGCGCCTCTCGCGACTGGAGCACGCGGGTTCGACGCAGCGCGCACTGGTCGACCTGCCCGCGCTGGTCGAGCGCGTCGCGGCCCCGTTCCGCGACCTGTGCGCGGACAAACACCAGAACTTCGTGCTGTCGATCGCGCCCGACGTCGGCGCAGTACCGATCGACGAGTCGCTCGTGGCGCAGGCGCTGTCGAACCTGCTCGACAACGCGGTGAAGTACACACCCGAGGGCGGGCGCGTCGCCGTCGACGTCGCCCTCGACGGCGAGACGTTGCGCATGGACGTGAGCGACGACGGCCCCGGCATCCCGCGCGAACACCAGCAGCGCATCTTCGAGCGCTTCTACCGCGTCGACTCGGCACGCTCGCGCGCGGTCGGCGGCACCGGTCTCGGACTGTCGATCGTGAAACACGCGGCGGCGCTGCACGGCGGACAGGTCGTGCTCGACAGCGAGCCGGGCCGCGGCACGCGCTTCAGCCTCGAGATCCCGCTCGAGGAGCCCGCGTGAGCGCGTCGCCGCCCGCCGCGTACCGCGCACCGCTGCCCTTCACCGGACCGAATCTGCTGGCGCCGATGGAAGGCGTCACGGACCCGGTGTTCCGCGAGGTCGTGTCGGCGCTGCACGTGTCATCGGACCTGGGCGGCTCGTTCACCGAGTTCGTGCGCGTCGTCGAACACACGCTGCCGCTCGAAGTGCTCGTGCGCGAACTCGGGATCCCGGCCGCCCACGTGCCCGTCGGCGTGCAGCTCATGGCGAACCGCGAGGCGCCGCTCGAGGGCACGACCGCGGTGGCCTTCGAGGCCGGCGCGCCGATCGTCGACCTCAACTTCGGTTGCCCGGCCAAGGGCACGCTCAAGGGTTGTGCCGGTGCGGCCCTGCTCGACGATCCGGCGCGCGTCGAGAGGCTCGTCGCGGCCGCCGTGCGCGGCGCGAACGGGCGCCCCGTGTCGGCGAAGATCCGCGCCGGCGGCGACGACGATGCGCGCCTCGAAGAACTCGCGCGCGCCGTCGAGAACGGCGGAGCGGCGCTCTTGACCGTGCACTGCCGCACGCGCAAGGAGGGTTACGCCGACACGGCCGACTGGCGGCGCATCGAACGCGCGGTCGCGGCCGTGTCGCTGCCCGTGTGTGCGAACGGCGGTGTGAACCGCCACGCCGATCTCGCGCGCGTGCGCGCCGCCACCGGCGCCGCGTTCGCGATGATCGGCCGCGCCGCACTCTCCGACCCGTGGGTCTTCAGCGGCGTGTGCGCCGATCGGCGCGCGGCGGGCGAGTTCCTGCTCGTCTACTTCGCGCGCATGACCGCCGCGGGTGCAACCGAGAGTCAAGCTGCCGGTCGTGTGAAGCAGCTCCTCAAGAACTGGACAGCGGGCGGACTCGCCGACGCTTCGCGACGCGACTGGCTCGTGTTGCAAGATCCTCGTGAACTCGTCGCAGCGATTGCACGTGCTGCGAGCGAAGGCGAGGCGCCAGTTGTAGACTCCCGCCCCTCGTACGCTCCGGAGACCGCCTTCGCGAGGGCGCGTCTCCTCCACTCCGAACGCACTGAAGCACCAGCCGACCCGCCCGGCCGAGCTCGATGAACACCTGGTCTCCCGCCGAGAGCGAGACGCTCTACAACGTCGCCCTGTGGGGCGGTGGGTACTTCCGCATCGGTGGCAACGGGAACATCGTCGTCCATCCCGACGGCGATGGTTTGAAGGAGAACCCAACCGGCCCGGTGATCGACGTGCACTCGCTCGTCGTCGACCTGCAACGGCGCGGACTCGAGCTGCCGGTGCTGCTGCGCTTCGACGGCGTGTTGCGTTCGCGGGTGCGCGAACTCAACGGCTGCTTCGCGCGCGCCATCAAGGAGTACGAGTACCCCGCGCGCTATCGCTCGGTGTTCCCGATCAAGGTCAACCAGCAGCGGCACGTCGTCGAGACCATGCTCCAAGAGGGCATGAACCACGACATGGGCCTCGAGGTCGGCAGCAAGCCCGAACTCCTGGCCGCGCTCGCCGTGATGCCGCCGACCGGCTCGCTGATCATCTGCAACGGCTACAAGGACCGCAGCTACATCGAGACCGCGCTGCTGTCCAACAAGATGGGCATCGAGACGATCATCGTCATCGAGAAGTTCAGCGAACTCGCCACGACGCTCAAGTGCGCGGCGGATCTCGGCGTGAAGCCCAACATCGGCGTGCGCACGAAGCTGTCGAGCATCGGTTCGGGCCGCTGGAAGAACTCGGCCGGTGACCGCTCGAAGTTCGGTCTGACGACGCGCCAGATCGTGCAGGTCGTCGAAGTGCTGAAGGAGGCCGGTCAGCTCGACTGCCTCATGCTGCTGCACTTCCACATCGGCAGCCAGATCACGTCGATCCGTTCGGTGAAGAACGCGATGCGCGAAGCGGTGCGCACCGTCGTCGACATGCACGCCATGGGCGTGAAGATGAAGTACCTCGACGTCGGTGGCGGTCTGGGCGTCGACTACGACGGCTCGCGCACCAACTTCGACTCGTCGATGAACTACTCCACGCAGGAGTACGCCAACGACATCGTCTACATCCTGTCCGAGGCGATCAAAGAGGCCGGCATCCCCGCGCCGACGATCGTGTCCGAGTCGGGGCGCGCGTTGACGGCGCACCACGCGGTGTTGATCGCGGACGTGCTCGGCGTGAGCGACTTCAGCGCACCCGGTGTCCCGCGCGCCGCGACGAAGGACGATCCGGAGATCGTGCGCAACATCGCCGAGGTGTGTGAGCAGGTCTCCGCGAAGAACTTCCAGGAGTGCTACAACGACGCCGCGCAGATCCGTGAAGAGGGCATGACGCTCTTCACAGTCGGCCACATCAGCCTGGCCGAGCGCGCGCGCGTCGAAGAGTTCTTCTGGCGGACGTGCGAGAAGATCCTGCGCCTGACGCGCCAGCTCGACTACGTGCCGGACGACCTCGAGCACCTCGAGTCGGACATGGCCGACACGTACTTCCTGAACTTCTCGCTGTTCCAGTCGATGCCCGACTCGTGGGCGATCGACCAGCTCTTCCCCGTGCTGCCGATCCACCGCCACGGCGAACTGCCCAGCCGTCGCGCGGTCCTGGCCGACATCACGTGCGACTCGGACGGCAAGATCGATCGCTTCATCGACCTGCGCGACATCAAGCGCACGCTCGAACTGCACCCGGTGAAGGACACCGAGCCCTACTTGTTGGGCATGTTCCTCGTCGGCGCGTACCAGGAGATCCTGGGCGACATGCACAATCTCTTCGGCGACACGAACGTCGTGCACGTCGACATCGGTGAGAACGGTCGCACCAAGATCTCGCACGTGGTCGAAGGCGACCGCATCCGCGAGGTGTTGAGCTACGTCGAGTACTTCCCGGGCGAGATGCTCGCGCAACTGCGCCGGCGCCTCGAACAGGCACTCGACGAAGACCGCCTCAGCTTCGAGGAGTCGGGCCTGATCCTCCAGCGCTACGAACAAGGCCTCAACGGCTACACCTACCTCTCGCGTTCATGAGCAAGATCGGCCCCCAGTCGACCGTCGAACTCCGCTACCGCATCTACGACACCGACGGCGAGTTGGTCGAGTCGAACGACGAGGAGGAGCTCGCGGAGGTACCGCTCGGGCAGGGCTTCCTGCCGGACCAGGTCGAACATGCGCTCGTCGGCCGCGCGAGCGGCGAGTCGTTCCGCATCGAGGCCGACCTGGCCTTCGGTGTGCACGATCCCGAGCAGCTCGTCTCGATCCCCTACGATGCCCTCGACGAGGCCTTCGATCGCAAGGACGTCAAGCCGGGCGACCTCGTGCCGATGCTCGTCGAGCCGGAGGAAGGCGAGGAAGGCGAGCCCGAGGAAGTCGAAGTCGAGGTGATCGAGGTGAACGACGACGGGATCGTGGTCGACCTCAACCACCCGCTCGCCGGCCTCGACCTCGTGTTCGAGATCGAAGTCGTCAGCGTGCGATGAGCGGGCGCTGATCGCGCGCTGACCCGGCGCCGACAGCGTGTCGAATGGCCGCGCGCCCATGTCCGACAAGGACTTCGGGCGCGCGGGTACCGACTTCCACGGCGCGTGCACAGGAGCCGGTCGCCGATCGGATCTCGAGCGC
>JBIKNC010000134.1:0-11925 GCA_044358925.1 Planctomycetota bacterium | reverse complement strand
AGCCCGCTCGCACAGACCGATCTCGTGCTGCGCGATCTCGGCGAACGCATCCGCGCGCTCGACGGCGTCGCGCAGACGGCGCTGACGGTCGGCATCGAACAGGAGACGTTGAGCCAGGACGTCGAAGGCCCGCACACGGCGCGACTGTCGGTTCGGATGGCGCCGGACGCGATCGGCGAAGAGAAGGAGATCGCACTCGTCGCACGTGTGCGCGAGCTGTGCGCAGCTCACCCCGCCGTGCGCACGGTCGACATCCGTCGGCCGACGCTCGTCGCACTGGAGTCGCCGATCGCGGTCGAGGTGCGCGGACACCGGCTCGAAACACTCGAAGAGGTCTCGAAGGAGGTGCTCACGCGCCTCGAAGGCCACCCGGAACTCACGGACGTGCAGAGCAGTCTGCGCGCCGGCTTCCCCGAGGTGCGTGTCACGTTCGATCGCGACAAGGCGCTCGAGTACGGCCTCGACCTCGGCGCCGTCGCGAAGCTCGTGCGCGACTCGGTGCTGGGTGAGATCGCGACGCGCTTCACACGCGGCGACGAGCGCATCGACTTGCGCGTGCTCGCCGACGAAGAGCGCCTCGCGCGCCTCGACGACGTGCTCGACCTGATCGTCAATCCGGAAGCGACCGTCGGTGTGCCGCTGCGCGCCGTCGCCGACATCCGCACCGTCGACGGACCGGCGGAGATCCGCCGCATCGGCAACAGCCGCGCCGTCGTGGTGCGCGCGAGCCGCGCGTCGTTCGACCTCGGCGGCACCGCCACCTCGATCGAGACCGACCTCGCGGCGATGGCCGTTCCGGACGACGTGATCGTCGAACTCGGCGGCCAGAAGCGCGAGATGGACGAAGCGACGAACTCGATGATCTTCGCGCTCGTGTTGGCGATCTTCCTCGTGTACGTCGTCATGGCGACGCAGTTCGAGTCGCTGATGCAGCCGCTGATCGTGCTCCTGACCGTGCCGCTCGCGGGCGTCGGCGTCGTCTACACGCTGCAGGCCTCGCAGGTGCCGCTCTCGGTGGTCGTGTTCATCGGTTTGATCCTGCTGGCCGGCATCGTCGTGAACAACGCGATCGTGCTCGTCGACCGCATCAATCAGAACCGCGAACGCTTCGGCCCCGGGCAGTTGTTCGAGTCGGTCGTCGAAGCCTGCACGGTGCGCCTGCGCCCCGTGTTGATGACGACCGGCACGACGGTGCTCGGCCTCCTGCCGATGACGGGTTGGCTCGACGGGCTGCCGTTCGCCGAACTGTTCGTCTCGGGCGAAGGTGCCGAGCTGCGCCAGCCGATGGCCGTGACGGTCGTCGCCGGCCTGACCTTCTCGACCGCGCTGACGCTGGTCGTGATCCCATGTGTGTACCTGCTCGTGACGCGCGACCGCGCGCCGCGCGCCGAGGAGGCGAAGGCATGAGCGCGAACGACGACCCCACACGATCCACGCCGCGCGACGCGTTCGGCTTCTCCATCGCGCGGCCGATCGGGCTGGGCGTCCTGTTCGCGACACTGATGGTGATCGGTGCGCTCGCGTACCTGCGCATTCCGATCCAGCTCCTGCCGTCGGGCTTCAGCGAGCCGCAACTCAACTGCTGGATCGCGCACCCGGGTTCCGGCGCTCGCGAGAACGAAGAGCAGGTCACCCGCCCCATCGAAGAGGAGCTGCGCACACTCGCCGGCCTGCGGCGCGTGCGTTCGTGGTCGCGCGAAGGCACCGTCTCGTTGCGCATCTCGTTCGATCCGCTCTTGGATCCGGATCTGATGAAGGCCGAGATCCGCGACCGCCTCGAGCGCGCGCGGCCCAAGTTGCCCGCCTCGGTCGGCGAGGTCGGCTTCTGGTCCGAGGACGCGGACCAACTCCCGATCTCGTTCTTCGGCGTGCTCTACGCCGAGGAATCCGAGCGCACCGACTTCCTCCTCGAAGAAGTCGTCGTGCCGCGCCTCGAAGCGATCGACGGCATCAGCCGCATCGAGGTCTGGGGCGTGCTGCAGGACGCGGTGCGCATCCTGCTCGACGAGGAGCGCGTCGTCGCCACCGGCACCGACATCGGCGACCTCGTGCGGCGTCTCTCGACCGACAACTTCGCGGAGCCGCTCGGCAACGTGACCGACGGCGGGCAGGAGATCCTGCTGCGCTCGGACATGCGCTTCACGTCGCTCGCGGAAGTCGAGAACTTCCCGGTGCGCCAGGGCCTGGTGATCGGCGACATCGGCCGCGTCATGCGCACGAAGAGCGTGCGCAACCAGTTGACGCGCATCGACGGTCGCTACGCGTACTACGGCGTCGCCAGCAAGGAAGCCGGCGCCAACGTCGTCGAAGCGAGCCGCAACCTCGTGGCCGCGATGAAGGAACTCGAAGCCGATCCGCGGCTCGCGGGCAACTTCAGCTTCATGCCGTTCTTCGTGCAGGGCGAGCTGGTCGAGAACTCGCTCTCGCAGTTGCGCGGCACGGCCATCTGGGGCGGTGTGCTCGCGGTCGTCGTACTGCTGGTCTTCCTGCGGCGCATCCGTCTGACACTCGCGGTCGCCATGTGTGTGCCGGTGTCGGCGCTGCTCGCGATCGCGGTCGAGTACTTCTCGGGCGGCTCGTTCAACCTCCTGACGATGGTCGGCATCACGCTGGCCATGGGCATGCTCGTCGACAACGCGGTCGTTGTCGTCGAGAACATCACGCGCCACCGCGACCTCGGCCTGCCGCCGCGCGAGGCGGCGCGCGTCGGTGTGAGGGAGATCGCCCTCGCGGTGTCGCTCTCGACGCTGACGACGGTCGTCGTGTTCATGCCGCTCGTGTTCATGACGGAGAACCCGATGGCGCGTGTGTTCATGCGCGGTCTGGGTCTGCCGTTGTCGATCTCACTGCTGTTCAGCCTGCTGGTCGCGGTCGTGTTCCTGCCGACGCTCGCGGCGCGCATCCTGGGGCCGCAACCGACGTGGCTCGGTCGCCTCGCGAACCGCTTCGTGTGGGTGTGGCGCTCGCCGGCGTGGATCGCGATCCTCGTCGTGCGCGCCGTGAAGTGGAGTTCGTGGCTCGTCGTCCACGCCTTGCACGCGCCCGTGCGCCTGGGCCGCGCCGTGCTCGCGCCGCGCGGCGCGTTGCTCTGGCCGATGCGCGTCGCGCGGGCCGCGGGTGCCGTGGCACTCGTCGTGTACGGCATCTCCCACGACGCAGCGGCGCACGGGCGCGCACTCGCCGTCGACGCGCTGGCGGAGAAGTCGTCGAGCGGCGCCGTCATCGGCGTGTGCGCTGCGCTCGCGCTGTTGTTCCTGCCCGAGTTCCTCGCCCTGCGCGGCCGGCGTGCGCCCGCACGCCCGCGACCGTTCGCGCCGGGCACACACTCGTTCATGGAGTTGGTCGAGCGCAGCAACCGCGCGCTGGTGACCTGGTCGCTCGAACACCGCATCGCCGCGACAGCCGTCGCGTGTCTGTGCCTCGCGACGGTCGCGTACCCGCTCTCGTCGCTGAAGCTCTCCGCCTTCTCGCAGGACCAAGAGTCCGACTCGGTCGAGTACTGGGTCGACTTCACGAGCGACTTCACGCTGGAGGAGGCGTCGCGCGAGTTCGCCGTGCACGAGGCCTTCCTCGACAGCAAGCGCGACGAACTCGGCATCGCCCACGTGTCGGTGCGCTTCGACGTCGAGGACGGCAGCGTCACGGCCTTCTGGGACAAGCCGCTGAAGCCGTCCGAGTTGCGCCGCATCGAGGAAGTGATCCGCCGCGAGGCGCCGCGGCCGGCCGGGCACGAACTGTCGTTCGCCGACAGCGAGAGCGCCAGCGAACTCTCACGCGACGTCGCGTTCTTCGTGCTACGCGGCCCGGACAGCGAGAAGCTCGAAGAGTTCGGCCGTCAGGCGATCGACCTGCTCGCGCGCGTCGACGGGCTCGGCAAGGTCGAGTCGCAGTCGCTCTCGAACGAACGATCGATCGAGGTCGACATCGATCGCGACAAGGCGCTCGCGCTCGGCCTGACGACACGTTCGGCGCTCGAGAACATCTCGTGGGCGCTGCGCGGCGCGACGATGTCCGAGTTCCACGACGAAGGGCGCGAAGTGCCGTTCATCATGGAGTTCGACGAGGAAGAGGTCGCCGGCCTCTCCACGCTGCGCGACCTGTCGATGTTCACCGAAGCGGGGCGCGTCTCGCTCGCGTCGGTCTCCGAGGTCAGCTTCGAGCGCACCTCGCGCACGATCTACCGCGACGACGGACGCACGACGTTCGAGATCTCGGCCGAAGTGCTCGATCCGTCGCGCATCGGCGAACTGACGGAGGCCGGCTACAACGCACTCGCCGCTCTCGATCTGCCGCGCGGCTACAGCGCGGGCAGCGACCGTTCGAACCGCGTGCGCGCCGAGGAAGAAGCTGCGGAGATGCTGAGCGCGCTCGCGCTCTCCATCGTGCTCGTCTTCCTCTTGATGGGCATCCTCTTCGAGTCGGTCGTGCTGCCGTTCTGCGTGCTCGTCACGATCCCGTTCGCCTTCCTCGGCGCCATGTGGATGGTCCGGCTGACCGGCACACCCATGGACGTGATGGGCTGGATCGGCTTGATCGTCCTGGCCGGCGTCGTCGTCAACAACGGCATCGTGCTGATCGACTGCGTGCACCGCCTGCGCGATGAGATCCCGGACCGCAAGGCCGCCGTCATCGCGGCCGCGGTGCAGCGCCTGCGCCCCATCCTGATGACCGCGGCGACGACCGTGTTCGGTCTCGTGCCGATGATCATCGAGGAGCCGCCCAAGAACTCGATCGCCTACAACGCACTCGGCGCGATCGTCGCCGGCGGGTTGACGGCGAGCACGTTCTTCACGTTGTGGGTGGTGCCGCTCGCGTACACGTTGATCGACGACGCGCGCATCGCGGTCTCGGCGGCGCTGCGGCGAGCGCTCGTGCGACCGGCGCAGACCGCTGCGGTCGGTTCGGCTGGTGAGTTGGCCGTCGAGCAACGCGCGAGCTGAACTCGCCGACGCGTTCGGCGACGTAGACTCCTGTCGGTGACAGCTCCCCACCGCACCTGGCCGAGCGGCGCGAAAGCGCTGCGTGAACTCCGCCGCGGCGCCGCCATGTGGCGCGTCGGCGGCGCGCGTGCGGGCTGGCGTTTCCTGCGCGAAGAAGTCGTCGCCAACACGTGGCTGCGCCTGCGCGAAGGCAACGGCCTCGCGAACGGGCGCGCGCGCGTCGAGTGCAACGTGTGCGGCTGGCGCGGCTCGCGCTTCCTCACGCACTGCGCGGCCGGCTACGTCGAGCGCAACGCCTTCTGCCCGCGCTGCCGGAGCTACGCGCGCCACCGCGGCTTCGCGTGGTTGCTCGAACACGAACTCGTGGGCGAGTTCTCGACGCTCGCGCGCGGGAGCGGCCGGCGCCTGCTCTTCGCGCCGGAGCCGGGTGTCTCGCGCCTGCTCGCACGCCACCTCGACCGCCTCGAAGGCGTCGACATCGACGGTGCGCGCGAGGGTGTGTCGCTCGTCGCCGACGCACAAGCGCTGCCGCTACCGGACGGTTCGGTCGACTTCGCGGCGAGTTTCCACGTGCTCGAACACGTGCCCGACGATCGCGCGGCGCTGCGCGAGTTGGCGCGCGTGCTCGCGCCGGGCGGCCGCGCGATCGTGTGTGTGCCGACCGACACGTCGCGCGAGGAGACGATCGAATACGGCGCGGCGCTGCCCGAGTTGAACGACCACTGGCGCGACTACGGTCGCGACGTCGTGCAACGCTTCGCCGCGGCCGGACTCGTCGGCCGCACCTACCGCTTGTCGCGCGACGTGCCGCGCGAGGTGTTCGAGCGGCTCGCGCTGGCCGACGAGGAGTTGCACGTGCTCGGACGAGCGGACGCCGTCACGGCCTGACGTCGACGAGCAGCACACGCCCGAATTCGCGCAGCACGACGCGCTGCGGCGCCTGCGCCGTCGCACCGAACTTCGCGGGCCACAGCTCCGGCGCGATCACGACGGTCGCGTCGAGCGGCAGCACGACGTCGCTCGCGACCTCGGCGCAGCCGAACAGATCGAGTGAGTGCTCTTCGCCGTGCCACGCGAACGTGAGGCCGCCCGCGGGCGCCGCCGCCGCCGCGCCGAAGCGGCCGGTGCCCAGCACGAGGCCGCCGCTGCCGCGTTCGAAGCGCACGTCGATCGCACCGCCCGCGGCGAAACGCTCGCCGTCGACGAACACGGGGCGTGTGCCTTCGCCCGACAGGACGACGCGGTGCGGCTCTGCGAGCAAGGTCGGCACCTCGAAACGCGCCGAGCCGTCCACGACGGCCGCGTTCCAGGTCCAAGCGATCGAACTCTCGGCGACCGCGCGCGGAACGAGTGTGCACACGACGACGTCGATCGACTCGGGCAGGAAGCCGCCGCCGTCGACACGCAGCTCGACCGCGAAGGTCTCCGTGCGCGGCGCGAAGTCGAGCACGTACGACGAACGCACGTAGGCCGGTTCGATGTGCACACGCGCGCTCGCCATGGGCACCGACACGTGGCGTTCGAGGCCGCACACGACGTGCAACTCGTAGTCGCCGTCGGGCACCGCGTCGAAGCGCGCTTCAGCGATGTCGCCCGAGGCGAAGCGCTCCGACGCGACGCGTTCGAACGGCGCGAGCGCGACCGGCGTGCCCGACCAACGCAGCTCGGCCCACACGCCGCTCGCGCCCGTCGTGTCGGGCGAGAAGTCGACGCCCGTCTCGCCGAACACGCGCGCGACCTCGCGCCGCGCGTCGTCGTCGTACACGAGCACCCACGTCACGGTCTGACCGCGCCCGCCGAGATCGACGGTGTGTGTGTTGTCGCCGGCGGCGAGTTCGAGGACGAGCGGCTCGGTCGTGTGCGCGAGGCGCGGCGCACTCGGCGTCGCGAGGTGCGCGGTGAACGGTCCCGGCGCGAGGCCGTCGAGTTCGAAGCGCCAACGGTCGCCGCGCCACTGACCGAGGTACGTCTCGGCGCGCGCCGGCACCACGAGCGTCGCCGGCCCGAGGCGCACGACGCTGTGTTTCTCGATCCACATCGGCGAAGCGACGACGTCGAGGACGAGGCGCGCGTCGCCGCTCGACACGCTGCGCTCGCCCGCGACCGGCGCGAGTTCGGTCGCGCTCTCGAGCGGTGCGAAGGACGGCTCGTCGGGCGCCGCGAGTTCACTCGCACCTGTGGCGGGTGCTGCGCTCGCCGCACTGCCCGCCAGAGCTTCCGACGGCGCACTCGTCGGCGCCGCACTCTCGCGAGCCACCTGCGGCACCTCGGCGCCGCCGCCCGCGACCAGCCACCAGACGAGCAACAGCGCGACGACGAGCACCGCCGCCAACGCTCCGAAAATGGGTGTGCTGCGACGCTCCACGCCGTCAGTCTCGCCCACGGGCGCGGCGCGAGTGAAGCCTCGAGTGCGTTCGGCCCGCGCCGTCAGTCGCGGATCCACAGCTCGATCACGCCCGGCGCGACGTCGTCGAACCGCGCGACGACCTCACCGGGCACGCCCGGCAGGCCCTCGCGCAGCAGGTTCGGCTCCAGCGCGCCGAGCGCGACGTGCGCCGCATCGAACGCGCGCGCGTCCGTCGAGCGGAACTCGAAGGCGCCGAGCGAACCGAGGCGCCCGACTTCGAGGACGGCGCCGTCTGCCTCCGGACCGGAGCGCCACTCGACGTCGAAGCCGCGCGCCGGTGCGAAGTGCCAGTACTCGGCGGGGTTGTTCTGGTAGCTCGCGACGACGACACCGCCGCTGCCCAGTTCGAAACTGGTGGCGATGGTGCGCTCGGGGTCGAGCAGCTCCTCGAGATCGAAGAACTCGGGCGCACAGCCGTCGGCTCGCACCATCACCCGCAACGGCAGCGGCAGCGTCGCGAGGTCGATGCGCTCCGCGAGGAAGCGGCGCTCGCCGTCGCTGCGCGTCGCCACTCGGCGCGTGACCGCGAGTGGCGCGAGGTAGCGGCTGTGGGCGCCGTGGAAACACAGCGTGACCTCCGCCGGTGCCCGTTCGGCGGCGCCCAGGTCGAGTCGCAGCACACCGAACCGCGATGGCGGCGTGTGCGCGGTCAACGCCGCTTCGAAACGCAGACTGCCGTCCGCGAGCACGCGGTGGTCGGTCTCGTACACGAACGGCCGCGGCACACCGGCGACGACGCGTAGTCCGACGGCGTTGCCGGCGCCGAAGGTCCCGAGTGAAAGCGGTGCGGCGAACGGGTCGAGTGCGTCCGCGAGGCCCGGAACGAGTTCGCACTCGTGCACCTCGAGTGGGAAGCCCGCGAGCCGCGAGCCGTCCGCGTCGAGGAGTTCGACCCACGGCTCGCAGCGGCGGAACTCGACGAGTGCGAGGTCGTCGTCGGGCGCTGGCCATCGCGATGCCTCGCCCTTGGCGATTCGTTCGACGGCGAAGTCTTCACTCGCGAATTCGGATCGCCACGCGTCGTCGGGAACGAAGCGGTCGAAGACCTGAACGATCGCAGCGTCGCCGCCGATGCGAGCGAGGTCGACGACGACGGCCGTGCGCCCGCTCTCGATGCGTGTACGTCCGCCGAAGACGCCGCACACACCGAGGTCGACGCGCCAGGAGACGAGGCCCGGTTCGAGCCCGCCCGCGGCGAACCACCACGACCACATCTCGATGTCGCCGAGCATGCGGCGCACTTCGCGGCGGCCCCCGACATCCGTCCAGTGCGCATCGAGTTCGAGGAAGGCGGGCTGGCGCACGGTCGCGTGGACGAGCGAGCGGTCCAAGGCCAAGTCGCTCGTGTGGTGCTCGATCTCGAGCACGAACTGTGTCCCGGGTGACCCGGCCGTTTCGTGGCGCACGTCGACGACGGCCGGCTGGGCGTCGAGCGCGAACGCGACCGGCTCGACCTCCGCCGCGGACTCGTCCGTGCGCGCGGCTTCGGGCTCGGACGCAACGCTCGCTCCACCATCCGCTTCCTCGCGCACCGGCGGCTCCACGCGCCGCGATTCCACTTCGGCCAACTCCACGGCCGCTCGCGGCTCGTCGTGCGCCGTCGCGCTCGGCGCGCAGGGCGCACGCTGCGGGTCCGCTCCGTCGCCCGCGAGGAACCAGACACCGCCGAAGAGCGCCGCGAGCACCAGTGCCACGATCCCCACGCGCCGCACGGCGTGCTCCGAAGCGGATCCACGGTTCATCGCTGCGGCGGACGGTAGCGCGTCCGTTCATCTTCCGACGCGCCGTCGATCGAATGGTCGCGCCGCCGCCCGCGTAGCTGCGCGCTCGCTCGCGGCCCACACCACTGCACATGAAGAAGAAGTCCGCCTCCCCCCAGAGCCGACGCGCCATCGGCCTGATCCTCGGCACGCTCTTCACCCTCATCGGTCTCGTGTGCGGGGCATGGCTCGGGCCGGTCACGCTGAAGAAGGCCCACGCGAGCGAGTCGTTCGTGCCCACGCCCGCCGTCGTGCGAACGATCGACGTCGAGCAGTACAAGACGAAGAACAGCCGCCGCCACAAGGTCCACATCGTCTTCGCCTACCAGGTCGACGGCGTCGAACACCTCGGGCGCAATTGGAAGGTCTCCGCCATCCCGGCCTTCGCGCGGTCGCCGAGTTTCGGGCGCCGCGCCGATGCCGACGCCCTCGCCGCGCAGTACCCGGTGGGCCGCGAGTTCGAGGTCTACGTCGACCCGCACGAGCCCGCCATCGCCGTGGTCGAGCGCGGCGGCGCCGACGACGCCTGGTGGATGACCGGCTTCGGATTCGTGTTCGGCTCGATCGGCCTGTTCCTGCTGTGGCGCGGCTTCGCGCGGCAGGTCCCGCCGCAATCGACCAGCGTGGCCTGAAGAGCGGCACTCGCTCCTTCAGTACGCATCGATGACGAGTTCGACTACTCCGGGTGCGAGGACTCGTGAATCCGCAGTGATGCTTGTCGACAATCGGTCGTTGCGGTTCGCCGCGTCAGGCTCGACCAACTCGACTTCGAAGTTCGCGCTCGAGTCGCTCGCGAACTCGGCGAAACCGAGCGCGTCGAGCCGCTCGATCGTGTCGTTCCAACGCACGTCGAAGTGCGCGGGCACTGCCGAGTCCCGGCGCATGCGCTCGTTCTCGTAGCGTGCGAGGACGATGCCGCCGCTCCCGGTCACGAACTCGAGGCGTTGCTGAAATCCGCTCGGGAACTCGTGCCCGTCCACGAACTGCGGCCGACAACCGTCGACGCGCAACATGACACGGAGCGGCACGACGAAGTTCGCGAAGTCGAGGGAGCAACGCGCCGTGGGTGTGTGAGCGTCGTACGCGATCGGGAGAGCCGTGCGCACGAACGACGGAGCGCCGTCGGCGCGACCGAGTCCGTACCCAACGATTTCGAGCTCGCGAGGAGCGGCGCCCGAAGATGGCAGGTCGATCTCGAATGTCACTTCGAATCCCTTGTTGGCGCGATATTCGAGTACTTCGAGGTTCACCACGGACGTGCGTGTGTAGGCACCGCGGAATGCATCGACTGCGGGTTCGACCTTCACGTTCATCAACCTCGGCCAGCCTGTCAGTGGTACAAGGAGGTCCTCCCTCCATCCGCGCCCGACGACAACGGTGGCGTCTCCGCTCGTGTACGTGTCGCCGTCGTCGGTGAGCGGCAGGAAGAGACTCGCGACGGGCCTACTCGCCACGACGTCGAGGACATCGTCGAGCGCGGACAGCCCGAGACTCGCGAGCGGAGTTCCACGCCCCTCGGCGAGAGCGAACCACACGGTCCGCTCGACGTCGCCGCCGAACAGTCGGGCTTCCTCCGACGTGTTCAACGAGGCGGCGGTTGCGAGTCGGTCACGCGTGGGCGCAACGGCAAAGCGTGCCTCGACGAGGAGCGCACGCTGACAGCGATCGAGATCGATGACGAGTCGCCGCGAGATGCCCCCGTTCGCGTAGGTGACTTCGATCGGAGCGGCGTCGGTGAACTCGATCGACACGGCAACCGAACCGGAGAGATCGTCGAATCGGACGCGCGGGCGATGCGCGCGATCGACACAGACGACGCGGCGCGTGCGCGAGTGAGCTCCGTCGACGAGTGTGATCCAGGTCGGGAACACACGAGCGTCGAACAACGTACCCGTGAACTCGATCTCGAGCTCGGCCGTGCGAGTGCGGCTCCTTTGTCGTCGCAACTCGATCCCCGGCACGACGAGGTCGACGACGCTCGGCTCGGTCGCAGCGCCGGCGCCCGCCTCCTCGGACGGAGCTGTTTCGAGGGGCTCGACGTCGGGTGCGGCGGATTCGCGTGCCGCCGCGTCGTTGTCGGTCGCCACCACGTCAGCTTTCGTCGCCGCGCTCCCGGCGAGTTCCGGATCCTCGCCGTCGACCCACGTGCGCGCGCTGCGATCGATCACACCGTCGCCGCCCGAGCGCGACGTCATCAACCACAGAAGTCCGCCCGCGGCGAGCGCGGCGACGACCAGACGAGCGAGCGAGCGACGTTCCATGGTGACCGTCGAGACTACGCCGCCGGGCTCGGCTGCGGGTGCGCGCCGTTACCATCCGCGCCCCCCGCGCGGCACTCGCGCGGCAGAACCGCGCCCCCCCGATGCAGAGCCGCTGGAAAGACTCCGAGGCCCAGGAATTCGTCACCCGCTACGCCGCCGTCGGCCGCGACATCGCGCTGCGGACGTACACCTCGCGCCTGATCGGCGCCGACGACGACCTGGTGCTGCACGGGGGCGGCAACACCTCGGTCAAGACGAAGGTCCGTGACGTGCTCGGGCGCGACCTCGACGTCGTGTGTGTGAAGGGCTCGGGCTGGGACCTCGCGACGATCGAGCCGGCCGGCCTGCCCGCCTGCGACATGGCGCCGCTGCTCGCGCTGCGCAAGTTGGCGAAGCTCTCCGACGAGGAGATGGTCAACCAACTTCGCGGTCGGCTGCTCGATTCGAACGCTCCGACGCCGTCGGTCGAGACGCTGCTGCACGCGTTCCTGCCCGCGAAGTTCGTCGACCACACGCACGCCGACGCGATCTGCGTGCTGACGAATCAGCCGAACGGA
>JBIKNC010000340.1:0-3248 GCA_044358925.1 Planctomycetota bacterium | reverse complement strand
CTGGCAGTTTTTGGTGCGGCACCGTACTGCCGGCTACGCGTCGGACACCGTACGCGTCACGCGAGTTGACGCGCGACGCGGACCCCGCTCGACAACGCGCCTTCCATGTAGCCGGGGAACGCGTGGCTCGTGTGTTCGCCGGCGAAGTGCACACGACCGATGCCGCTGCGCAGACGCTCGCCGACGCGCGTGATGTCGCCGGGCGCAGGGAACGAATAGCCGGCGCGCGTGCGCGGCGTGTTCGGCCAGTCCATGAAACGCGTGGCGAGCACCGCGGCCCGCGCACCGGGTTGCAGACGTTCGAGTTCGTCGACGAACACGCGCTCGCGCTCCGCCGACGCGACCGCCAGGCCCACGTCCGCCGCCGGACCGCCGCTGAACGCCGTGAGTCCGGCGCCGCTCGCGACGGCGAGGTCTTGGCCGTCCGTGCTCTCCCACGTCCACGAGAACGGGCCGCTCGACTGCGAGTAGGCGCTGCGGCCCTCGGCGAGCCAGAAACGCCGCCGCACGTGCGTCAGGAACTTCGTCGCGCGGCCCATCTGCGGCGCGAGGTCGGTGGGCAGCGCGGGTTCGAAGTCGATCTCGCCCCAGACGGTCGGTGGCACGGCGAGCACGACGTCGTCGGCCTCCATGAACTCGCCGCCCGCCAGGCGCACGCGCACGGACGCGCCACTCGTGTCGATGCCGACGACCGGTGTCGCGACGCGCACACGCTCGCCGAGTTCGCGCGCGAGGGCGTGCGCGAGGCTCTGGTTGCCCGACGCGCAACGAAAGGCCTCGCTGTCTGTCCAGAAGGCCTCGAGGCCGCCGCCTTTGACCGCGGCGAGCATGCCGAGCCAGCTCGCGCTGCTGTTCGGGACGCCGTTGTCGCCGCTGATCTGCTGATCGACGACGGCGCGGGTGAGCGCATCGGCGTCGAGGTGCGCGAGCCAGGCCGACGCGATGCTCTGTGCATCGAGTTCGGCGGCGCGCGGCGAGTTCCACGGTGCCTGAGCGTCGATCTCGCGCGCCGCTGCACACGACGAGGCGAGCGCCGGCTCCAGGGCGGCCCACACACTCTCCGCCTCGGCGTCCGACAGCAGCCGCCCACCGACCGCGATGGGCGCCGCCAGATCCGCGCCCTCGTCGACGGGGCGCAGCGGCAGACCGAAGCGCTCGGCGTACGCGATCCACGTCGGGTGGTTCGCGCCGATCAGCTCCGCCCCGCCTTCGACGAGCGCCTCCGGCACGAGATCGCCGAACGTGAGCACGCGCCCGCCGACCGCGCTCCGCGCCTCGAGCACGAGCGGCTCGTGCCCCGCCGCGAGCAGCTCGTACGCACACGCGAGGCCCGCGAATCCGCCGCCGATCACGACCACGCGCCGGCGCGAGTCGCGGCCCGCAAGTCGGCCGGTGCCGCACGCGGACAACAGGAGCGCCGATCCGGCCGCGAGCGACGCGCGCAAGGCGTCGCGTCGCGAGAACGCGAGGTCGGAGGCGGAGGCACCGGCGAGCGGCCCGTGACGTACGGCGAGTCGGCGAATGAAGTGCATGGTGAACGTCGATCGTCGGCGCGAACGGAATCTTGATCCGGCTCCGTGTCCGATCGTCCCGTCATCTTGCGCCACGAAGGCCGCGCGCGAGCATCGCCTCGAAGCACCCTCGCAACCGGTTCGTGTCGAACCACCCGCCGCCCACCCGGAACAACGACGACATGCTCGAAGCCACGAACGCACTCCCGGAGAAGGAAGACGACGACGGCAAGGTCGGCGCACTCGGACGCCTCGTCCACTCGCGCCTGTTCAACAACCTGACGATCATCGCGATCCTCGTCGCGGGCGCGCTGGTCGGTGTCGACTCGTACCTGGACGACGGCGAACTGTCCCCGCTGCGCCACGCGGTCGACCTCGCCCAGGACGTCATCCTGTGGTACTTCGTCGCCGAGGCGGCGATCCGCATCGGAGCGTTCGGAAGCAAGCCCTGGCGCTACTTCCTCTCGGCCTGGAACGTCTTCGACTTCATCATCATCGCGGCCTGTTTCATGTCGGCGGACAACGAGTTCGCCGCCGTGCTGCGCCTCGCGCGCATCCTGCGCACGCTACGCCTCGTGACGACGCAGCCGCGGCTGCAGGTGCTCGTCACCGCGCTGCTCAAATCGATCCCGTCGCTCGTGTGGGTCGGGATGCTGCTCGCGATGCACTTCTACGTGTACGCGATCATGGGCACCTACCTGTTCGGCCAGAACGACCCGATTCGCTTCGGCACGCTGCACGAGACGATGCTGACGCTCTTCCAGGTGCTGACGCTGGAGGGCTGGAACGACGTGCTCGGCACGCAGTACCTCGGCTCCGACTTCCACGGCTACGACGACTCGTGGAAGGCTGTCGCGGGCTCCGCGCGCGTCTCGGTCGCGCAGCCGATCGTCGCGGCGGGCTACTTCGTGTCGTTCATCATGCTCGGCACGATGATCATGCTGAACCTGTTCACCGGCGTGATCATCGGCAGCATGGAGGAGGCGCGCGACGCCTCGAACGAGGAGCGCGAGCGACTCGCCGCTTCGAAGCAGAAGCCCGTGGCGCTGCAGAAGGAACTCGCGGAGCTGAGCGAGAAACTCGCGCACCTGTCGCAGGTCGCGGCGAATCTGCCCGCGGGTGGCTCCGGCGGAGCGCGCGCGAAGTAGCGGCGGGGCGCGGCGCGGCGGGGCGCGGGGCGAGTAGAGTGCTCGCCGCGCCGCCCCCCGGCGCCTCGCCATGAATCGCACGTTCAAGCTGCTCGTCGTCGCCCTTTCGTTCGTCGTCTTCGTGTGCAGCGCCCCGCGCGGCGCCTTCGGCCAGGACGCGGGCGAAGTCCTGTACGAGGACTGGTCGATCGTCAACATGGCCGGCGGCGACGTCGGTTTCGTGCACACGAAGAGCGAACGCGCCGGCACGGCGGATGCGCCTCTCGTCCGCACGTCCATGGAGACGCGCATGCGCATCAGCCGCCTCGGTTCGGAGGTGGTGATCGAGTCGGAGCAGACCTACATCGAGGCACTCGGCGGCGCGCCGATCTCGGTCGATTCGCGCACGCTCATGTCGTCGCAAGAGACGGTGACGAAGGTGCGCTTCGAGGGCGGCAAGGCCCTGATCACGACCACCGTGCTCGGCCAAGCGCGCGAGTCGTCGAAGGACGTGCCGGCTGGCATGCTCGGGATCTACTCAATGGGAGAGGCGATCAAGGCGCGCCTCGACCAGACCGGCGAGGTGTTCGAGCTGGTGAGCTGGATGGCG
>JBIKNC010000339.1:0-3252 GCA_044358925.1 Planctomycetota bacterium | reverse complement strand
GTACCCGTCACGAGCCTCGCTCAGAACGTGTCCCAGTCGGCGAACTGGTTGCCGAACGCGATGAAGACCGCGACCTCGTCGGGCTCCGTGTAGCCGACGCCGGCGAAGATCGGGCCCACCAAGGTCTCGAGCGCGACGAACAACGAACCGCCGAGGCGCAGGTCGGACACGGAGATGTCGCTGCGGTCGAGCCACGTGGCTCCCGCCTCGATCGACGCACCCACGTTCCACTCGACGGCGGCGCGCTCCAGATCGCGCACACCCAGCGCGTGCCAACCCACGAGCCGCACGAGGCCCGCGTGCGGACCGCCGAGCGTGTCGCGCCCGAGCCCCGAGAGGCGCAGGAAGCCGCCGAGTTGGAACGAGTTCTGCTGCGCCGTCTCGTCGTCGAGCGCGGTGTCGAACTCGCCGCCCGCGAGGATCGTCGTGCGCCCGAACGTCGACGCGCGGTCGATCTGTGCCGTCAGGTACTGAAGGTCGTCGCCTTCGAGGAAACGCACGGGCGAGCGGTACGCGACACGCCCGACCCAACCTTCGCGCGGCAACGCGAGCGAGTCGAGTGTGTCGATCGTCACGGAGGCTTGCAGGAAGCCCTCGTCGAAGCGCTCACTCTGCACGAGCGTCGCCGGATCGCCGATCGCGAGGTCCAGTTCACCGATCGCCTGCACGAGTCCGATGCGCGCCTCGGCCCACTCACCGAGCACACGACCGGCGTCGAGCCGCGCCGCGAGTGCCGTCGCGTCGTAACTCGCGAGGGTCGTGTCGCCGCTCGAGATCTCGAGCCGCTCCTGTTCGAAACCCACCGCCGGTGCGACGAACCAGCGCGCACTCGGATCGAGCGGCTGCCAGTACTCCGAGAACACTAGTACTCGGCTGCCGACCTCGACGCGGTTGCGCCACTCGGCGCCACGCCCGTCCAGCGGCCGCAGCGTGAACGACGTGCCGAACACGATCGTCGCGTCGCGACCGAGCACGCCCTCGAACGCGACGCCGCCGCGCAGGTTCCACAGGTCGTCGTCGTTCGTGTGCGTTTCGAGGACGAGGTCCGACGTGCCGTCGTCGTTCGGCTCGAGGCGCGGCTCGATGCGCTCGTGGTAGTCGAGGCCGTAGAGCCGCAGCAGGTCCTGTGCGAGCACGTCCGGATCGACGCGCTCGCCCGGATCGCTCTCCATGCGCGCCTCGAAGACACTCGCGTCGAGTCCGGTCTCGTCCTCGATGCGCACGTGTCCGATCACCGGCATCACCGGCACTCGCTGCGCGCGCGCCGCGAGATGTGCGGCCCAGTCCTCTTCGTCGAGCGCGAGGTGCGCGAACTCGTCCGCGCGCGCGAGCACCGCTTCGCGTCCGAGTGCGACGATCGACGCGACGTCGACGAAGCGCTCCTCACCGATGCCGTCGATGTGCGGTTCGATCCACAGGTCGTGCGAACGCAGCAGTGAGCGCGCCTCGCGCCGCGAGCGCGCACCGGCGAGCACCGCGACGTGCGCGGCCGAGGTCGTGAAGGTGGCAAGGCGCTGCGGCGCGTCGATCTCGCGCGCGCAGTCGATCACGATCAAGGTCTCGCAGCCCGCGTCGAGCGCCGTGCGCACCGGGATCGGCGCGAGCACCGCGCCCGTCACGAACAGCCGCCCGTCGATCTCGACCGGCCCGTGGCGCCCCGGCGTCGAGAGACCCGCGACGATGGCAGCCGAAATGTCGCCGCTCGCGAGGGCGACCACGTCGCCGGTCAGCGGATCGACGACCACGGATCGAAAGCGCGTCGGCAGCGCGTCGAACTCGCGCGTCCCGAGGACCGGCATGGTCGAACTCCCGACGAACCACGCGATCCAGCGTGTGTCGATCAGACCCTTCGCGAGCCCCGGCCCGTCCGGCCCGACCGCCAGCGGCAGGTCGATCAGGAAGTCGCGGTCGACCGAACGCTGGCGCCAGCTCTTGCTGCGGCGCAGGGCCTGGCCGCGCAGCGCGTCGATCCACAGCGGCCGCGAGAGCAGCTCGCCCGTCGTCGCCGCGTCGAGGCCGCTCGCATGGAAGCCGCCGACGAGCGCCCCCACCTCGGTGCCGACCACGAGGTCGACCGGCACGCGCAGTTCCTCGAACGCCGCGAGTGCGCCGACGTGTGCCAGGCCCCGGGCGCCGCCCGAGGAGAGCACGAGCCCGACGCGCGGGCGCGGCGCCTCCTGGGCGGCGAGGGGCGCGGCGACGGAGCCCACGAGCCAGGCGACGAGCACGGCTCGGGCGACGCCGCGTCGGTTGAACAGGGTGTCGAGGGCGGGCACGGGCGCGAGAAGGTAGCCCGCGCGGCGCTCCGATCGAAACCGCGCGCTGGGTTGCAGCGAACACCTCATGTCCTGGGCCATGACCGTCATCGCACACCTCTCACACGACCGCGCCCTCCGTGGGAACACGTGCCGCGCCGAGCACGACGCACAGGTTCGCCTTGCGCCGCACCCGGCTCTTCGACGACTCTCTCTCGCCTCCCCTCTCGCGACCATGGATCCCGCCCGCACCGAGGACGGCCTGCTCGCCCGCGTCGCCGCGGGGGAACAGCGGGCTGTCGAGGCCTGCCTCGAGCGCTACGGCCCGCTCGTCTGGTCCGTCGTCAAGAGCGTCGTGTACGACCGCGACCTGGCCGAGGACGCCGTGCAGGAGATCTTCACGACCCTGTGGCTCGAGGCCGCGCGCTTCGACTCGACGCGTTCGAGCGAAGCCGGCTTCGTGGCCCTCGTGGCGCGCCGACGTGCGATCGACACCCTGCGCCGCCGCGTGCGGCGCACGCGCGACACGTCGGACACGGAACCCGACACCCTGGCCGTCAACGACACGAACCTCGACGCGGTCGACACCAATGACGAGGTCCAGTTGGCGCGCGCACTGCTCGCCGAGCTGCGCCCCGAACAACGCCGCGTCCTGCGCCTGTCGTTGATGGACGGACTCTCCCACTCCGAGATCGCCGACCGCACGGGCCTGCCGCTCGGCACGGTCAAGACCCACGCGCGCCGCGGACTGGCCGCCGCGCGCGAACTGCTCGCCCAGCGCCGCGCCGGCAGCGCTCGCACGACCTCGCGAGGAGGCCGCGCGTGAACGAGCGCCGATCGAACGCCATGCAGCGGTTGCACGAGTTGCTCGCCGAGCACGAGCTCGGGCGAATGGACACACATGAACGCGCGGAGCTCGATGCGCTCCTCGTGAGTGACGACATCCTCGGTGTCGACGTCGACGCCGAGGCCGAAGCGATCGCGGCCAGCCTCGCGC
>JBIKNC010000012.1:0-38359 GCA_044358925.1 Planctomycetota bacterium | reverse complement strand
GCTGACGACAGCCATGCAACACCTGCATACGTTCCTGCTCCCGAAGGAGCCGTTATCCTGCTTTCACAGGACTAATCCGTACATGTCAAGGCCAGGTAAGGTTCTTCGCGTTGCTTCGAATTAAACCACATTCTCCACCGCTTGTGTGAGCCCCCGTCAATTCCTTTGAGTTTTACCCTTGCGAGCGTACTCCCCAGGCGGGGCACTTAACACATTAGCTACGGCAAGGAGCCCATAGGAGGCCCCTTACCTAGTGCCCATCGTTTACAGCTAGGACTACCGGGGTATCTAATCCCGTTTGCTCCCCTAGCTTTCGCACCTCAGCGTCAGTAAAGGTCCAGTGAGCCGCTTTCGCCACCGGTGTTCCTCCAGATATCTACGCATTTCACCGCTCCACCTGGAGTTCCACTCACCCCAACCTTCCTCAAGTCGCCCAGTATCGGATGCAGTTCCATGGTTGAGCCACGGGATTTCACATCCAACTTAGGTAACCGCCTACGTGCGCTTTATGCCCAGTGATTCCGAGCAACGTTTGCACCCTCCGTCTTACCGCGGCTGCTGGCACGGAGTTAGCCGGTGCTTCCTTTCGCTTTGGTCAACGGCCGAAGCCGGATTCCTATGGCGTGACAGTGGTTTACAACCCTAAGGCCTTCATCCCACACGCGGTGTCGCTCCGTCAGGCTTTCGCCCATTGCGGAAGATTCTCGACTGCAGCCTCCCGTAGGAGTCTGGGCAGTGTCTCAGTCCCAGTGTGACAGATCGTCCTCTCAGACCTGTTAGCCATCATAGCCTTGGTGGGCCATTACCCCGCCAACTAGCTAATAGCCCGCAACCCCCTCCTCCAGCAGCCGAAGCCATTTACCAGCCAGGCGATGCCGCCCAGCTGGACCATCCGGCATTACCCACCGTTTCCAGTGGTTATTCCAGTCTCGAGGGTAGGTTGGTTACGTGTTACTCACCCGTCCGCCGCTTTACTTGCCCGAAGGCTTTCGCGCGCGACTTGCATGCCTAATCCACACCGCTAACGTTCGCTCTGAGCCAGGATCAAACCCTTCGTGAGTGTTTGTCTTGCTCTTTGGATTGTTTTGGTCGCCTGTCGTCGCCACGCCGAAGCGTGCGAGGCCAGCGCGACCGATGCTCGCACAGGTTCAAAGGTCACCCAGATTGTCAAAGAACTGGTTGGGCGCGCCGACAACTCCCGCAGCGTCGCAGATCTTTTGGGAGGCCTGCGGCGCGTGCTCGGGGCACGACGCGTCCATGTTCTGTGTTCGAAGGAGCTTCCGCGCGCCGTTCCCGGCTGCGCGCGTCGTCACAAGGCAGTGCCTCGCGGTCGGCGCCCCTCACCGTCTCAGCGGGCCGCGCACCTCGTTTCGCACCGTGCGGTGCGTCGCGTCGCGTCCCGTTTCGTCGTTCAGGGAGGGGAGAGAATAGGGATCCGCTCGGCTCGGTCAACGGTCCCGTGGTGGGTTCGTGAAGTTTTGGTGCGATGGCGCCGTAAAGGACTGTGGAAAAGTGGGTTAGCAACGTGAACTTTTCTCGCACGGGGGCTTGTTGGGCCTGCAGAGAGCTTGGAATCGGGCCTCGCGGGAGCTCGAGATGCACCCGCGCAGGGTGTGGAGTTGGCGTGCTCCCGTGACCGGGCGCACGGGTCGGTCGAGCTTCGCCCCGCGGCGACGCCGTTGATCTGTGCGCTCTAAAGCTCTGGAAAGAAGTCATTTACGGAGCGCTGGCCTTTGAGGTGGGCGCACTCGGCGGCCCAGGCGGGGCGCGGGCATGGGCGTCTGGGACCGCTGCCCAGTGTCGAGGACCCCGCTACCGAGGTCTGGCGATGCCGCGTCGCGAGGAACGGCTCGGCACCTCCCGGGCTTTGGGTGGGGCTGCCCGGGTCGCCCGGAGGTCGGAGCGCGCGTTTCTGCTGCGTTCGGAGCACGCTCGCCCGAAGTTCGCTCGTGGGCGGCTGCCATGCGCGCGGTCTGTGGGTCTCGTGTCGCGAAGGCAACGGGAAGGCGGGCATGGATCGGCCCGCCAGTAGGTCCCCCACGGCTTCGCAGAGCGGCCTCGCCGACTCGCGTTGTAGGAGATTGCAATACGCGCAAAATGGCCACATTCGCCGAATGGGCAGCGACTTGCTGTGCTGCGCTGCACAACTCCACGCACCGTGCATGTGCCGTCGAGCCACGTGCCGTCCGCCGTCTTCTTGCGACTCGCGCGCACGGCGGCATGCACCGCGCCTCGACGCAGAACGCGCTTGGCTGGTGCGCGTTGTGCACACGTCGACGTTCTGCGCTGCGCACGAAGGCCGTGACAGGCGCCCCCCCGGAATGGCGGCGCTGTGGGAGTTTGGCGCGCGTCGCGTTGCGCGCGGCTCACGGTGGGCACGCACGCACGGTCGGCACGCACGCAAGGTGGAACGCGCCGCAGCGAATCGGCCGCTACCGGCCTCGACACCCTGGTGGGTGTCGGCCGCCGCTTCGGAACAGACCGCGGGTGCGCCGGCTCCGGAGTGTGAGCTCAGCACGTGCCTCCGCTGCCGCGAGAGATCCCAGGCTCACGCACGCGCCCTCGATCGACGGTTTCGAGGATGCCCGTGGCGGCGCGTCGCCGCTTCGACGTGCCGCTTCGACGTGCCGCTTCGACGTGCCGCTTCGACGCGAACTTCGGCTTTCTCGACGCGCGTGGCCGAGACGCGCCGCATGCGCGCTCGCGTTGCACGGAGTTGCGGCCGGCCCGCACAGCGCTCGGGGACGATTCGAAGGCGCTGGGGCGGATCGGAGCGCGCGTGCTGCTCGATCGCCATCGCGCGCGATGGTTCGACGCTCACACGTCGGCAGCGCTCCCAGCGTGTCGCGGAAGTCGGAGGGCGTGGACGTGCGCGCTCGCACGGACGCCGTCGTCGGACGCGTCCCACCCGTTCACGAAGCCGCGTGGATGTGCCGGCGCGCGCACGGCTCCGCCTCGACGCCGTCAGGGACGAACGACGAAGCGCGAGTCCTGCGGCAAGATCTCGAACAGCACCTCGACGTCCTCGTTGCGCAACCGCACGCAGCCTTCGCTTGCGGCGTGACCGATCGACTCGGGCTCCCACGTGCCGTGGAAGCCGAACGACGTGTCGCTGGCGGTTCCAGGCACACGCCAACCCAACCAGCGCGTGCCCAGCGGATTGTCCGGATGTCCGAACGGGACCGGTTCCTTGTTGCGCGGCCACCACGTCGGATCGGTCTGTTTGAGGCCGACGACGAACTCCCCGAGCAGTGTCTCCTTGCCGTCGGCACCGGTGCCGACGGGCCAAGCTTCGACGACGTCCGAACCGATCCGATAGAGCAGCCACTTCTTGCTGACATCCACCAGCACCGTCACGGGCTCGGTGGGAATGCGCAGCACCTGGCCGGGGTGGATCGTTGCTCCGGAGAGACGATTGGCGCGGGCGATCAGCCCCGTGGACAGCGGGACCCCCGGCCGCAACGCGAGTGCGCGCTGACGCACGTTGGTCAGGCCTTCGCCCGACTCGACGGTGAGTTCGACGTGCGGCCACTCGATGCGCGGATCCCAGCGGTAGCGCCGGTGGATGTCGCGCAGCAGTCCAACGGCCGCTTCGAGATCGGTCGGCGACGTTTCCCACGGCGCGTCGAGCTCGGCCTCGAAGAAGCGCGAGAGCAGCCGAGCGGCTGCAGGCAATTCACCGCGTGCGGCGTGGTGCTCGGCGGCGCGTGCGACGACAGCGAGCTCGGCACCGAGATCGAGAGCGTCGATCGCGCCTCCCGGACCCGGCGGCGCGGCGCGGCCGAGTGCGGCTTGGAGCAGCGCGACGTCGCGCTCGCCCAACAGACCACGTTCGTACAGCACCGCTGCCTGATCGTTGGCCATGTCGGTGCGCCCGGCGAGAGCCTCGACGAGGCAGCGCAAGACCTCTTCGCGGGCGACCGGCAGCGCCAAGGTGCCCGAGTCGAGAGTGCCGAGGAATTCGTCGAATCGGCGGTGCGCGAGTCGTCCCCCACCGTCGATCGACGCACGCTCGGACACACCCAGCGCAACGGCCGGGCGGTCGAACGGGTTGGCATCCACGGCCGGCGCAGGCTCGACGATGGGCACGATCGGCGTCTCGTCGGGAATCACCGGCGCGGTGTCGCCGACCGCAGCTCGCGACGCATTGTCCGCGCCGCTGTCGTTCGCCGTCGGTGTCGACGACCCGTGGACCGGCGGCGCGTCCTTGCGGAAGAGCTCGAAACCGGCCCAGACGAGTGCGGCGGTCAGCGCGAGGACGACGAGAATGCGCATGAGAAGCGTGTTGGCCTCGGTGTGGCGCGGTTGTCCGCGGCCGAGCAGGTGGCGACGTCGCCCGTCACGCCGATGGCGCCGCGCGACCGGCGCCCGTCAGCGCGCCGAGTGAAACCCCAGCCGCACCGTGTCGACGGTGCCCTGAACCTCTCGGTCCAGGTGGGCCCGACACGGCGCGGGGTTGCCGCGCGCATCGACTGTGGCCCTGTAGGTGAGCATTAGGAACGAGAGCATCGCGTCGAATCACGCGTGCAGCCAGGAGATCGAGACTCTACCAACCCGCTCCGTCGCGAACAGGGCATCGGGACATCGGCGGTCCCGCACGCACGTCGCGCACAGCGACCGATGTACCCAAGTCCGCGGTGCGCACCACTTGCGCGCATTCTCGCCGCGCGACGGAAAGTGCTTCCGCGTCCGCCCTGCTCGCCGTTCGTGGTGTCCACTCCGGCCGAGGAACCTGAAGCGGTGAGAACACGCGCGGCGGAAGTGGGCGCGGGGTCGGTGTGCGCTTCTCGGGCAGCGGCGACGGGCTCACCGCCGTCGATCGGGAGCGCTCACTCGCGGGGCTCTCCGAGGATGCGCTGGCGACCGATGCGTGTGAACTCCTCGCGCAATGCCTCCCGGTGCCGGCCCTTGACGCCGTTCTCGGTGTCGCGCAGTGCGGAGACCAGCTCGCGCACTTCCTCGCTGTCGATGTTGGAGGCCTCGAGTCGATCCAGGATCTGCCGACGCGTTTCCGTGGCGTCGCGATTGCGATAGATCTGCTTGTACGCATCGCGCAGCGTGGCGATGGCTTCTGGCGACTTGCCGCCGCGCTCGAGCCCCACCACGTTCACGCCGCGCACGCGGCTCGGGTGCCCCTCGACGATCATGAACGGCGGCACGTCCTGCACCATGCGCGTCATGCCGCCGACGTAGGCGTAGGCACCGATCGTCACGAAGTGGTGCGCACCCGTGTGACCGGAGATGTTGGCGCGCCGGCCGACCTTGACGTGACCTGCGAGGAGCACGTTGTTGGCCATGATCACGTGATCGGCGATCTCACAGTCGTGCGCCACGTGGCAGCACGCCATGAAGAGGTTGTCGCTGCCGATCGTCGTGAAGCCGCCGCCCTTGACGGTGCCGCGGTTGATCGTCACGAACTCGCGAACCACGTTGCGATCGCCGATGACGAGGCACGTCGCCTCGCCGCGGTACGAGAGGTCTTGGGGCGCGGTACCGAGGCTGGCCTGCCCGAACACGACGTTGTCGTCACCGAGCGTCGTGACACCGTGGATGTTGACCTTCGGCCCGATGCGGTTGCGCGCACCGATGGTGGTGACGCCGTCGAGGACGACTTGCGGGCCGATGTCCGAGTGGTCGCCGATGCGCGTCCCCGGGGCGATGACGCTGTGCGGTCCGATCTTCACGCCGACGCCGAGTTCGACGCCCTCGCCGAGGATCGCGGTCGGGTGGATGCTGGTGGGTGCGCTCATGACGTGCGTGTGTTCACGCGCTGTGCCGTGGAGGTTCACGCCTCGACCATCGTGAAGGTCAAGATCGCTTCGCAGACGGTGCGTCCGCCCACGGTGCCGACGCCGCGCACTTGACTGAACTGGTCCTTCATCCGTTGTGTCTCGACTTCGATGCGCAGTTGGTCGCCGGGTTGGACCGGCGCACGCAGCTTCACCTTGTCGATCGCCCAGAGGACGGCGAGTTTGCCGGTGTTCTCCATCTTGCGCAGAAGGAGCACACCGGCGAGCTGTGCCATGGCCTCGAGCTGCAAGACCCCCGGCATGAGGGGCGCATCGGGGAAGTGGCCTTGGAAGTACGGCTCGTTGATCGTGACGTTCTTGATCGCGACGGCGCGTTGGAAGCCTTCGATCTCGAGGACGCGGTCGATCAACAGGAACGGATAGCGATGCGGCAACATGCGCATCACCTCGCGAATGTCCATACCGGACTCGCGAGCGACGAGTCCGCCGCTCTCCTCCGCCTGCATCAGATCGTGCAGTTGGCGCACGAGTTCGGCGTTCAACGCGTGGCCGGAACGTGTGGCGATGACGTGCGCGCAGAGCTCGGCACCGAGCAGGTGCAAGTCACCGATCAGGTCGAGCACCTTGTGGCGCACGGGCTCGTGGTCCATGCGCAACACGGTCTCGCCGTCGCCGACGACGACCGTGTTCTCGCGGGTTGCGCCCTTGCCGAGGCCGGCGGCGCGCAAGGCTTCGACCTCCGACGCCAAGCAGAACGTGCGCGCGCGCGCGATCTCGTTCTCGAAGACCTCGGGCGTGAGGTCGAACTGGAGCGCACCGCCCTGGCCGCCGCCGTGGGCGCTCTGACCGTCGAACGTCGCGACGTATTGCAAGCGCAGCACCGGTTGCTCGATCGGGAGCGCCACCAGCGTCGCGTTGCCCTCTCGCACGTAGACGGGCTGTTCGAGCCGGAAGACCCGGGCGGGCTGCTTCTGATCGACGAGACCGGCGCGCTTGAAGATCTCGACGAACGGCGAAGAACTGCCGTCCATGCCGGGCAGCTCCTGCCCCGAGAGTTCGACGGTCGCGTTGTCGAGCCCGAGACCGCTGCACGCGGCGAGCAGGTGCTCGACGGTGTCGACCTGCGCCGTGCCGCGCTGGAGGCGTGTGCGGCGCTCCTTCGGACTGCGGTAGCTGATGTGGGCCGGGATCGGCGGCGCGCCCGGCAGGTCCGTGCGTACGAATTCGACGCCCGTGCCCGGCGGCGCCGGCAGAACGCGCGCGTGGATCGTCTCGCCGCTGTGCAGCGCGATGCCCGAGAACTCGACGGGCGTGCGCAGTGTGCGTTGCATCCTCACGTGGTACGGCCCTCCAGGGCGGCGAGGCGTTCCTCGAGTTCGCGCACGCGGCGCCGCAGTTCCTCGGAGCGACCGGCGGCCGCCATGCGGCGCAACACTTCGCGTTTGGGGCGCGCAGGTGAATCGAGGTAGTCGCCGGCCTCGGCGATGTCGCCGTAGGCGCCGCTCTGCCCCGCGAGGCGCACGCCGCTCGCGATCTTGACGTGGCCGCCGATGCCGACCTGACCGCCGACGACGACACCGCGCGCGAGCTGCGCGGACCCGGCGATTCCGGCCTGGGCCGCCATCACGCAGTCCGGGCCGACTTGCACGTTGTGCGCGATGTGCACGAGATTGTCGAGCTTGCTGCCGCGGCCGATGCGCGTCGCGCCGAAGCGGCCGCGATCCACGGTCGCGTTGGCGCCGAGTTCGACGTCGTCTTCGAGCACGACCGTGCCGCACTGCGGGATCTTGATCCAACCGCGCGGCGTCGGCTCGAAGCCGAAACCGTCGGCGCCCACGACGCAGCCGGCGTGCAGCACGCAACGCTCGCCGATCGTCACGCCGTCGAGCACCGTTGCACCGGGCCACAGGACCGACCGGGCGCCGATCCGCGAACCGACGCCGACGTAGGCACCGGACCACACGACGACGCCGTCGCCGAGGACGGCTCCGCTCTCGATCGTCGCGTTGGGACCGATCGCGACGCCGTCGCCGAGCCGAGCGTCGGCGGCCACGTGCGCACGCGGATGCACACCGACCGGGAGGCTCGGCCGCTCGGCCGCGAAGGCCTCGACCACACGACTGAAGCAGCGGCTCGGGTCGTCGGTGCGCAGGAGCGCCAGCCCCTCGCGCTCCACGACGAAGTCGTTCGCGACCACCACGGCTGCGGCGTTCGTCGTGCGCAACTGGCCGGAATAGCGCGGATTGGCGAGGAAGCTGATCTCGTCGGGACCCGCGAGTTCGAGTGTCGCGGGTCCGCGGACGTGGATCGCTCCGTCGCCTTCGAGGCGGGCGCCGCACACGCGTGCGAGCTGGTCGAGCCGAAAGGCCATGGATGGGTGTCCGCGGAACCGCGCGGACGACGAACGAGCCCGAAGATGTAACGGTGCGAGCGCGCGGGTGTCAAACAGGCGCGCCGCGCCGCCGGCCCCGAAGCCGCGGGCCGGGAGCGTCAGAACTGCAGCGAGAACGAGAAGGTCCGTCGCCGGTCGCCCTCGTCGTCGACCAGCGGGAAGCCGAAGTTCAACGCCAGGGGCAGCGGCTGCACCATTCCGACCGTGATGCCGGCCGAGACGCGCAGCTCGTCGAGGTCGGCGCGGAAGGGCTCGACGTCGAGGATGCCGGCGTCGAGGAAGAAGCCACCGCGGAAGACCTCGATGCGGCGGGTCGTGCCCGGGATCGACTGCGACAGGAGCGGCCACAGGTACTCGGCGCTGGCGGTCAACATCGACTCGCCGCCGATCGGGTGGCTGCGCTCGTTCGGCCCGACGCCGCGGAACGCGAAACCGCGCAGGAGGCGCGAACCGCCCAGGAACATGCGCTCGGTGTACGGCACGTTGTCGGTGTCGCCGTACGGCACGAGCGTCGCGGCGGCGAAGCGCAGGCGGTAGCCCGGGTGCACCTCCTCCTCTTCGTAGTCGAAGAGCGAGCCGTACAGGTCGTAGCGCGCTTCGAGTCCGGCGTAGTCGAAGTCGCTGCCGAGCAGCGAGTCGTACACCGAGACCTGCGCCGACGCGGAGTAGCCGTCGCGCGGCGCGATCGCGTTGTCGAGGATCCGGCGCGAGAGCGAGAGTTCGAGTCCGCTGACCTGCGTCTGGCCGAGCTGCGCCGCGAGCAGGTCCGGCACACCGAGCGGATCGAGCAGCGACGGCGCCCCGAGTGCGAGATCGCTGACCTCGATGTCCGCCGTGCGGAAGCCGAGCGACAGGCGCGTGTCGGCGTCGAGCTGTTGGAACAACGACAGGCCGATCTCGTCGCGCTGCTCCTCGTGGGTGCGGTAGCCGCGGAAGCCGCGCGAGAAGTCGATCGTCGATCCGATGCGATCGAGGTGCCGACCGAACAGGTCGGGCTCGGTGAAGAGGATCTGGTAGCGCGAGAAGTCGGTGCCGGGACTCGCGAACAGGCGCAGCGTCTGGCCGGCGCCGCGGAACGCGTTGCCGCTCGTGATGTCGTCGATCGGATGGTCGAGACTCGGCCAGCGCGTGGCGTCGAAGTTCTGGAACGTGAGGCCGATCTGGCCCGCGAAGCCGTTGTCGGTGCCGTAGACGACGCCGAAGTCGAAGCGCAGTTGGTCGCCCTCTTCGACGAGGACTTCGAGGTCCTTCCAATCCTGATTGGGCGAGCCGTCGGGGTTCTGCACCTCGCGGAAGCGGAACGTGGGCTCGCGGTGATCGATCGCGCGCGTGACCGACGAGAAGTAGCCGGAGCCGCGCAGTCGCGCGACGCCGCGTTCGATCTGCGGCAGGTCGGCGACCTCGCCTTCGAACACCTCCCCCATCTCGCGCCGCAGCACACGGTCCTGCGTGCGAGCGTTGCCCGAGAAGAGGATCTCGCGCAGCGACTGCTTGCGACCCTGCGCGAGGCGGTACGTGACGGCGACTTCGTTGCGCGTCTCGTCGAACACGAAGTGCGGCTCGAGGAACTCGAAGCGTTCGGGCGCCGGGATCGAGTCGTGGGCGACGTGGCCCATCTCGCCGTAGCGCTCCTCGAATGCGCGTTCGTCGAGATCGATCTCGTAGCGCGTCACGACGTCGCCGGCGCGCAACCGACAGAGTTCGAGGAGCTCGGACTCGGGCACGAGCAACTCGGCCGGCACGTCGACCGTGCCGCGAGTGTCGGCCGGATCGGGACGGCGATCGAAGCCTTCGATGCGCAACGACGTGACGCGGTAAGGATCGCCCTCGTCGACGCGCACGTGCACCGTCACCCAGCGTCGATCGCGTGTGAACTCGAGGCGCTCCAGCTCGACGACGGCGTCGAGCCAACCGAGAGCGCGATACGCCTCGCGCATCGCGACGAGGTCTTCGCGCAGCCGATCCTCGCGGTACGGGACGGAGAACAGGCTGCCGAACAGCCAGCCCATGATCGGTTTGCGCAGCTTCGGTTCCGCTTCGTGGCGCAGGCCGGAGCGCCACGGCCAGAAGCCCGTGTCCGGCAGCGAGTCGTTGCCTTCGATGTGCACGCGCGAGACGCGCACTCGCGGTCCCTCGTCGATCGAGAAGATGACGTCCTGCGCAGGCGGCCTTTCCCCTTCGCCGGGCACGAACTCGCCGAGCACGGCCTCGACCGCGGCGAAGGCATAGCCCTCTTGGCGATAGCGCTCCTCGAGTCGGAACGCGATCGCTTCGGACTGGTTGAGTCGGACCTCGTCGCCTTCGCGCAGGCCGGCCCATTCGAGGACGGTTTCGAGTTCGACGCGTTCGTTGCCGACGAAACGCGGCGCGAGGTCGAGCGGCAGCTCCTGGACCACGAGCCGCAGTTCGTAGCCGCCGTCCACCTTGCGGAACTCGACGTCGGCGAGCAGACCGGTCGAGAACAACGTCGCGACGCCGCGGTCGATGCGCTCGACGGCGGCGGCGTCGAGCGGCTCGCCGATGCGGATGCCCAGCGACTCGCGCAGGCTCTCGCGGTCGTAGCGCTCGGCGCCGACGACCGTGAACGACTTCACGGTCGAGTCGTTCGGTCGCGGCTGCACGTTCGGTGCCGGCGGCAGCTGCAACTCGTTGGGCGGTGCTCCGTCCTGCAGGAGCGGCGCGGCGCTGACGAGCGGCGCCGCTGACGCGAGTGCGGCGAGGACGAGGACGGCGTGGTGCATCGCGAACGAGGGCGCCAGTGTGCGAACGGCCGCCGCGCCACGGGAGCGCTTTCGAAGGAAAAGTGCCCGTGGGAAGCGCGGCCCACGAAGCCCGGGACCCACGCCGTCGCTCACGCGAGCGAGATCGGCTCGATCCCGGTCGGCGCGCGGTTCTCGAAGCGCATGTGTTCCGGGAAGAACTGCAGACGGATCTCCCCCGTCGCGCCGTTGCGGTGCTTCGCGATCACGACCTCGGCCATGCCGCGGTTCTCGTCCGTGCGGTACTTCGCGTAGTACTCGGGTCGGTAGAGCATGAGCACGACGTCCGCGTCCTGCTCGATCGAGCCGGACTCGCGCAGGTCGGCGAGCTGCGGGCGCGGCGGGTCGCGCGCCTCGACCGCTCGACTGAGCTGCGCGAGTGCGACGACCGGGACCTCGAGTTCGCGCGCGAGTTCCTTGAGCGAGCGCGAGATGTTGCTGATCTCCTGCTGGCGGCTCTCGGACTTCGGGAAACTGAGGAGCTGGAGGTAGTCGACGACGATCAGGTCGAGGCCCGTCTCGCTCGCGGCGCGACGGCGCGCGCGCGAGCGCAGCGCCATCATCGAGATGCCCGGTGTGTCGTCGATGAAGATGTTGGTGCTCTGGAGTTCATCCGCGGCGGACGCGAGGTCCTGGCGCAGATCGCCGGACAGGCGCCCCGAACGCAGCAGGTAGGCCGGCACGCGCGCACGCGAGCACAACATGCGCTGCACGAGCGACTGCACGCCCATCTCCAGGCTGAACAGCAGCACCGACGGGCGGCGCTTCAGCCAGTAGGGCTGGGAGAACGCGGCATTCTCCATCACGTTCAGTGCGAACGCGGTCTTGCCCATCGACGGTCGCGCGGCGACGACGACGAGTTCGCCCTTGTTGAGCCCGCTCAGGACGTCGTCGAGTTCGTAGTAGCCGGTCGTGAGGCCGGTGAGCCCTTCGTCGCCCGTGCGGCTGTCGAGTCGGCGGAACGTCTCGGTGATCGCGTGGCCGATCGGCTTCGCGTCGGAGACCTCGTTCGAACGCGCGATCTGAAAGATGCGGTTCTCGGACTCGTCGAGCAGTTTGCGCACGGACTCGCCGTCGGGGCGCGTCTCGTAGGCCTCTTCGACGATCGCCGTCGACTCGCGGATGAGTCCGCGCAGTGTCGACGTCTCACTGACGATGCGGCAGTGGTGGCCGAGCATCGCCGACGAGGTCACGCCGTGTCCGAGCGCGATGAGGGCCTGCGAGCCGCCGATCTCCTGGAAGTGGCCGCGCGCGCGCAGCGCTTCGCCGACGGCCACGAAGTCGATCGGAGCGTTGCGTTCGGACAGCTCGCGCAACGACTGGAAGATCAACCCGAGACGGCGGTCGTAGAAGTCGTCCTCGTCGACGAAGTCGACCGCGTCCGGGATGCGCTCGGGGTCGATGAGCAGCGCGCCGAGGAGTGCACGCTCGGCTTCGAGGTTGTGCGGCGGCGTGCGTCCGTGTTCGCTCACGCGGCGGATTGTACGGACGCACGCCGCCGTCGCCACGGCGTGCGCGCGTCACATGCAACCGACGCGGCCCGGCACGTGGCGCAGGTGGTCGCGCGTTCGAAGTGGAGCACTGGAAACGAAGAACGGGGCGCGCCGATCCGTTGGGATCGACGCGCCCCGCTCGTGACGCGACGTTCGCGGTCAGGCGTTCGCCTGTGCGACGACGACGACCGTGATCGTCACGTCGAGGTCACCGTGCACGTGCACGGGCACCGCATGTTCGCCGACCGACTTGAGCGGGTGCTCGAGTCGCACCTGGCGCTCTTCGATCGTGTGGCCGGCGGCCGAGAGCTTGGCGACGATCTGTGCCGCGCTCACGGAGCCGTACAACGAACCGGTCTCGTCGGCCTTCGCGTCGATCTCGACGCGCACACCTTCGATTCGTGCCGCGATGACCTTGAACTCGGCCATGCGCTCGGCTTCGACAGCGTCTTGGCGTGCGCGCTTGCGCGCCATCACCTTGACGTTGTCGGGCGAAGCGATGATCGCGAGGCCGCGCGGATACAGGAAGTTGCGGGCATAGCCCGCAGCCACGTTGACGACGTCGCCGACCTTGCCGAGGTTCGCGACGTTGTCACGCAGCAGGACTTTCGTGGAGCTCATCTTCGTTTCCTCCGGATCAGCCCACGAAGGGCAGGAGACCCATGTGACGGGCGCGCTTGATCGCTTGTTTGAGCAGGCGCTGGTGTTGTGCGTCGAGGCCCGAGCGGCGACGCGAGATGATCTGGCCCTGCGAGCTGAGGCACTTCACGAGCAACTCGAGGTTCTTGTAGTCGAGGTTCTCGGCCTTCTTCTCGATGGGTGACGAACGGCGCGGAATACGGGTCTTCATCGCATGTCCTCCATGTCCATGTCGTCGTCGTCGTCCATGTCGTCACCGCTGAAGTTGAGGCCTTGCAGCGGCTGGTACGGAACCGAGTCGTCCGTCGGCGGGACCGGCACGACGAAGTCCGGAGCCTGCTCGGCGGTGGCGAGGTCGCCCTCGGTCGCCGGGATCTCGTCCTTGCGCAGGATGATGTAGCGCAGCACGCCCTCGGTGAGGTCGAGGTCGCGCTTCAGGTTCTCCATGCTCGAGCCGGGCAGCTCGGCATAGGTGAGGATGTAGGTGCCGCGGCGGCGTCCCTTGATCGGGTACGCGAGCGCGCGTTCGTCCCAACGGCGTGCGGTGCGAACCGTGCCGCC
This sequence comes from Planctomycetota bacterium, assembly GCA_044358925.1. Taxonomy (GTDB): domain Bacteria; phylum Planctomycetota; class UBA1135; order UBA1135; genus Rohdeia. The sequence continues at coordinate 24,765 of JBIKNC010000012.1, read as the reverse complement.
GTGTTTGGTGAGCATGTTCGTCACCATCGACTTCGCTCGAGCCCAGTCGGCCCGCACGAGGTCGTTGTCGACGAGGAACATGCCCTCGTAGAGGTAGGTCATGTCTTGGTCTTCTCCGGTGTGTTCGAAGCGGGCAGCCCGCCGTGGTCGACTGTGCGACGACAGTGCGACGACGAGGGGTCAGCTCTCCTGGGCCCAGCGGCTGTGGAACCGCGCCATGCATGCTTCAGCGTCTCCGTGCGCGAGCCAGTCGAGTGCCGCCTCGGAGGCTTCCGCCACCGAGATGTCGATCTCGACTCGCTCGCCCTCTTCGAACCGCCCCAGCACATGACGCGCCGCGTCGGTTGACGTCCGTCCGATACCCACCCGCAGGCGCGGGAAATCTTGGGTACCGAGGACGCCGACGATCGATCGCATCCCGTTGTGTCCTCCGTGTCCCCCGTTCGGCCGGATGCGCAGTCGGCCGAGGTCGAGATCCATGTCGTCGTAGACGACGAGGACTTGGGACGGCGGGAGGCCGGCCCAGGACAGGAGTGGTCCGACGACGTTCCCCGACAGATTCATGAAGGTCTGCGGCTTCACGAGCCAGGCGTCGGGATCGAAGCAGAGCGCGAGTTGGAACTCACGCGAACCGCTGTACCCGATGAGCTCGCTCGCGAGCTTGGGGGACGTCGCACGTTCAAAGAGCAGCCCTTCGTGGAGCGCAACGCGGTCGAGCACGTCGAACCCGACGTTGTGCCGTGTGCCGGCATACGTGGGGCCCGGATTGCCGAGGCCGACGAGGAGACGTTTCACGAAGGGAGCGGCCGGCGCGAAGGGCGCCGGCCGTGAGCGAGGGCCGAGGAGTCTAGGGACGAGCCCCGTTCGGCGAAAGGGGGCGTCCGGACGCGAACGGGCCCGCGACGTTCGCCGCGAGCCCGCTCGGTCGGTCGTCGGATCGGATCAGGCCGTGGGCGTCGCGCCCGTCGCAGCGGCACCCGCCGCGTCTTCCGGCTTCGGAGCCACGTCCATCGCCGAAGCGCCGGCCACGACGGCCATCGCCATGTCGGGCTTGTCGGCCAGTTTCACGCCGTCCGGCAGCTTGATGTCCTTGGCCGCGATCGACTGACCTTGCGTGAAGGCGCTGGCGTCGACCTCGATGGCGTCCGGGATCTTCGACGGGATGGCGCTGACCTTGATCGTGCGGTGGAGCGGCGTGAGCACACCCCCGCGCGCCTGACCGACGAACACGAGTTCGACGTCGGCCTCGATGGCGACGCCACGGACGACGCGGCGGAACTCGACGTGCACCATGCGATCGCCGAAGGCGTCGTACTGGATCTCACGCACCATGACCGTCTCGGCGACTCCGCCCTCGATGTCGAGATCGAAGAGGTTCTCGTGGTGGCGACGAGCGGCGAGGAACTGGTCCATCTCGAGAGCGATCTCGGTGTGGGCCTTGCCTTGGCCGTGGACGGAGGCGGGCAGCTTGCCGGCGGCGCGCAGCATGCGGCAGTGACGGCTTCCGAGACGGGTGCGTTGGACGGCTTTGAGGTGCGTGCTCATGTCTTCCCTGGATGGTTCGTCCCGCCGATCGTGCGAACGGCGGGCACAGGGTCTGTCGAAGGTGTCGAGTGGATCGCGGCGCCGAAGTGGCGCCGCACGGTTGCGTGGTCAGTCGAAGAGAACGCTGACCGACTTGCTCTGGTGGATGTTGGAGATCGCCTGGCCGACGAGCGGCGCGATGCTCACGGTCTGCAGCCGTTGCGGCCGACGACCGCGTTGCGGAATCGAGTCCGTGACGAGGATCACGTCGGCCGGACACGCGTCGAGTCGTTCGACGGCCGGGCCGCACAACACCGCGTGTGTGACGCAGATGACGATGCGCTCGGCGCCCGCGTCGCGCACGATGCGCGCGGCTTCGGCGATCGAGCCGCCCGTCGAGATCATGTCGTCCACGATGATCACGTTGCGACCGGCGACCTGGCCGATGACGTGCTCGACGATGATCTCGCTGCCGGAGACGCGCCGCTTGTCGACGATGGCGAGGTCGGCGTGCAGGGCGCGCGCGTAGGCACGCGCCATCTTGATGCCGCCGACATCGGGCGTGACGACGACCGGTGCCTCGAGTCCGAGTTCGACCACCGCTTCGAGCAGCACCGGCTTCGCGTACAGGTGATCGACCGGAATGTCGTAGAAGCCTTGGATCTGCGGCGCGTGCATGTCGACCGTCAACACGCGGTCGGCGCCGGCCTGCACGATCGTGTTCGCCACGACCTTCGCGCTGATCGGCACGCGGCCTTCGTCCTTGCGGTCCTTGCGGGCGTAGCCGTAGTACGGCATCACGGCCGTGATGCGGCCGGCGGAGGCGCGTCGCAGACAGTCCATCAGCAGCAGCAGCTCGACCCAGTTCTCGTTGACCGGCGGACAGGTCGGCTGCAGGACGAAGCAGTCCCGTCCGCGCACGTCCGAGTTGATCTTGATGTCGATCTCGCCGTCGGGGAATCGGCCGATGTGCGCGTTGCACAGCGGCACGTCGATCGAGGCCGAGATCGCCGTTGCGAGATCGGGGTGGGCACTGCCCGCGATGAGCGTCAGATGTTCGGGGGAGAGTGCCACGAGAACGGAAGAGATCGAGAAGACTCCGGCACGGCGCGACGTCGCCGCGCTGGAGGGGCGAACATGATGGAGAGCGCGACGGCCGAGCGAAAGTGCCGAGCTGCTGGAAGTGCTCGCGAACCTGCAACGCCGCCGGCGAGGGCGGGCTCGCGAGCGGGCCCCTTCGCGCACGACGCTCGACGGCCGGGCTCACCGGCACGCGCGACCTCGCAGAGAGCGAGCAGAAATGCTCGCGAACGGGCTCCAACCGCGCCAGCGGTTGGGCCAGAGGCATCTGAGAGAGCATGTCCGGCGCGCAGCGTCGACTTCTTCTCACTCTCGCAGCGGCCGACGTCGCGTTGCCCGAAGGCCGCTGGTGCGCTCAGCCGCGCGAGCGCAGACGCTTCGCGGGCACGCCGACCCAGACCTCACCGGGCGGCACGTGCGTGCCGCGCGGAACGACCGCGCCTGCGCCCGTGAGGGCGTTCTCCCCCACCGTCGACGGTGCCACGAGGACGGTGCCGCTGCCCACGAAGGCCCCGTCGCCGATGGTCGTGTGGTGCTTCTTGGCGCCGTCGTAGTTCGCGACGATGGTCCCGGCTCCGATGTTGGCGCGCGCGCCGATCGTGACGTCGCCGAGATACGTCAGGTGTTTGGCCTTCGTTCCGGGTCCGAGGCGAGCGTTCTTGGTCTCGGTGAAGTTGCCGACCTCGGAAGTCGGCTCGAGAACGGTGCCGGAGCGCAGATGCGTGAACGGCCCGACGTGGCAGCCGGCACCGATGCGCACGCCGCGGCGAACCACCGTGTGCGAGAGGATCTGCGCGCCGACGCCGATTTCGACGTCGTGTTCGATCACCGTCGTCGAAGGGTCCTCGACGTAGACGCCCGCCAGCATGTGGCGCTCCAGGATGCGCTCCTGGAGGATCGAACGTGCGTGGGCGAGCTGCGGCAGCGTGTTCACACCCTGAACCTCGCGATGGTCGGCGGCGACGAGCGCTTCGACGCGTCCACCGCGCCGCACGGTGTCGGCAACGATGTCCGTGAGGTAGACCTCGCCTTGCGAATTGCGATCGTCGAGCCGGCCGAGAGCATCGACCAGCAAGCCGCCTCGCAAGCAGTACACGCCGGCATTGACCTCACGCAGCGCGCGCTGGGCGGGCGTCGCGTCGCGCTCCTCGACGATCGAGACGACGCGCTCCTCGGCATCGCGCACGATGCGCCCGAACGACATCGCGTCGGGCGGCACGGCCGTGAGCAGCGAGAGCCCGCCTTCGGGGCGTCGTTCGGCCAGAGTTCGCAGCGTCTCCGCACCGAGCGCCGGCATGTCGCCGTACAGGATGACGACGGGGCGATCGCGTTCGGTGAAGTGAGACGAGCAGCTGCGGACGGCGTCGCCGGTGCCGCGCGCGCGCTCCTGCACGACGATGGTGAAGTCGAGCTGACCGCCGGGGAGTTCACCCGCGGTTCGGAGGCCGTTCACGAGCGCCCCGCTGTCCGGACTCGTGACGAGGAGGATGCGCTCGGGCGCGAGAGCCCGTGCCTGGTCGAGCACCCAGGCGAGCATGGGGCGACCGCAGAGCGGCTGCAGCACCTTCGGAATCGGGCTCTTCATGCGCGTGCCCTGGCCGGCGGCGAGGATCACGACCACGGGACGCGACACAGCGGGAACGGTCATGGGGTGGGGCGGCGCTGACGGGCCGGCGGAACGCCGGCGCACGAGAGGTCGATTGTGCGGAGCTCGAGGGAGCGCTCGGTGCACGGCTCGGTCGCCTGCGCCGCGAGCGGGACGAGGCGGTGTCGCGGAGGTGCCAACGTGGGTTCCGCAGTGTCGAAAAGCCTTCCAGATTCGACGTCGCGGGCGTTGGCGTCGCTCGCGGGGTATCTGTCAAGTCCTTTCCCGGAAGAGCCTTACAAGGTAGGGGCAGGTTCCAGGGAAACTTCCCGCGGCGCCGAGCATCCGGGGTAGACTGAGGAGCGCCCCCGGATCTGCTCACGCAGCCTCGAGGGCCTCTGTCCAACGACCACGCCTTCGTCCTTCGCTGGGACGAGGAGAAGGGTCGATGGATGAGCGAAAGCCAAGCTCACTAACAACCTAGTGACGTCTGCGGTTCGGTCACCGCAGACAGGCAAACCCCAGCCGCCCCCCCCCTTCGCATCCGCGGGCACGGCGCACAACGGACCGGTTGTGCGGATGTGTCCATCGCAAAGCGACGGCCGAGACCGGCACGCGTGATCTTCGGAACATGCGCGTCGGTCGAGAGTGACGACGACGTTTCGACGTCGATCCACCACTCGGTCGATCGATCCGGATCGTGATGCATCGGGACGGGGCCCATCGGGATTCCGAAACCATGACTAGTCTCAAAAGCCTGCTCGTAGCGGGCGCATTCACCTCCCTCGCCGGATCGGCGTTGGCGCAGGACCTGTCCTTCAACTGGCACAACCTGCACAACTCCGCCGTCGGCTACACCTTCAGCTACCAAGCTCAGTTCGGTCTGAACGCTTTGGCAGCTGGCTTCGGGGCCGGTAGCGGCCTCGGCGGTACCAACAACGTTCGTCTCTGCCACGGAATCGACGCATTCCAAGGCGGACGCAACCAAGGCGGTACCTACGAAGTGACCTTCGCCCGCATCACGCAGGGCGCCGGTCTTGGCGCGGACATCACGTTCGGCAACGTCTCCGTTTCGTCGGCAGCGGTCGAAGACCTCAGCGGTGACGCCTGCACGTCGCCGATCTTCGACGGCTTCCAGCCGGGCACTGTGTTCCGCGACGCGGGCACCGTGATCATCCCGAACGGCGGCTTCCTTCCGGGCACGTGCGGTCTGATCCTCGATCTGTACCTCGACCTCTCCGGCACGCCGGTCACGGGTCCGAACGTGTTCACGGGCACCAGCGGCAAGCCGCTGATGGCCAACGTGATCCTCGAGATCCAGATGCCGACGGTCCAGTTCGTTGCGTTCCCGGCCAACTGCCCGGGCTTCGTCAACGGCGGCAACGGTGGTAACGGCGGTAACGGCGGCAACGCCGGCTTCGGCCAAGCCCAGTACTTCGTGGCTTCGACCACGGAGTTCCTCGGCAACAACCCGGCAGCACCGGGCGGCATCGCGGACGGCAACGTCCTGATGGGCTCGGGTCTGTACGGTGGAGCGACGGCGCTGCTCAACGGCACGCTGTCCCCGCTCCGCTGGACGACGTTGATGGCCGGTGGCGTCATTCTGACGAACACGGGCATCCTGTTCCCGGTCGCAGCTGAGAACTGGCAAGAGAACGTGTTCAGCGGTCTCGCGACCCGTACGCCGGCCCTCTGGGCCGTCCGTAAGGACGCGGGCTTCAACCTGAACGGTATCGACGGTCAGGGCGGCGCGGACTGGAACGTCACCAACGGTGACCAAGCGCAGCTGCGTCTCATCGACCAGCTCGCCGGTGCCGAGGGTTACTTCACCAGCTTCGCGGCGGCTGCGGCCAACCCGAAGATCGACCCGGTTCAACTGGCGACCCCGCCGGTCAACGCGAACCCGGGCCTGTTCGTGAACTTCCCGCTGTTCCTCTGGTCGTCGTCGTTCGCACCGACGCTGCTCCAGAGCCCGTTCACGTGGGACTCGAACCCGTTCCTGTTCTTCGCGCTTCCGGAAACCCCGGGTGACTTCCTCGTCGGCGCACAGACGACGTCCCGCGCTGGTTCGCAACTCCTTGGCGTCAACGCGTTCCTCCAGGGCGCGCTCGTCCAGGACCCGATGTTCAGCTTCATGCTGAACAACGCGCTCCTGCTCGTTGGAACGAACCACCTGCCGTCGTGGGGTCCGACCACGGACGCCTCGACGACCGCGCTGTTCCAGAACGGCTACGGCACGTTCAGCTACGGCATGAGCGGCACCAACAACCAGCAAGTCGGCCCGAACGCCGGCCTCGCCGGTTCGCGGTTCGGCGTCAACGCGGTTGGTCTCCAACTGTCGGCTCCGACGTTCGCCCTCACGCTCAGCGAGTTCTCGAGCGGCATGACGGTCCAGCTCTACTGAGCTGACCTGAAGCAGCCGCGACCTCCGGCCAGGTCGCGGCAGCCATCCACCCCCGCTGTCCTTCGGGACGGCGGGGGTCTTTCTTTTCACGGGGCTCTGAGCGCGGTCGATGCGGCTGCGATCGGGCGCGCACTCGACGCGCGGTGACCGTCCGAAGAGGGCGGCGCGGATGCGCAGCGGTCACGCCGTCCTTCTGGCGCCGGCGTGGTCGATCGGCCTGGGAGAGATTCCGCGCTACGCCGTACCGTTGGACCGGCCGAAGCGCGCGCACGCGTTCGAAGAGGAGCGGTCGGAGCGAGCTCGGCCAGCCCCTCCGGTTTCGGATGCTGGCAACGCGCTGTTGCGTTCGCGAGCATGGCAGCCGCCGTCGACCGACCACGCGGCTTCGCGCTCGGTCGAGCCACACACGCCGTCGGCTCCCCCACCATGGATCGTCGCCTCCTGTCGAGCCGCGCCATCGGCTGGCTCGCCGATCTCCGCCTCCCGAGGTTCGCTCGGGCGACTGCCTGGCGGGCGTTCGCTCGCATCGTGGGCGCCGACCTCGACGAGGTGGATCGCCCGCTCGCCGATCACGCGAGCCTGACCGACTTCTTCATCCGCCGTCTGCGTGCGGAACTGCGGGCGGTCGATTCGAGCCCAACAGCCCTCGTGAGCCCTGTCGACGGCCGCGTCCAGAGCATCGACGTCGTCGGCACCGCAGGCGACGTGTTCCAGGCGAAGAACCAGCCCTACCGCGCGGCCGAACTGCTGGGCCCTCTCGCACCCGAGAGCCTCGTCGGATGGCGCGTCTGGACGCTGTACCTGTCACCGAAGGACTACCACCGCATCCACAGCCCGTGGGACGGCTCGCTCGACGCGGTCGCTTGGATCGGCGGTGAGCGCTTCTCCGTGGCCCCGCGCGTCCTTGAACGTCGCCCGCGTGTGTTCGTTCGCAATGCGCGCGCCGTCTTGCGGTTCGATTGCAGCGGCCGTCGCCAATACGCCGTGTTCGTCGGCGCGCTCAACGTGTCGCGCATCTTCGTCGAGCGCGTCGCCGCGAGCGCGTCCCCGCGTTCACCGATCTCGTTCGCGCGCGGCGCCGAGATCGGCCGCTTCGAACTCGGTTCGACGGTGATCCTCGTGACACCGCCGGATGGCGCACTTCCGCTCGCCGAACTCTCGGCCGGCTCGAGCGTGCGAATGGGAACGGCGATCGGTCACCTCCATCGATGAAACGAACGCCGGCCCCACCCGCCCACAACGAAGACCGCTGTCAGTCCTTGTAGACCTTTGCGGCGCCCGCCAACTCGGTGTTGGACCAGCGCAGGAAGTGCGAGGTCTGGTAGTAGTCCTCGCACAGCGGCTTGGCGTCGGCCCAGTCCTTCTCGTACGTCGAGAGTTCGGCGCGTTCGAGGCGCACGACGACGTATCCGCCTTGAACGCGCATGGGCTCGGAGACGACACCGACGTCCTGATAGGCCGCGATGTGTTTGACGAGTGACGTCCCGGTGATCAGTTCGATGTAGTCGGTTTGACCGAGTCGCTCCTCGACGGCGCGCAGTGTTCCCATCGTCTGACCGCCGATGAGGCTCTGGCGATATTCCTCGGCGTACTCCTCACTGACGTAGCGACGCGCACTTGCGACGATGGTCGCGGCCTGTGCCTCGGCGAGCTGTTCGAAGTCTTGACCGAGCGCAACTTTGCCCTTGATGGCCCGCGCCTCGGCGAGCGCCGCGTCGAAGTCGAGCCTCGGCGTCACCCCTCCGTTCGCGTCTTCCGTGTAGCGCAACGCCGGGAAGTACGCGAAGAGCAGTTGCGGGTTCCAGCGCTCGATGAAGAAGCGGTTCGCTTCGAAGAACGGGCGCTGGATCGACTCTTCGTTCCATCCGGCGGGGAGCAGTGCACGCTGCCCTTCGAACAGGCGTTGGACCAACCGGTAGTGGTGGATGGTCGGATAGCCCTGTGACTGCGCCGTGAACGTCAAGTCGAACATGGTCGGGGCGAGTTCTTCGCTCTTGCCCACGAAGCGCGCGAAGCTCTCCTCGGCCGGCGGCAGGACACCGAGACTGCCCAAGCTGTGGGCCAGATAGCGGAACCAGACGAGTTTGCGCAGTGCATCTTCGCGCGCCGATTGCGCGAGGAACGGCTCGATGGACGGCCAGATTTCGTCGACGCGCACGTCCACGACTTCGCCGCCGAGCAACCACGGCGCAACAGCGCCCTCCTCCGGATCGATGTCGCCGACCGCGATGCGCAAGAGGACGTCGTCCGGCATCGGCGTGTCGAGGAACGTCCAGCAGCGCTGGGCCAGCTCTTGGTTGCGCATCCCGACCTGCAGTGCGGCCAGGACCTGAGTGAGGCTCGAGAGTTTGGTGATGTCGAGCTCGCGACCCTCGTACTGCTGCGCGCTGTGGACGCGGCTCCAGGCTTCGCGCAGCTCGAGGACGGTCATGTACGACTGCGGCCGGTTCTGTTCGTCGACGATCGGATTGCCTTCGGGATCCTTCGGTCCGACGAAGCGCAGAGCGTCGAGCAGTTTGATCGGTAGGTCGTCCACCTCGCCGCCGACGGCGTTGTAGATCAGCGAAGCCGTCATCCGACGGTGGACGTCCAGACCGAGCTGCGCCGGCAACTGGGCCTGCATGGCCAGACTGGTCTTCTTCTCTTTGAGCGTCACGTTCTCGCGGCGCGCTGCCTCCGCGAGGAGTTCTTCGTAGAGCGCGTTCGAGAGCTCGTGGCTGTTGCCGCGCCGGTTCGCCTGACTGAGGGCGATGGCCTCGGTGAAACGCGCCAAGTGGTACGAGCGACCGATCTCGAAACACAGCATGCGGCGCAGGTCCGCCTGGGTGATCTCGACGTCCCCCACGCGCAGGACGATCGGCGCGTCGAAGTCCACCTGCGTGAAGTCGAGGCTCCACGCCTCTTCGAGCGGCACGACGGAATCCTTGGAGGCCATCCCCTTCCACTCGACGAACACCAACGGCCCCGGGCCGGTGCGCGGTTTCCCGGCGTTGTTCGGGTTGCGAGCGTTCGGGTTGTTCGGACCCTGCGGATTCGCGGCGTTCGGCCCAGCGACCGGCTGGCCCGAGTTGATGGGCTGAGTCCGGCGAACGGGCTCGGTGAGCTTGCGTTGGACGAAGAAGCCCACCATCAGGGCGGCCAGGACGACGAGGACCAGGAGGATCTGCTTCATGCCCGGGGGCGGGAGAGAGGGGCGCGATTCGCGAAACTGCGCGGCGGAAGCGGGGGCTACGCGCGACAGCCCGCGTTCGCGAGCGGGGAGGCGGCTCTTCACGAGCGCCTTCCGTGCGTTGCGGGGGGAGGAGGATAGCGGCTCGGGTGCGGCCGAGGCCTTCACCATCGGAGGCGCGGGCCGCAGGGCTCGCGCTCCGCGGTCCACTCGGGCTCGGGCCGTGCCGCGCATTGGACCGTTCGAGACGCCGCTAGGATCCCCGCGGCATGGGCGAAGTCGTCGCGAACGAGTGGGAGGTCCTGGTCGACCTGACGGCGGCCGTGTGCCTCGGCGACCACGAGGCCCTGGTCGGGATCCGTTCCGGACGACGCCCGGATCGCCGGTGGCGCGAGGCCCTGCTGCAGGTGCACCTCTTCGCCGGCTTCCCGGCGGTGGTCGAGGCCTTCGCCCGACTCGAACGGCTCGGCGGCCTGGGCGAGCTCGACCCGGACGAGGCGCTCGTCGAGCCGGACCTGCCCGAGCGCGGCGCCGAGCTGTTCGGGCGCATCTACGGCGACCACGCCGATCGCGTGCGCGGCTTCCTCACGACGGCGCATCCTCAGCTCGGCGCGTGGGTCCTCGGTCACGCCTACGGCCGTGTGCTGACCCGGCCGGGCCTCGGCGCGCGCGAACGCGAGCTGCTGGCGGTCGCGGCCCTCGCCTTGCGCGGTCCGGCTCGCCAACTCGCCTCCCACCTGCGCGGCGCCGTGGCCTGTGGTGCGACGGCCGCCGACGTGGCGGAGGTCTTCGCGCGGCTGGAGGTCTTCGCACCGGGCAGCGTGCGCGCCGACGCCGCGGAACTCGCCGCGAACTTCGCGCGAGCGCAGCCCTGACGGCGCAGCTCCGGTGGGTCAGCGCAGCAGCGCGCGCAGGCGCTCGGCTTCGAGTGCGACGCGCGGATCGGCGAAGTGCTCTTCGAGGAGCACGTCGGCGATGCGCCCCGCGAGGAGCGGATCGCGCTCGGACAGATCGGAGTCGAGCCTCTCGAACAGCACTCGCGCCTCGCCGACGGGTGTGTTCGAAGGTGCACCGCCGAGCAGGCGCGACGGCACGCGGTCGGCCAGGCGCGCAGCGAGGCCGTCGCTCGGTAGTGGGCCTGCGAGCGCGAGTGCGCGCGCACCTTCGCGATCGCCTTCGTGCCACAAGAGACACACGCGGTCGAGGCGTTCGTCGGCCGAAGGCGCGTCGGCGCGCCCGAGGAGTTCGAGCAGATCGGCGAGCACCACCGTCGTGCGGCCGGTGCGCTCCGGTCGCAGAACCAACGCATACGGGCGCTCGCGCACCACCAAGCTGAAGCCGGCCGTCAGCGGATCCGCCGTCGTTCGCACCGTGCCCGTCACGGACAGTCGCGGCGCCACTTCGAACGTCGCTTCACGGCCCGCGCGTGCGCGGACCGCGTCCGCCGCGGCACCGAGCACCGCCTCCAGGCGCCGGCCTTCGTATTCGAGCACGCGAGCTTCGCTCGCGAGTTCGAAGGCGAAGCCGTTCGCCGCGATCGAACTCGGCAGCGCCTCGCAGCGCGCCGCGAACTCGCCCCACTGATCGGCGAGGCGCGCGTACTGACGTCGCCGCGCGAGACTCACGGCGACGACGCCGCGGCGCAGCTCGAACTCGGCGCGCGCGTCGCCCTCGTGGCTCGCGGCGAGTCGTGTGCGTGTGCGCGCCACGACGTCGGGCAGCGCGAGATCGACCGCGAGCACCGCTCCGTCCGGCGCCTGTGCGCGTTCCAGTCCGATGCGCGCGAGTTCGGCTTCGAGTGCCGCTGCGAGCGCCGCGGCGGGTTCCGTCAGCACCGTGGGCCAGCGCGTCGCCGCGAGGGCGTCGGCCTCGAGTTCGAGCCGCTCGCCCAGACTGCGTTGGCGCACGACCCACGCGCGATCGAGTTCGCTGCGCCGCAGGGCGCGCCGTTCGAGCACCTCCGTGGCGAGTTCGGCGCTGGTCGCGGCCGGCAGACCGGACGGATCGATGCCGGCCTCCTTCAACAACTCTTCGAGCGGACCGGTGAGCAACGTGCGCGCTTCGCGCCAACGCTCCGACTCGACCAGGCGCTCGACCTGCGGCTCCACCACGTCGGTCTGGTGCACGAGCAGTCGGCGCGCGCCGTCGATCGAACGCTCGGACAGTTGCGCCTCGACGCGTTCGAGCAGCGCCGCGACGCGCCGCTCCGTCGTCGGCCGCATGTCGACCGGCAGTTCGTCGAGGCGCGCACCGAGGCGCGCGAACAACGTGTCGTCGAATGCATCGAGTTCGCGGAGCGCCGCTTCGAGATCGCGGCGCGCGAGTGCCTGGTCGACACGCGTCGTCAGCCCGCTGCGCAAGCGCGCGAGTTCTTCTTCGAGGCCGGCGTGCGCGCTGCGCCGCAACGCCAGCCACGCATCGTCCCCGCCGAGCGAGGCCGCGTCCGCGCGCACGCGTTCGACTCCGGCGAGTGCCGCGGGCCACAGCCGCGGTTCGTCGCCGGCGCGCGCGACGAGGTCGGCCACGGGGGCGAGCACGGTGATCGGACGATCGACCGCCGTCGCGCGCGCCGCGCCTTCGTCGCGCGAACGTCCGAAGACGAACCAACCCGCGCCGGACGCGATCAACGCGGCGGCCGCGAGCCACGGCATGGGTCGGCGCCACGGGCGCGGATCGCGCTCGAGCGGATCGAGAGCGCTGCGATCCACGTGCGGCGTGCGACGTTCGCGCAGGCGCTCGAGGTCGTCGAGCAACTGGACCGGCGACTGGTAACGCCGCGCCGGATCGCGCACGAGGCACTTGCGGATCACGAGCGCCAGCCCCGGCGAGATGCCCGGCGCGATGCGCCGCGGGTCCGGGATCGGCTGATGCAACACCGCCGAAAGCACCTCGGCCGCCGACTCGCCGTCGAACGGCGGCCGCCCGCAGACGGCGTGGAAGAGCGTCGCACCGAGCGCCCACAGATCGGAGCGCACGTCGACGTCGCGCGGATCGCGCGACTGCTCGGGGCTGATGTAGTGCGGCGTGCCGAGCGTGCCTCCGTGGCCCGTCAAGGACGGGTCGCGCTCCGCGACGGCCAGCCCGAGGTCGCCGAGTCGCGCGCGGTAGTGCTGCGCGTCGCCGCGACCGCCGCGCTCGAGCAGGATGTTCGCCGGCTTGATGTCGCGGTGCACGACGCCGTGTTCCGCGAGGTGCTCCAGCGCCTCGCACAACGGCCCGAACAGGCGCAGCGCTTCGCGTTCGGAGAGCGGCCCGTTCGCTCGCAAGTGCTGCGCGAGCGTCGGCCCGTCGACGAGCTCCATCGCGAACCACCAGCGCCCGTCGACCTGCCCCATGTCGATCGCGCCGACGACGTGCGGGTGCGCGAGCCGCGCCATCGTGCGCGCCTCGCGTTGCAGGCGCTGGATGACCTGCGGCCGCTGGGCGAGTTCGGGGTGCAGGACCTTGAGCGCGACGTCGCGTTCGACCGCCAACTGAACGGCGCGATACACGGTGCCGGTCGATCCGCGCCCGATGAGCCCGTCGATGCGGTAACCCGGGATGCGCGGCGCGGCGGCGAGGCGCAGGACCTCCGACGGTCGCCCGTGCGGCACGGGGCCGTCGAAGTCGGTCGCGGGGTCGTCGGGAACGGAGCGCATCGGAGTCCGGAGCGATAGTAGATCGTCGGTCCGCGGCAACCCACGCGAGCCTCGAACTCAGCCGCTTCCCGGCGCGCCGCCGGCGGCCGCGTCGTCCTCGGCGTATTTGTCGAGTTTGCGCTGCAGCGCGAAGCGCGACAGGCCGAGTTCGGTCGCCGCCCGGCTCTTGTTGCCTTCGTGACGAGCGAGCGCGGCTTCGATCGCGCGCCGTTCGAAGCGCGCCACGGCCGCGGGCAGGTCGCCGCGGAAGCCCTCGGGCGACGGCGCCGGCGCTTCGACCGACACGGCCGGGACGATCGACGGCGACAGGTCGTTCGCGGTCACCACGTCGTGTCCGAGCACGACCATGCGCCGCATCTCGTTCTCGAGTTCGCGCACGTTGCCGGGCCACGCGTGGGCGGCGAGTCGCTCGAGTGCGGACGCCGACAGGGCCGGAACGGGGCGGTGCATCTCGCCCGCCGCGCGCTCGAGCAAGGCGCGCGCGAGCAACGGCACGTCTTCGGGGCGCTCGCGCAGACTCGGCAGGCGCAGGTCGAGCACGTTGATGCGGTAGTACAGATCCTCGCGGAACGTGCCCTCCCCCACCATGCGTTCGAGGTCGCGGTGGCTCGCGGACAGCAACCGGAAGTCGACCAACACGCGCTGCGAACTGCCGACCGGGCGCAGCTCGCCCTCCTGCAGCACACGCAGGAGCTTCTTCTGCATCTCGGCCGACATGTCGCCGATCTCGTCGAGGAAGAGCGTGCCGCCGTGCGCCTGTTCGAGCAGGCCCTTCTTCGCGCGATCGGCTCCGGTGAACGCGCCGCGCGCATGACCGAACAGCTCGGACTCGAGCAGCGTGTCCGGCAGCGCCGCGCAGTTCTCGCTCACGAACGGACCTTTGGCGCGTGCGCCGAACTCGTGGATCGCGCGCGCGACGAGTTCTTTGCCGGTGCCGCTCTCGCCGTGCACGAACACCGACAGGTCGCACTCGACGATGCGATCGAGCCGATCGAACACGGTGCGCATCGCGGGCGAGCGCCCCACGATCGTCGGGTAGACACGTTTGTTCGGCTCGCGCACCGTCGCTTGCGACGGCAAAGGCGCAGCGCTGACGACATCGAGACGTGCCTGCAGTTCGGCTGCTCGCGAGCGCTCTCCCTCGAGGCGCGAGCGTTCGGCGCGCCGCGCCAGCGCGACCGACAGGAGCGCCGCGAACGCCTGCGCGAACTCCAGCGACGACGGGTCGAACGCACTCGCTTGCATGCGGTGGTCGATCTGGAGCGCGCCGTACGCCGCGCGCGGGCCCGTGACCGGCACGACGATCAACGAACGCACGCCGAGGTCGACGATGCTGCGCGAGGCCTTGAGGCGCTCGTCGCGCGCGGCGTCGAGCGAGAGCACGGGCCGACCGCTCTCGACGACGCGTTGCACGAGAGCGAGTGCGGCGCGCTCCTGCGGCGCGACGAGGTCGGTGTGATCGAAGCGGCGCGCGACGATCGGTTCCGGGCCGCTCGTGCCGACGGTGAAGAGGAAGGCGCGTTCGCCGCCGATGGCGGTCAACGCGCGGTCGACGATCGTCGCGAGTTCGTCGCCCGACGGCTGCAGGAGCGCGCGCGCCGCCTCGCGCAGGGCCCGCAACGCGAGCGCCGTGGCGTCGCCGTCGCCGACCTGCGTGCGCAACGCGTCGTCCTCGTCGACGTCTTCGGGGGTCTCGACGAACAGACGCGCCGATCCGAGCCACAGCTCGTCGCCGCTGCCGAGCAGCGCCTCGCGGGTGCGCTCGCCGTTGAACACCAGACCGTTCGCCGATCCGAGGTCGACGACGCGCAGGCCGCCGTCGATCCGCTCGACGCGGCAGTGGTGGCGCGACACGCGCGCGTCGGGCAGGTGGACGTCGTTGTCGAGCGCGCGCCCGATGGTGACCGGCCCTTGGTCGACCGGCACGGTGGTGCGCGCGCCGTCGTGTTCGATGACGAGTTTCACGGGGAGGGGTGGAGAGTAGCGCCGCGGATCGCGCGAGATAGCTCACCAGGGCGCATGCGTTGCGCGCTTCGCGCCCGAGCTGCGGCTACCATCGTCGGCGTGAAGGCACCGGCGCGGCTGCGAAGACTGGGTGTCAGCACACTCGCGCCGCAGGGGCACGTCGCGCTGTTCGACCCGCTCGGGGTCAGTCCGTCGGCGCGCGAGGGCGGGCTCGTGCTCGACGAGTACGAGTGGCGCATCGCGCAGACCTTCGACGGCAGGACGACGCTGATGGAGCTGGCGTCGGCTGCGGAGTCCGGCGACCGCGATGCGCACGACTCGGGCGAGGGACTGACGCGCGTGCGCGCGCTCGCCGAACGCCTGTCGCGCGAGCACGTGCTCGAGGACGAGCAGTTCGAGCGCGCTCTGGCACGCGAGTTCGAGCGCTTCCGGCGGAGCGATCGGCGCGCCGCGTGCGGAGCCGGCAGCGAGTACCCGTCGGACCCGTTCGACTTGCGACTGCGGCTCGGCGGCGTGGTCGCCGACGACTGGGACATGCCGCCGCTCGCGGGCGTCGCCGGCCTGTGGGCGCCGGGCGGACCGTTGCCGGCGGCCGCGTCGCTGCACGGCCGCGCGTGGGCGGCGGTGCGCCACACGACGCAGCGCTTCGAGCGCGTCGTCCTGCTGGGCAGCGTCGGTGCGCCGCTCGAACACGTGCTCGTGCCGCTCGCGAAGTCGTTCGACACGCCGCTGGGTGCGCTCGAGATCGACCGCGAAGCGCTGGCCTTCCTCGGTGTGCTGCCGGGCCGCGCGCAGATCGCGCACGGAGCGACGAACGTGCTCGAACGCCAGGCCTTGTTCGTGCGCCTGCTCTTCCCACGCGCGGCGATCGTGCCGATCCTCGTCAGCGGCCTCGAAGTGGATCGCGACCCGGCGAGCGACGCGCGTTTCGCGGAAGCACTCGACGCGCTGAGTCGGCTCGCGATCGTGCCGGGCACGTTGTTCGTCGCGGCCGCCGATCTGTTCCATCAACGCCGACCGTCCGGCTCCGGTCCGATCGCCGCCGGAGCGCGCATCACGGAAGCCGATCGACGCCAGGTGCGCGCGGTCGAAGAGCTCGACGCCGCTGCCTTCGCCGCTGCTGCGCTCGAAGACGGTGACGGCGCGCGTTGCGCACAAGCCGGTGCGCCGTATCTGTTGCTCGCGCTGCTCGCTGCGCAAGCGGCGCGCGCCGGCATCGAGCTCACCGCGACCAATCTCGGCTACTTGCAGTGCCCGACGCCGGGCGCGCTCTTCACGGCTGCGGCGGCCGTCTTCCATCGAGGGCCGGCGACGTGACGACGATGCGCGTGGAGCGAAAGAGCGGCGTGCGATTCGTTCGGAGCGCTCTGGCTGCGGGCCTGTGCGCAGCGGCGCTCGCGGCGAGTTGCAGCACGCCGCAGACAGCGACCGACACACACTCCGCCGCACGCACCACGAACGAGTCGTGGACGCGCGTCGCGACTCCGCTCGTCTTCGATCAAGACGTGCACGGCCCGTTCGCGTGCGGCCCGGCCGCACTCGCGACCGCTTTCGCGGCGAGCAACACATCGGCGCGGCGCGGCATCGTCGAACGCGGCGACGGCGTGCTCGCGTGGAGCGTCGAACACTTCGGCGCGCGTGCGTCGCCGACCTACGGCGGCGATGCGCAGCGCTTCGATCCGGCGAGCGGCGTCTGCGCGGAAGATCTGCTCGTGTGGGCGAACGAGTGGAGCCTCGAACTCGGTGCACCGGAACGCGTCGGTCTGTATCTCGACCGCACGGCCGACGAACCCGCGGCCGACTTCGCCGCGCGTGTGCACGGCATCCTCGTGGAGTCACTCGCGCGCGGCGCGGCGCCCGTCGTGCGACTGCGTTCGTTCGTGCCGAGTTACGAACCGCAGCGCGGCGCGTACCTGTGGACCGGTGTGGTCGGCCACTGGGTCACGCTCGTCGGTGTGCCGAGCGTGTTGGCGCCGGGCGCGCTCGGATTCGCACTCGAGTACGCCGATCCGGCCAGCGGTGCCGTCGCGAGCGGTTACGTGCACGTCGACGACGTGCGCACGTTCGTCGCCGCGAAGGGTCACGCGAAAGAATGGGAGTGGATCGAGAACAGCCCGTTCCTCGTCGCGCATCTGCCCGAGCAACGCACGCTCGGTATCGGCGCACAACCGTGGTTCCTGCGCACGGTGGTGACGCTCGACCACGCGCTCGTCGCCGCGCCGGCGCGGTGAGCGCGCAGCGCGCAGCGCTTCACTCGCCGCGGAAGACCGGCTTGCGCTTCTCCGCGAACGCGGCGAGCGCTTCGAGGCGATCCTTGGTCGGCAGGACGCGCTCGTAGCACTGCGCCTCGATCGCGAGGCCGCGTGTGATGTCGACCTCGCAGCCCTCGTCGATCGCGGCCTTCGCGGCGCGCACGGCCACGGGCCCGTTCGCGGCGATCTCGAGCGCGAGTGTGCGCGCAGCGGCGCGCAGTTCGCCGGCCGGTGCGATGCGATTGACGAGCCCGATGCGCTCGGCTTCGTGGGCGTCGATGCGCCGACCGGTGAGGATCAGGTCCTTCGCGCGCGAACGTCCGACGAGGCGCGGCAGACGTTGTGTGCCGCCCGCACCCGGGATGATCGCGAGCGTCACCTCGGTCAATCCGAACTGCGCATGCTCTGCGGCGACACGCAGGTCGCACGCGAGCATCAACTCCGCTCCCCCGCCGAACGCGAAGCCGTTGACGACGGCGATCGTCGGCTGCGGCAGCGCGGCGAAGTCGTCCATCACGCCGCGGATGTTGCGCACGAAGTCGGGCACGCGCGGAAGCGGCATCGACTTGCGCTCCTTCAGGTCGGCGCCCGCGCAGAAGGCCTTCTCGCCGGAACCTGTGATCAGCACCGCGCGCACGCTCGTGTCGGCCGCGATCTGTTCGCACAGCGAGCGCAGTCGGCGCAGCGTCGGGAACGAGAGGCAGTTCATGACCTCCGGGCGCTCGAGCGTCAGCCACACGAGTCCGTCCTCGCGCACGCAACTCACGAGTTCCGGTTGGTCGGGGACGTCGGCGGGGAACAGGCTCGGGATCTTCGACATGGCTCGGCCCAAGCGTCGCGAGCGCGACGGCGAAGTCAAGCGAGCGGTCGCGCCGCGAGCTGCAGCGCGGCGGCGCGCAGACACTCGCGTTCGCGCGCGCCGCTGTGGAGGCAGCGTTCGAGGTGGCACGGCGCGCAGTCGGCGCGGCCGGTGATGCGCACCTCCGGCGCGGCGCCTTCGAGCGTGTGGCGCGGATCGGTCGGGCCGAACAGCACGACGGAACGCGCGCCGACCGCTCGCGCGAGGTGGCGCGGCCCCGTGTCGGTCGTCGCGAAGACGGCGCAGCGCGCGAGCAGGGCCAGGTACTCCGCGAGATCGGGCGCGCGTCCGCCGAGCACGAACACGGCGCGGCGGCCGGCGCTCGCAAGTTGCTGCGCAAGTTCGTGCGCACGCGGCTCCTCGCCCGGCCCGCACGTGAGCGCGAAGTCGAAGTGCGCCGCTGTCCCGGCCAGCGCGTTCGCCCATTCCTGCGCGGCGAGCGCCTTCGCCGAATCGGCGCGGCCGCCCGCGTTCACGAGCACGAACGGGCGCCCGCAGAACGAGCGTTCCAATTCGTTCGCGACGCGCTCGTCCACGGCGCGCGGCGCGGCGAGGCGCGGGATCGTGTCCGCGACGCTCACTCCGAGTCGCAGCGCGAGTTCGAGCGCGACCGCACCGACCGGACGCGGCAAGCGGCGCGGCCAGGCGCCGCGCCGCGCGAGCCCGAGCGGCAGTCCGCCGCGTTCGCTCGCCGGTGTCACCGCGTCGGTCAACAACAGTGCCCGGCCGTCGCGCGCCTGGCCGACGCGTTGCGGGATCGCGGCCAGCCACGCGTGCCACGCACTGCGCCACGAACCGGTCAACAGCAGCGCCGCGCCGTTGCCGCGCCACGCGCGCCAGCCGTCCTCGCTCGGCAGGCGCCGCGCGTGCGGCGCACTGGCTTCGAACAGCGCGAGCAAGCGCTGCGGTGCACACAACACGAGCTTCTCGGCGGCGTTCGCGCGCTCGAAGCGCCGCGCCAACTCGCGCACGACCGGCTCACACGCCACCGCGTCGCCGAGCCAGTTCGGCAATCGCACGAGCAGGCCGCGCGCGGGATCGAACCTCACGCGCGCCGCCTCGGCCGCGCGAGCAACTCGTCCGCCGCCGCCACGACGTCGTCGACCGCGAGACGCTGCATGCAGGCGTGATGCAGGAGCGGACAGCGGCGCTCCAGGCACGGCGAGCAGTCGAGTCCGTGCACACGCACGATCGTCGCGTGTTCGAGCGAACTCGCGGTGAGTTCGGGGAAGTTCGGGCCCATCACGCTCACACACGGCACGTCGAACGCGGCCGCGTACCAGCGCGGTCCGCTGTCGCCGACGAGCAGAAGCGCCGCGTCGTGCACCCAGACCTTCAGGTTCTCGAGGTCGCGCTCCTCGGGCGGCGCGACGCGCACGGGGTGTCGGCACGCCTCGGCGACGGCAGCGACGATCGCGCCTTCGGACGGCGCGCCGGTCAGCCAACCGACGGTGCCGTGGGTCGTGTGCAGTCGATCGAGCGCGGCGGCGAAACGCTCCGGCGGCCACAACTTCGCCGCGCCGAACGCGGCGCCGGGACAGCACACCACGACCGGCGCGCCGTCGATGCCCGCAGCGCGCCAGGCGGCGCGTGCACGTTCGGCGCGCGCCGCACCGAAGTGGAGGCGCGGGTGCAGATCGGGCGCGTGCACACCGGCGAGCGCCGCGACGTCGCGCAACAGGTGCGCGGTCGGGATCGCGACGCGTCGGCCGAGTCGGGTCGGCGGCACGACGCGGTGCGTGAGGAGGAGCCCGCGTCGGCCGAGTGCGCTCCCGACGCGCATCGGCACACCCGCGCGGAACGCGCGCCACGCCGCGCCGAGGGAGTTCGACAGCAGCAGGGCGACGTCGGGCGCGAGTCGGCGCCAGACCTCGGTTTCGTCGCCCGCGATCTTCACGACGTGCGGTGCGAGCGGCCCGTCCGCCAGCACCGCGGCGAGATGCGGGCGCACGAGGATCGCGACGCTCGCGTACAGATCGCACGCGAGCGCCGCTTCGAGAACCGGCGTCGCCATGACGAGGTCGCCGACCCAGTTCGGCGCGCGGATCGCGAGGCGGCGCGGATTCAAACGACCACCTCGCGCGGCCAGTCGACGCGGTCCGTGCCCGGGTCGATCGGTGTGTGGGCGAACAGCGCGCGCGCCTTGTGTTCGATCGCGGGCGCCAGTTCTCGCGCAGCGGCGCGCGAGCCGAGCACGCGCTCGCACCACACGAGCAACGCGCGCCGACGTTCGTGCGCGCCGACCGCGGCGGGCAGCGTCGCGTGCAACGCCGCGAGGTCCTTCACGAATCGGCGGCGCGAGGCGCGCGCGTTCGGGTCGCAGCGCCGCGCGCGGCCGAGGTCGAGCAGCACGAGTGCGCCGCTCGCGCGTTCGATCACGAAGTGCGGCGCGTACAGGTCGCGGTGCACGAAGCCGGCGGCGTGGAAACGCGCGACGAGGTCGACCGCCGCGCGGACGAGGTGTGTGCGCTCTGCCGCGGACGCCGCCGCGAGCGCACGCGCGAGGTGCGTCGCGTGGTCGACCCACTCGAGCACGAGGAACGACGTCGCACCGGAGCCGGGGCGCGGCGGTGCGAGACGCGCCGGCGACTCGCCGCACCAGACCAGCGGTCGCGGGACCGCGAGCCCGGCCGCACGCGCCGCCGCCAGTGCCGCGGCCTCGCGCCGAGCGGGCGAGCGCGGCTCGCCGCGCAGCCGTTCGTGCCACCAGTCGCGCGGCTCGTCGCCCACGAAGCGCTTCACCACGAGCCGGCGCCCATCGACCGCCGCCGCGACCGTGCGCCGACCGCGGGTCTCGCGCAGCACGGCTCCGTCCCGGACCGTCGCGGCGAGGCGTTCGAAGAGCCCTTCGAGCGCGCCGCCCTGCCAGGACACGGGCACGTCGCCCGCGAGCCGCTCCCCCACCACCTCGCGCGTCGAGTTCTCGTGCATCGTCGCGGCTTTCCGCTCCGTCATCCCAACGCGTGGACCCGCAGCGGTCAACGACGCGCGACCGGCGCGATTTCGACAGCGGGGGGTTCCGTGCGACTCCCCGGAAGGTTGAGAATGGGGGAATCGCGTGCGCGTGTCGGAACCAGCGGAAGCGGTTCCTCGCGCGGCGAACAGACCCACTCGAGAGTCTCAGGGCCACCATGTCGCAGGTCACCGCGGCAGCTTCACGTCGACCGGAACAGGACGAGTTCAACCCCTTCCAGGCCATGTCCGACCGCTTCGATCGCGCGTCGGACATCCTCGGACTCGAGGACGGCGTGCGCGACGTGTTGCGCGCTCCGGACCGCGAGATGACGGTCGCCATCCCGGTCCTCATGGACGACGGGAAGGTCAAAGTCTTCACCGGGTATCGCGTCCAACACAGCTTCCTGCGCGGGCCGGCCAAAGGCGGCATCCGTTTCGCGCCCGACGTGCACCTCGACGAGGTGCGTGCGCTCGCGGCGTGGATGACGTGGAAGTGTTCGGTCGTGAACGTGCCCTTCGGGGGCGGCAAAGGCGGCGTCATCTGTGACCCGCGCACGATGTCGCAGGGCGAGCTGGAGCGTCTGACGCGCCGTTACACGGCCGCGATCATGGACATCCTCGGTCCGGACCGCGACGTGCCCGCGCCGGACATGAACACGAACGAGCAGACGATGGCGTGGATCATGGACACGTACTCCATGCACGTCCGCAAGAACACGACCGCCGTCGTGACCGGCAAACCGCTCAACCTCGGCGGCAGCCGCGGACGCACGGAAGCCACGGGTCGCGGCGTGATGATCTCGTGCCGCGAGGCGCTGAAGTCGCTGGGCATGCGCCCCGAGAACTCGCGCGTCGTCGTGCAAGGCGCCGGCAACGTCGGCGGCATCGGCGCGCTCCTGTTGCAGCGCGAGGGCTACAAGGTCGTGAGCATGTCGGACATCTCCGGCGCGATCTACAACGAGCGCGGCCTCGACGTCCCGCAGGTGCTCGCGCACGTCAAACAGCACCGCACGCTCGAGGGCTACAACCACGCGCAGCGTTTGACGATGGCCGAGCAGCTCGGCCTGCCCTGCGACATCCTCGCGCCGTGCGCGATGGAGAACCAGATCACGTCGAAGAACGTGCGCGGCATCCAGGCCAAGCTCATCGTCGAAGGCGCGAACGGCCCGACGACGGCCGAGGCCGACAAGGTTCTCGACGAACGCGGGATCCTGGTCGTGCCGGACATCCTCGCGAACGCGGGCGGCGTGACCGTCTCGTACTTCGAGTGGGTCCAGGACCGCATGGGCTACTTCTGGACCGAGGAGATCGTGAACTCACGCCTCGAGCAGTCGATGGTCGCTGCGTACAACGACGTCGACCGCGTGCGCAGAAAGCACGACGTGTCGATGCGCATCGCGTCCTACATCCTCGCCATCGATCGCGTCGCGTCCGTCTACCGCATGCGCGGCATCTTCGGCTGAGAGAGTGAGAAAAAATCGACGCTTCGCGCCCGACATGCTCTCTCAGATGCCTGTGGCCCAACCGCTGGCGCGGTTGGAGCTCGTTCGCGAGCATTTCTGCTCGCTCTCTGAGAGAGTGAGAAAAAATCGACGCTTCGCGCCCGACATGCTCTCTCAGATGCCTGTGGCCCAACCGCTGGCGCGGTTGGAGCTCGTTCGCGAGCATTTCTGCTCGCTCTCTGAGAGAGTGAGAAGAAGTCGACGCTTCGCGCCGGATACCACTCTCTCAGTTGCCTCTGACCCAACCGCTGGCGCGGTTGGAGCCCGTTCGTGAGCACTTCTGCTCACTCTCTGATTCCAAAGACGAGCTGCACCGCAAGCGAAGCGCCCACGAGTCCGCAGGAACGCGCCATGCCCGACACCAACCGCACGAACTCGATCGCACCGCTGTCGCCGGAGTCGCTGCCCGCGTCGCCGGTGCTCGACGACGAGAATCCGTTCGCGACGATGATGAGCGTCTTCGACGACGCTGCTCAGAAACTCGCGATCGACCAGGACGCCTACCAGATCCTGCGCAAACCGGACCGCGAGATCGCGTGCTCGGTGCCGTTCAAACTGGACAACGGCCGATTGACGGTCCTCGACGGTTGGCGGGTCCAACACAACCGCGGCCTCGGACCATTCATGGGTCCGCTGCGCCTCGATGCGAACGTCAAACTCGACGACCTGCGCGCGCTCGCGGCGTGGATGACGTGGAAGTGCGCGGTGCTCAACATTCCGTTCGGCGGCGCGGCCGGCGGCATCCGCATCGACACACGCGCGCACAGCAGCGGTGAGCTCGAGCGTGCCGTACGGCGCTACACGGCGAACCTGCTGGACGTGATCGGCCCCGAGACCGACATCATCTCGCCCGACTCGGCCTCGGACGAGAACGTGATGGCCTGGGTGCTCGACGCCGTCAGCCAACACACGGGCCACACGACCGGCGGCACGGTGACGGGCAAGCCGGTCGCGCTCGGCGGCTCGCAAGGCATGCGCGACGGAGCCGCGCGCGGACTGCGCGTCATCACGCGCCTCGCCTTGGACCGTGCGCGCGGCGGAGCGATGCAAGACCGTCCGTCGGTCGTCATCCAAGGCGCCGGGCACGTGGGCGGCAACCTGGCGCGCCTCCTGCACGAGGCGGGCTTCCTCGTCGTCGGCATCAGCGACGCACAGACCGCGCTCTTCGATCCGAAGGGGCTCGACATCCCGGCCATCCTCGACTGGCGCGAGGTGCACGGTTCGATCGACGGCTCGCCGTCGAAGGCCGCGCGCATCACGAACGACGAGCTGCTCACCAAACCCTGCGACGTGCTCGTGCCCTGCGCGATCTCGAACGCCATCCACTCGCGCAACGCCGCCGACGTGCGGGCGAAGCTCGTCGTCGAAGGCGCCCACGGCCCGGTGTCGCGACGCGCCGATCGCATTCTCGAGGAGCGCGGCGTCACGGTCGTGCCGGACATCCTCGCGAACTCCGGCAGCGTGGTGACCAACTACTTCGAGTGGGTCCAGAACCGCCAAGGACTGACCTGGGTGCCCGACCTCGTCGCGCGCCGCCGCAAGCGCTTCATGACCGAGGCCTGGAACCAGGTCGTGGCGACCGAGGCGCGGCACGGCGTTTCGCTGCGCATGGCCGCCCACATGCTCGCCGTCGAGCGCGTCGCGAAGGCCGACATGCAGCGCGGCATCTACGCCTGACGGTTTCGAAGGCGTGGAGCAATCGCTCCACGCTCTCATTCGCCGTGCGTTGCGTCCTGCATCCTTTGCTTTGACTTTGCGTCCTTTGCGCCTTTGCGGTTGCGTGCAACAGCCCCGGTGCGGGAGTTGTTGCACGCAACCGCAAAGGCGCAAAG
>JBIKNC010000133.1:0-12197 GCA_044358925.1 Planctomycetota bacterium | reverse complement strand
CGAACAAGGGCGCGTCGATGTCGACGCTCGTATCACGGAGTTGCGCGCCGAACTTCAAACGGCGACCGGCGCGGCGAGAGAATCCACGCAGAACCGGATCGACGACCTCGTCGAGTTCCGCGACGATCTGCCCGACCTCGTTCGCCGCCTGCGCGACCGCGGCGCGGACAACCTCGAGCAGCTTCGCGAGAACACGTCGAACGCGCTGTCCAATCTGTCCGAGAAGCTGAAGCGCTGAGCGGGAGCTCGGCGGCGCGGCATGAGCGGCGCGCTTGGCGCCGCAACCGCTCGACCGGAGCGGCTCTTGGGCGCGCTCGCGGAACGATCGCACAGGTCCGCCTTACACTGGGCGGATCATGAAGATCGCCCGCGCCGCCGCCATCGCCACGCTCGCAACGTTCGCCCTCGCCGCCTGCACGCAAGAACAGGCCGACCGCCTGCGCGCCGCCGGCGACCAGATCGAGGCGGGTGCGAAGGAGGCGGGCGCGGTGCTCGCGGAGTTCACGACTCAGAAGCGCGAGGAGTTCGCGGTGAAGCTCGAGCAGGCGCGCGCCGAACTCGACGAGCGCATCGCCGAGCTGCGCACCGAGATGGAGCAGGCCGAGGGCCCGGCGCGCGAGGCGCTGGCGGAGAAGCTGGCCGAGCTCGAGAAGGTGAAGGGCGAGCTGCCCGCGCTGGTCGAGAAGCTGCGCAACCAGGGCGCAGCGAACCTCGAGCAACTGCGCACGAACGTGCAGGACGCGCTGGCGAAGTTGCCGGAGCTGCTCAACCGCTGAAGCCCGCCGGCTGATTCGTGGTCATGGACACGGCTTTCGTCGTGACGGCGCAATTGGCGGCACCCGATCCGTCGATGATCGTGAGTGTCGCGCGCGAGTTCGGCTTCGAGCTGACGCACAGGCATTCCGACCGGCCTTCGGACGAAGGCGAGGCGCTCAGCTTCGACATCGCCGGCGGCGGGTACGTGCTCGTCGCTTGGCTTCAGCTCCACGCGCATCCGGACGCACACGCGTTCGGGCCGTTCTCGGCGACGGCCGACGAGTTGAAAGCGGCTCGCGGCACGTTGGTCGTCACGACGCCACCGATCGATGCGCCGCTCGAGCAGCGCGACTTGCGGCTCGCGGCCCTCGCGAGCGCCGTCGCCGGCGCCGACGGAGCGATCGCCGTGCGTTCGGGCCACAGCCTGCTGCTCGTGAAGGCCGCGCTCTTCACGGAGATGGTGCGCATCAGCCTGTCGGCCGGCGCTCTCGTGCCCGAGATCGCCGTCGACATCACGACGAAACACGAGTTCGGACCGCGCATGCGCTTCCTCACGAACGGCATGGAACGGTTCGGTCGCGAGGAGCTTTACGTGACATGCTCGACGAACGGCAAGGGCGCGCTGCCATTCGTGCTCGACATGGTGCGCTGGCTGTTGACGGATCGAGCCAAGCAACTGCCGACCGGTCACACCGTTGGTCGAACGCCAGAGGAGAAGATCGTCGTGCGCCGCGTGTCGAATCCCGAGCGCAAGGGCCGCGAGGTGATCAAGCTCGACTTTCCGGGCTGAGTCGTCGGAGGCGGTCCGTCGCCGAGGGGCACTTCACCAGGTGAGCAGGCCCAGGTCGACGCTCGCCTGGCCTTCGACGACGATGGCGAGCGGGCCGATGCGGCGCGCGTTCCAGGTGTCGCGCAGTTCGAGCCACACCACACCGCCAAGCAGATTGCCCTCCACCGTGCACGTGAAGCTGCCTTCGGATGTGATGTCGATCGGCCAGCCGCTCGCAAGCTGATTCGGGGCGCGTGTTGCTGGATCTCTGGACGCGATGAATCCGTCGACGGTGTTGGTCGGGAGGCCGGCGAGCGAGACGCTGCCGCGGATCTCGACGGGCCGCGCACGAATCAGAACGAAGTCGCCGAGTGCGAGGAGTGGCGGTGTGCTCGTATCGAACGCCACATCGACACGTGGCGGCGACTGCGCGAGCATCGGCACGCCGGGGTAGCTGTTGAGCCGCCCGTATGGATGCGCAGTGACGCGCACACCCGTTGCGTCGACGCCCGTGAACTCGAACGTGCCGTCGTCGCGCGCCCGAATCGTGCAGCCGCCTGCGTTCATGTTGGTGGTGCGCGCGCCGGGACGCGCGGCGTTCGCGGCGCGCACGTGGTAGGCGAGCACCGGAACACCGGCGGCAACCGTGCCGTCTTCGTAGAGCGCTCGGCCGCGCAGCGTGAAGGTGCGTTCGCCACGTGTGAACGCGACGTGGCGCACGGCGCCGGGCTCGAGTTCGACTTCGATCGGCGCCGGGCGGAAGACGCCCATCGATTCGACCGAGGACATGAGCGTGACGAGCTTCAGTCCGGGCTGAAGGCCTTCGTACACGAAGAGGCCGTCGGCGTTGGGCTCGAAGAGGTCGCGACGCTCGATCGACGAGCGCGCGCCGATGTCGTCGACCGTGACGTGATGGTCCGTGCCCCACGGGCCCGGATCGACGACGAGCCGCGCCAGCCGCGGCGGCGCGACGACGATTTCGGTGGACGGTTCCGTGCACACGATGTGCGGCACGAGCCACGGCGTCGATGCGTCGTACTCCGACGATGCGGACACGAGCGGCACGCGGCCGAGGCGCGCGAGGTCGCCTTCGAAGTTCACGCCGAAGGTGCCGCTGTGCGCGAGTTCGAAGACGGCGCGCCCGCCGCGAACGACGCGCCGGTTGCGGCGTTCGATCGCGCCATGCCTGTCGAACTCGAGGAGGCGCACGAAGAGGCCGTCGAACGTGTCCGGCGCCGTTCCGAGCTCTTCGATGCGGACGACGAGTTCGAGGGGTTCGGCTGCGCTCGGTGCGGGCGTGTCCGAGTCGGCCGCCGCACCGTCCACCGCGTCGCCGACGAGAGCGCGAGACAAGCCTTGCTCGACGCCGCTGACGACTTCGTCGGCGGCGACTTCGGCTGTCGGCGCCGGCGCGAGATCGTCGGTGCGAACGAGATCGCCCTCAGGCTCGAACCAAACGAACGCGCCGACGATCACGACCAACGCAGCGACGAGCGCGAGGGTGTGACGAACACGAGGACCTGAGCGAGCGAGCATCACGCCAGACTACGAGAGGTCGAGGTGCTCGCGCAGGAAGGCGAGGACCTCGCGCTCCCACAGCGCGCGGTCGTGGCGGCACAGGTCGACGTGGCCGGCGCCTTCGAAGACGACCAGGGTCTTCGGGTCGCGCGCGGTCTCGAAGAGGCGCAGGGATTGTGGGAGCGGCGTGCCGAGGTCCTGGTTGCCGGCGAGGAACAGCACGGGCGCGCCGCACGCGGCGATGTGGTCGATCGGGCGCACGAGGGCGGTGTCGATCGATAGGCGCAGTTCGAACTGGGTGAGCAGCGCGGGTGTGAGCAGGTGCGCGAGCGGACCGAGTTCGGCGTCGATGCGCGCGTGCACGGCCTCGTCGATCGTCGGGTAGACGGACTCGAGGACGAGGGCGTCGATGGCGAGTGGCGCGGAGGCGGCTTCGCGACCATCGGCGCGCGGGCCTGCGAGCAACGTCGCCGCGCCGCCGAGTGAGATGCCGATCACACCGAGGCGGCGCGCGGGTTGGCGCTCCTTCAGCCACTGGACGGCGGCGCGCACGTCGTCGCGCTCGCGCCAACCGGCGGTGATCGCGTCGCCCTCGCTCTCGCCGTGGCCCTGCAGGTCGATGGCGAGCGTCGCGAAGCCGGCGGCGTGCAAGAGCTGCGCACGCTCCGCCATCTGGCGCCGACTCGCGCGCAGGCCGTGCAGCAGGAGTACCGCGGCCTGTGCGTCCTCGTGCTCGGCGTACCAGCCGGCGAGGCGCGCTCCGGACGCGCTCGCAAATGCAACTTCCTCGTTCGGCGGCTGCGCGGGCGGCTCCCCCACCTCGAAGCGGTTCGGCGCGACGAGCGAGCCGCCGACGAACCACACGACCGCGGCGAAGGCGATCAGCCCGGCGACACACAGGCACGCGACGAGTCGGCGGTGCACGACGAGGGCGCGGAGGAGGCGCAGGGGCATCTTGGTGCGGCGCGCGGGCAAGGCCGCGGCCACAGTCTGCGTTGCACTCGCTTCGATCGCGCGGCCGACGGACCGTGGTGCACAACTTCCAGGCTTCGGAAGCGGAGCGCACGGCCTGGGCTCTGGACCCCGCCGGAGCGGCCCTGGCGCCCCCGCGCGCGGGGGTCGGCAGCCCGGCGCGACGCTCGGCACGCGCTGTGACAGATGGGACGCGCGGGCGCGCGCGAGATCCCCCGCGGACCACGTGCGGCCGCCCCTCCACCCCAGCGCCGCATCGCCGCGGCCCTCACCCGCACTGCCCGCCATGGCCAACCACGCCTCGCTGCTCGAGCGTCTCGTCCCCGCCCTGCTCGCTCCCGCCCTCCTCGCCCCTGCACTGCTCGTCAGCGCGGCCGCCGCCCAGAGTTCGCACACGACCAACAACACGCCGCCGCGCCTGTTCGTCACCAACTCGGGCGGCGCCAGCGTGGGCGTCGTCGACAGCGAGAGCCACGCGCTGCTCGCGACGATCCCGGTCGGACTCAATCCGCAAGACATCGTGTTCACGGCGCGCGGCGACCGCGCCCTCGTCGCGAACATGACGTCCGACACGGTCAGTGTCATCGAGACGGCGACGCTCACGGTGATCGCGACGGTGCCGGTCAGCGACGCGCCGCGTTCGCTCGTCGCGACGCGCGACGGATCGAAGGCGTACGTCGGTTGTGCGAACGGCGTCGTCGACGTGATCGACCTCGCGACGTTCACGTGGAGCGCGTCGATCTCGGTCGGCGGCCCGTACGCGGACAGCGTCAACGGCTTGTGTGTCTCGCCGGACGGCTCGCGCGTCTACGCGTTGTGGGGCAATCTCATCGCGATCGACACGCGCACCGACGCAGTCGTCGCGTCGATCTACGCGGGCAACACACCGACGTCGCTCGCGCTCTCGCCCGACGGAGCGTTCGCGTACGTGCCGTGTGCGTTCGGTTACGGCGCGTTCGTGTTCGCGGGCTCGCTCGCGACCGTCGACCTCGCGAGCGGTGCCGTCGTCAACTCGACGAACCTGTGGTCCATTCCGAGCACGATCTCGATCTCACCCGACGGCACGACCGCGATCGTCGCGAACCAGTCCGTGTGGGCCAACACGGGCTACGCGGCGGGCTTCCTGCCGAGCCCGTGGGTCACGCGCGTCGACCTCGTGAGCCACACACTCGCCGGCGGCTTCAACGCCGTCAAACCGGCCGGTGAGTCGCAGTACGACACGGACGCGAGCGAGCTCTTCATCGCGGTGCCGAGCCTGAACCACGTGAAGGTGATCGATCCGCTCACGCTCGGCCTCGTCGGCACGATCGCGACGGGCACGTCGCCGCGCGCCATGGCGCTCGAGCCGGTGATGACTCCCGCGCCGACTCGGCCGCTCTCGCCTGCGGCGAAGCGCCGCCTGTGAGCCGCGCGTGCGCTCGCCCACCGAGCGCACTGCCCTGAAACGTCGACGCCGAGCCGAACGGTTGTGTTCGGCTCGGCGTCCGCCTTTCGGCGGGGGATCGGCGACGCGACGGAGCGCGCGCTCAAGGATCCCCGGGAGGTCGTTGCGACGTCAGTTGGCGACCGCGAGCGTGTACTTGGTACCGCTCACGCTGGCGAGGATCTGATCCACGCTGGGGTCCCCTTCACCGAGGGAGACCGTGGCCGTCTTCGCGTCGTAGTCGACCGCGATGTCGGACTCTTCGATGCCGTCGAGTGTGGCGATGGCCTTCCGCAACTGCGGAGGACAAGCCGCACCTCATGTCAGGCCGTCGACCGTGAACTTCACGGTGCGCACGGCAGTCTCGGCGGCCGGCGACTCCGTCGGTGCGGCTCCAGTGGAACCGCCGGCGGGAGCTTCACTCGGAGTCACTTCGCTCGTGCAGGCCGCGATGGCGCCGCAGAGAGCGAGGGCGAGGATGGACGTGCCACGCATGCGCGTCACGCCTCCACCGTCGCGGAGAACTTCGTGCCTTTCAGCGCGTCGACCAGCGCTTGCACGAGTTGCGGCGAGGGTTGCTTGTCGAAGCTGACCGTGGCCGTCTTGTCGGTGTTGTCGATCTCGATGTTCGACTCACTCACACCTTCGACCTTGGCAAGTGCGGACCGCACTTGAGCGGGGCAACCCGCTCATGTCATGCCGGTGATCTTGAGCGTGACTTGGTTGTGAGCGGACGCGGCCGTCTCGGTCGCGTTCGTCTCCTGCTCGGCGGTGTTCGCACAGCCGGCGAGGAAGAGCGGGGCGATGGCGAGCCCCGCGAGGATGGAACGGTTCATGAATCTCTCCTGTGTTGCAACACGGCCGGGGTCACCACGACCCCGGCCGTGTCAGCCTAGGAGGAACCGTCCGTCAGCGTGACGGGGCAGCACTTCGAAACCCTGCGCCGTCGCGGAGTTCCCCGCGGAAGCGCGAGTTCACTCGACCTTCCAGGTGTCGCCCGCGAACAGCAGGTCTTCGAGCGTGCCGCGGCCGCGCTTCGCGAGCACGTTCGCGACCTGCGAGCGGACCGCCTCGTCGTAGGTCGGCGCCGACACGCGGCGGAAGAGGCCGATCGCGGTCGGTTTCTCGGGGTGGCCGTCGAGTTCGGCGAGCAGGTGCGCTTGCGCGGTGGTCGCGAGGCTCGGGTCCCAGACCTGTGCTTCGCTCGCCGCGCCGAACTTCACTTCGAAGTTGTCGAAGCGCACGCCCTTGTCGAGGTTCGTGCCGTAGACCATCGGCTGACCGGCCTCGAGGTCGAACGTGCGGTCGTCGCGCACCTTGCGGTTCGCCACGCCTTCGAACGCGCCGTCGTTGAAGATCACGCAGTTCTGGAAGATCTCGACGAACGCCGTGCCCTTGTGGGCGGCGGCGAGCTCGAGCGTCTTCTCCATGTGCTTGATGTGCGTGTCCATCGTGCGCGCGACGAACGTGGCGCCGGAGCCGAGCGCGAAGCTGATCGGATTGAACGGGCGGTCGACCGAACCGAACGGCGTCGACTTCGTCTTGAGGCCCGTCGGCGACGTCGGCGAGTACTGGCCCTTCGTCAGACCGTAGATCTGGTTGTTGAAGAGCAGGACCTTGATGTCGACGTTGCGGCGGAGCAGGTGCGCGGTGTGGTTGCCGCCGATCGAGAGCGCGTCGCCGTCACCCGTCACCATCCACACGGCGAGATCGGGATTGGCGATCTTCACGCCGGTCGCGATCGCCGGCGCGCGGCCGTGGATCGTGTGGAACCCGTACGTGTTCATGTAGTACGGGAAGCGGCTCGAGCAGCCGATGCCGCTCACCACGACGAACTTCTCGCGCGGAATGCCGAGGTCGGCGAGCACGTTCTGCACGGAGTTGAGGATCGCGTAGTCCCCGCACCCGGGGCACCAACGCACTTCCTGATCGGACTTCAGGTCCTTCTTGGTGAGCGGGGCGGCGTTGCTGTCGGCCATGTTCTTGAATGCAGCTCGAGCGGCGGTGGATCGATCGGTGTGCGCGGACTAGCAGAGCTCGAGGAAGCGCTTCTCGAGTTCCGCCGTCGTGAACGGCAGACCTTGGACCTTCGGGAACGAGACGAACTCGATGCCCGAGTACTCGCTGCGCAGGAGGCGCGCGAGTTGGCCCATGTTGAGTTCGGGCACGAGCACCTTGCGGTAGCGCGCGAAGATCTCGGCCAGGCCCGGCGCGAAGGGCCACATGTGGCGCATGTGCAGCGCGCCGACCTTCTTGCCGCTGCGCAGCACGAGTTCGAGCGCGGAGCGGATCGCGCCCTGCGTCGAACCCCAGCCGACGACGAGCAGATCACCGCGTTGCGCACCCAGGACCGCGGGCGTCGCGATCTCGCGCTGGATGCCCAAGATCTTGTCGGCGCGCAGGTGCGACATGCGCTCGTGGTTCTGCGGGTCGTAGCTGATGTTGCCCGAGTTGGCGTCCTTCTCGAGGCCGCCGATGCGGTGCTCGAGGCCCGGCGTGCCCGGCTTCACCCACGGCCGCACGAGGCGGTCGTCGCGCAGGAATGGATGGAAGCCCTCCTTCTCGGTGCGGAAGCGCACGCGGAACGACTCGAGCGACTTGGGATCCGGCACGCGCCAGGGCTCGGAGCCGTTCGCGATGTAGCCGTCCGACAGCAGGATGACCGGCGTCATGTAGCGCACGGCCAGGCGCACCGCTTCGATCGCACACTCGAACGCATCCGACGGCGTCGCACAGGCGACGACGGGCAGCGGCGCGTCGCCGTTGCGACCGAGCACCGCTTGATAGAGGTCCGACTGTTCGGTCTTCGTCGGCATGCCGGTCGACGGACCGGCGCGCTGCACGTCGACGAGCACGAGCGGCAGCTCGGTCGAGATCGCCAGTCCCAGGGCTTCGGTCTTGAGCGCAAGGCCCGGACCCGACGTCGACGTCATCCCGATCATGCCGGCGAACGATGCACCGATCGCGCTGCACACGGCCGCGATCTCGTCCTCGGCCTGCATCGTGACGACGCCGTGGTTCTTGTAGCCCGACAAGTAGTGCAGCAGGTCGGACGCGGGTGTGATCGGATACGAGCCGAGGAACAGCTCGAGGCCGGCCAGTTCCGCTCCGGCGACGAGGCCGATCGCGAGCGCCTCGTTGCCCATGATGTTGCGGTAGGTGCCGGGCACCTTCGCGTCGCACGCGGGCACTTCGTAACGCGTCTGGAAGTGCTCGTGGATGTCGCCCGCGTTGTAGCCGGCGCGCATCGCGCGTTTGTTCGCTTCGGCGAGTTCGGGCTTCTTCGCGAACTTCTCGTCGAGCCACTTCTCCGTCGTGTCGAGCGGCCGGCTGTAGAGCCAGTACATCAACCCGAGCGTGTAGAAGTTCTTGCAGCGCTGCACGTCCTTCGGACTGAGCGGCGAACCTTCGAGCGCCTCTTTGACGCGCTTGTTGATGTCGATCTCGATGACGCGGAAGCCCTTGAGCGTCCCGTCCTTCAGCGGGTCCTTCTCGAGGCGCGCCTTCTTGAGGTCCGTCTCGGCCCAGTTGCCCGTGTTCACGACGATCGTGCCGCCCGGCTTGATGTCGCGGTAGTTGACGATCAGCGCCGCCGGGTTCATCGCGACGAGCACGTCGGGCGAGTCGCCGGGCGTGTGGATCTCGTTCGAGCTGAAGCGCACCTGGAAACCCGACACACCGGGCCGCGTGCCGACGGGCGCGCGGATCTCGGCCGGGAAGTCCGGCAGCGTCGCGAGGTCGTTGCCTGCGATCGCTGTCGTGTTCGTGAACTGGTTGCCCGTGATCTGCATGCCGTCGCCGGAGTCACCGGCGAAACGGATCACGACGTTCTCCTGCTGTTGCAGGGGCAGTTCGGAAGCTCGATCGGGCGGCACGGACATCGGGCGACAGTCGGTCGGCTTGGAGCCACGCTCGGCGTGGCGGACGGCGGTCGCGCGCGCGGAGGTCCGCGGGTCGCGCGAGGGCGCGTGGGCGCCACACTGTGCCACGGGGAACAGCTGCCTGCACGGAGGGAATCGCGCGCGGTCTGATGCACGATTCGGGCGGTTCATGGGCGGTTCGAGGGTCGACCGCCAGCGCGGTCCGAAGCTGCTCCGCGGGCGCGTCGAAGTGCCCGGTGCGGCCGCTAGGATGCGCGCATGTCCCTCGCCTGCGCGGCCGCACTTTCGACCGAACTCGACACCGAACGCGCCTGCCGCGAGGCGGCGGCGACACTGACAGCGGGCCTGCGCGGAAGACCAGCGGATCTGGTTGTCGCTTTCGTGACGCACC
The DNA here is from genome assembly GCA_044358925.1 of Planctomycetota bacterium. Lineage (GTDB taxonomy): Bacteria > Planctomycetota > UBA1135 > UBA1135 > Rohdeia. The sequence goes on along the minus strand of JBIKNC010000133.1, from coordinate 2,487 downwards.
ACCACGCCGGAGCGCTCGACCGCCTCCCGGGCCGCATCGTCCTGGCGACCGGCGCGCGCGCTTTGATCGGCTGCACGGGTGAATCGATCGTCGGCGGTTCGCGCGAGATCGAGGACGGACCGGCCCTCGCGCTCTTCGCCGCGCACCTGCCGAACACGGACGTGCGCTCGTTCCGCGCGCCGTTCGACGGTGAACTGCCGCCGCTGCCGCCGGTCGAGGACGAGGCGCGCGCGAGCGTGCTGCTGCTGGCCGACCCCTTTTCCTTTCCCGCGCCCGAGTATCTCGAGCGCATCGGCGAGCGCCGCCCCGGCCTGCCCGTCATCGGCGGCATGGCGAGCGGCGGCCGCGGCCCGGGCCAGAACCTCGTGTTCGATGCGGACGGCGTGGCCGAGGGCGGAGCGCTCGGTGTGGTCGTCGAGGGCGCAATCGAGCTGCGACCCGTCGTGAGTCAGGGCTGCCGCCCGATCGGCAAGGCCTGGGTCGTCACGAACGCCGAGGACAGCCACGTGCTGCAGCTGGGCGGTCGGCCGGCGCTCGACGTGCTCATGGAGACGATGGCGACGCTCCCGCTCGATCAACGCGAGAGCTTCCAGCGCCAGCCGTTCGTCGGTGTCGCCGTCGACGCGCGCAAGAGCCGCTTCGAGCGCGACGACTTCCTCGCGCGCGGGTTGCTCGGCGCGGATCCGCGCAGCAAGGCGATCGCGGTCGGCGACCACATCCGGCGCGGCCAGACCGTGCAGTTCCTGATGCGCGACGCGACCTCGGCCGGCGAGGACATCGAACGCTTGCTCACCGCGTCGGCCGGCAAGGGCTGCGCGGGTGCGCTCATGTTCACGTGCAACGGACGCGGCACGCGGCTGTTCGACGTGCCCGACCACGACGCGAGCCACGTGCAGCGCGCGCTCGGGCCCGACCTGCCGCTCGCGGGCTTCTTCGCGATGGGCGAGATCGGGCCGGTGGGTCCGCGCGCGTTCCTGCACGGCTTCACGGCGTCGATGGGTCTGTTCGTGCCGCGCACGCAGTGACATTCATGGAGATCGCAGCACTCGTGGTGGCGTTGGTCGCACTCGTCGTGGCTCTGAAGAAGAGCGGCGGCGGCGCGAGCGGCGGCAAGGACGCTCTCGAAGACCTGCGCCGCGACGTGAGGCGCGACGCGGAGAACCTGGCCGAGGAGGTGCGGCGCGAACTCGAAACGACGCGCCGCTTGCTGGCCGAAGTGGCGAGCGGTGCTCAGCTCGAACGCGAGCAGATCCTCGAAGGCCGCTTGTGGCGCGACGTCGACGCGCGCGACGCGGTGAAACTCGTCGGGGCGAGCGGCGTGCACGTTCTCGACGTGCGCACGAACGGCGAGACGATCGGCGGTGTGATCCCGGGCGCGCAACTCCTGCCGGTCGGTGAACTCGAGGAGCGCGTGCGCGAGGTGCCGCGCGACGCGAAGACGCTGCTCGTCGTGTGCGCGGGCGGCGGGCGTTCCGCAGCGGCGTGCGAGTTCCTCGCGGGCAAGGGCTACGCGGGGCTGCTGAATCTCACGGGCGGCATGGGCGCGTGGAACGGCCCTGTCGTGAAACCCGGAACGGCCAAATGACGGCAGCGACGTTGGGAGTCGAGCTCGCTTTCGCGCGCCGCATCGCGCGCGAGGCGGGCGAGCGCGTGCTGGCGTTGCGCGCGTCGGGCAAGTGGACCGACGAGGCGATCATGGGCGACGTCGGCGATCAGGCCGCCGACGCCTACCTGCAGGGCTCGATTCGAGCGGCGTTCCCGGACGACGGCATCCTGTCCGAAGAGACGCAGGACAGCGCGCTGCGCACGACGAAGCGGCGCACGTGGATCGTCGATCCGCTCGACGGCACGAAGGAGTATCGAACCGGCCGCATCGATTGGGCGGTGCACGTCGGCTTCGTGGTCGATGGCGCGCCCGCGCTCGGTGTCGTTGGGCTGCCGAGCGTCGGTGCGACTCTGTGGGGCGTGTGCCACGCGGGCGCGCAGCGGCGCGGCGTGGACGGGACGGCGGCAACCATCGTCGACGGCACGAGCCACTCCCCCACCAAACTGCGCCTCGTGTGCAGCCGCAGCCACACACCCAAGTGGATGGAGGCGTTCGCGAGCCGTCTCGGCGATTGCGAACTCCTTCCGGTGGGCAGCGTCGGGTTCAAGGCTTCGCGTTTGGTGCTCGGCGAGGCCGACGTCTACGTGCACAAGCCCGGCGTGAAGGAGTGGGACACGTGTGCGCCGGAGGCGTTGGCGCGCGCGTGTGGTTGGCACGTGAGCCGCTTCGACGGCAGCGCGCAGAAGTACAACCAGCTCGATCCCAGGAACGACGAGTTGGTGATCTGTCGGCCCGCGGATCGGGAACGTGTGCTGGCAGCGCTGCAGGCCAGCTACCGGCCCGGTTGACGCGTACGGTGTCAGACACCGGATCCGTCATGCTGAGAATACGGTGCCGTAGCAAAAAACCTCAGGATGCGCGGCGCGTCGGATCACGTCGAG
>JBIKNC010000011.1:0-38512 GCA_044358925.1 Planctomycetota bacterium | reverse complement strand
CGCGCGGGTGCGACGCGCCGCTCGAGCGGACCGAGATAGGCGCGCACGATCGGCACGAGCGCCGCGTTCACGACCGCCGTGGTGAAGCGCTCGTACTCGCGGTGCTCGCGCACGAGATCCGACGAACACGTGAGCGGGACGCCGAGCGGTGCGAGTGCCTCGGCGACGCGCCGCTCGATCGACGGATCGGCGTACGAATGCAGGAGGCAGACGGCCACACTCGCGACGCGTGCGCGGGCGAGCCGCTCGCACAACTGTGCGAGTTCGGCGCGCGTGGGTCGCAGCGTCTCGACGAGCGCATCCGCCTCGCCCGCGAGCTGCCGATCGCGATCCGGGAAGCTGCGCTGGTTCACCTCGAAGCGCAGCGCGCGCGGCACGAGCGGCGCGGTGCGCCGCGGTTCGAGCGCGTAGATGTCGGGCCGCGTCTGGCGCCCGATCTCGAGTGCGTCGCGAAAGCCCGCGTTCGTGACGAGCGCCGTGCGCGCCGTGCGCCCCGCGAGCAGCGCGTTGAGCGCCACCGTCGTGCCGTGCACGATCGTGTCGGCGCTCGTCACCCCGCCGGCCGCCGCGAGTGCGTTCTCGACGGCGCGCCCCGGGTCGTCGGGCGTCGACGGCACCTTGACCACGCGCACGCCGCCCTGCGAATCGACGCGCACGAGGTCCGTGAACGTGCCGCCCGTGTCGATGCCGAAGATGGCCAAGCGCCGTCAAACTACCGCACGCGACATGCGCGGCGTCTCGCGAGGACTCCGCGCGTGGAGCGGCTCGCAGGCTTCGATAGGCTCTCACGCCGTGAGCCTCCCCCTCGCCATCGCCTTCGCGTTGCCGCACCTGGGTGCGGGCGGTGCCGCCGGCCTGGTCGCGAGTTACCTGCTCGGCGCGATCCCGTTCGGTTTCGTGCTCGTGCGCCTCGTGAAAGGGGTCGACCTGCGCACGGTGGGCAGCGGCAACATCGGCGCGACGAACGCGATGCGCGTGCTCGGCAAGCCGCTCGGGATCGTGGCCTTCCTGCTCGACTTCGCGAAGGGCCTCGTGCCGGTGGTCGTGTTCGCGCCGCTCTTCGCGCCGCAGCTCGACGGCGCTGCGTCACTGCCGATCCGCGTCCTGTTCGGCGCCGCGGCGGTCGTCGGCCACGTCTTCCCGATCTACCTGCGCTTCAAGGGCGGCAAAGCCGTCGCGACCGGCTGCGGCGCGCTGATCGGTCTCGATCCGCTCGTGTTCGTCGCGGGCGGACTCGCGTGGCTGGTCGCGGTCGGAACGACGCGCATGGTGAGCGTCGGCTCCCTCGCCATGGCGCTCGCGTTCGCGCTGGCGGCCTGGTGGCGGAGCACTTCGCACACGGACGGCGGCTGGCTGGTCGCCGGCGCGTGTGCGCTCGCGGCGTTGATCGTCTGGCGCCACCGCTCGAACATCGCCCGCATCGTTGCGGGCACGGAACCGCGCATCGGCGCGAAGAAGGCCGCGGCCGCGGCAGGAGCACGGCATGAAGCGTGACCGCGTGGTCGTGATCGGCGACGGCGGCTGGGGCACGGCGCTGGCGCTCAAGCTGATCGAAGCCGGTGTCCGCGTCGCGCTGTGGAGCCATTCGCAGGCGTCGCACGCCGAACTCGTGCGTCGGCGCGAGAACACGAAGTACCTGCCGGGCGTGAAGCTGCCCGAGGAACTCGCGCTGTGCTGCGATCCGTTCGAAGCGGCCGACGGTGCGATCGCCGCCGTGTCGGCGGTTCCGACGCAGTATCTGCGATCGACGGTCGGTCGCTTCGAGGACGCACTCGGCGGCACGGTGCCCATCTTCAGCGCGAGCAAGGGCCTCGAGATGGAGACGCTGAAGCGGCCGACACAGATCCTGCGCGAGCTGCTCGGCCCGCGTCCGCTCGTCGTCCTGACCGGCCCGAGCCACGCCGAGGAAGTCGCACGCGGACTGCCCGCCAGCATCGTCGCCGCGAGCGACGACGCCGCGGCCGCGGCACTCGCACAGCGCCTGTTCAGCCACGCGCGCTTCCGCGTCTACACGAACGACGATCCGCTCGGCGCGGAACTCGCGGCCGCCTACAAGAACGTCATCGCGCTCGCCGCCGGCATCGCGGACGGCCTCGAACTCGGCGACAACGCGAAGGCCGCGCTCGTCTCGCGCGGTATGGTCGAGGCCGCGCGCTTCGGTCGCAGCGCCGGCGCACGTGTGTCGACGTTCTTCGGTCTGGCCGGCACGGGCGACGTCATCGCGACGTGCTTCTCGCGCCACTCGCGCAATCGGCGCGTCGGCGAACGCATCGGACGCGGTGAAACGCTCGAAGCCGTGCTCTCCGGCATGACGATGGTCGCGGAAGGTGTGTGGACGACACGCGCGTTGTTCGGACCGCAACACGAGGCGCGGCCGCAGGGCCTGCCGATCGCGGAACAGGTGCACGCGGTGCTGTTCGAAGGCGCCGCGCCGTCGCGCGCGGTGCAGGCGTTGATGGAGAGGACACCCGTCGGCGAGATGGCCGGACTCGGCTTCGAAGGAGAGCGGTCGTGACTCCGATCGTCGGCTTCAGCACGTTCCTGGCGGCCACCGTCGTCGCGCTCGGATTCGTCGTGTGGACGGGTCTCACCGCGCGCCGCCGCTTGCATCTTCTGTGTGTGCTCGCGACCGGCAGCGGACTCGCTCTCGCGATCGTCTACGCGCTGCGGGTGGGGGAGCTGTACGACCTCGAGGCCGCGGGCCTCGTGACGCCGATCCACCTCGGCCTCGCGAAGATCACGACGGCGGCCTACTTGCTACCGATCTTCACCGGCGTCATGACCTGGCGCGACGCTCGCTGGAAGAGGCTGCACGCTCGTTTGGCCTGGACCGTCATCGCCTTGACGCTCGTCACGACGATCACCGGCGTCTTCATGCTGCTCGGTGCCGAGCGCATCGTCTGATCCGCTGCCGGTTTCGCTGCCTGATGCGCTGTTCGGGCCGCTGATCGGCGCGCCGCTCAGTCCGTCCTGCAGCCGCTCACCCTGTCTGAGTAGGAACGGCGTCGCGAACAGGCACGCGTTCGCGAGGATCGGCACGAACGCGAGTGCGATCCACAGCCGGTTCCTGCCGCGCAGACACAAGAGCCCGGCGAGGAAACCCAGACCGGCGAACACGTTCGCCACGCCCGCGACCAAGGCGATGTTCGGCAGGAAGTCGGGCACGAGACGCGCGAGCACGAGATCGGTCCACCAACAGCCCCACGCGATCGTGGCGAGGCACATCGAGAGCATCCACGTGCGGTGTCGGCGGCGAGCGGACACGCCGTGTGCGCGGAGCGAGCGGTAGAGGCGCGGCACCGCCTTGTTGTAGGCGATCGGCGTGCGCGCGCCGTCATGCTCACCAGCGCGCGGTCCGCTTTCCTTGCCGGTGCCCCGCTGCGCCGCTATCCTCGCGCCCCTGCCCGGGTCGGGGCGTAGCGTAGCCTGGCTAGCGCGCTGCCTTGGGGTGGCAGAGGTCGGAGGTTCAAATCCTCTCGCCCCGACCATTTTGCTGCGTGCTCGAGCGTCCTGCACTCGCGGTCGAGATCCACCCGGATCGAGGCGCGGCGCTCACATGTCCCAGCGCGCCGTCACCGGCCGTTCGGCCCACGCGTCACCGTGGCCGAGAACGCGGGCCCCGCGAAGTCGCCTGCCGCGGTTCTGCCGGCGGCACCCAGCCCGGATCCGTCACCACGATCCGCGTCTGCACACCGCAGCGGCGCACATCCGTGAATCGCGGAGACGGATCCGGTCTAGAGTCAGGACATGGCCATTGCCATGCCGCACCGCAAGTACCTGGCGATCCTCGCCATGCTCTTCGGGGTCCTCTGGCTGGCGCTGGCCATCGCGCCGCTGCAGCGCACGACGTGGCTGCTCGAGAACGCACTCGTGTTCGTGCTGGTCGCGTTCCTGGCCGCGTTCCATCGCCGCCTGCTGTTCTCGCGGGTGTCGTACACCCTGATCTTCGTGTTCATGTGTGTGCACCAGATCGGCGCGCACTACACGTACTCCGAGGTCCCGTACGACCAGTGGTTCGAAGCGCTCACGGGGCGCACGTTCAACAGTCTGTTCGGTTGGGAGCGCAACACGTTCGATCGCTTCGTGCACTTCGGATACGGCCTCCTCCTGGCTTATCCGATTCGTGAAGTGTTCTTGCGTGTGGTGAACGTGCGCGGGTTCTGGGGCTACTTCCTGCCGCTCGACCTGACCATGTCCACGTCGATGCTCTACGAGCTGATCGAGTGGGCCACCGCCGTCATCTTCGGCGGTGAGACCGGGCAGGCCTACGTCGGGGCGCAGGGAGACGAATGGGACGCACACAAGGACATGGCACTCGCCAGTCTCGGTGCGCTCCTCACCATGAGCGTCAACGCGGCCGTGAACTGGCGCTTCCAACGCGACTTCGCGCGTGAATGGGTCGCGAGCCTGAAGGTGAAGCACACGACGCCGCTCGGCGAGGACGAGTTGGCGCGAATGACGAGCGAAGACATGTGAAGGGACCGATGACCTCGTCCTCGACCGCTCAACGACGATTCGTGCCATGGACAAGAACCAGCAGCTCATTCGGCTATGCGAGACTGGTCGGTTCTGGACGATCGGATTCGACCAGTTGTCTTACGCGGAGCAGGTTTTTCGAGCAGTTTGGGAGCTCGAGGAACAGGTCAACAACGGTGGTTTCGACCAGTACTTCTGGAACAGTTCCGGCGACAGCGCCCATGCCGTGGTCGGCGCTCTCGAGTCGATCGGGGCTACGAACGCAGCGCAGATCGTGGCGGCGGCGTGCGGACTGTTCAGAGGTGGGTCACCTCCTCGCGTTCGCGCCGAACGGGAGGCACGCATCGACGCGCTGACGGATGTGGAGAGAGCCGCGCTCGACGACTTCGATCAGCAGTTCTACTGCTACCCCGACGACCTGACGGCGCTCCTGCACGAGTTCGTCACGAGGAACGCAAAGGAGATCACCGGTGCCGCGGAGCTCGGCTTCCAGCTCTGACGTGGCTCGGGACCGGCGCCGCTCTCGTCACACACGCTCACCGGACTCAGGTGCGTGCGGACCGCTCACGCGCCGCTCGCAACAGTTTCGGCGCGTACTTGGCCACGGCGTGCGACAGCGCGAACGTGAGCGGCGTGGAGAGCAGCGCCTGCACCCGCCGTCCGATGACCTGCCTGCGTGCGGGTGAGAAGGTGCGATCGAAATCGTCGCGTCCGTCGAGGAGACGTTCCGCGGCGTAGACACCAAGCGCTGCGGCCCATGGGAGTCCCGTCGCAGCACCCGCGATCCAGACGTTGGCGTGGCGCGCGTCCGCCTGCATCAGGGGCAGCAAGTCCTTGCTCACACCGAGCATTCCGGACCACACACACTCGAGATCGAACTCGATGCGCGGGAAGTTCGCGTGGAAGCGGCTCGCGAGTCGCCGTGCGTGCCCCGCGAGCCGTGCGGCCGGGCGGTTTCGATACGTCGTCGACAGGTCTCCGCCGCCGAGGAGGATGCGGTCCGTGCCGACGGGGCGGAAGTAGTTGTAGACGAGGTCCGAATCCCACGTGAGCAGCGGACCGTCGCGGCACAGCGTGCGGCGTTGGTCGCTGTCCATCGGTTGCGAGACGCCGAGATAGGTCTGCACGTGGTGGATGTCGCCGCGCCATGCACCGAGTGCCGGCGTGAAGCGATCGCAACACACGATGACGTGCCGCGCGCGCACGTGGCCGTGGAGCGTCGTCACACCGCTGCCGTCGACGTGGGTCACGGGGCTGTCTTCGAACACACGTGCGCCGCCGTTCACGAGTCGATCGCGCAGGCCGCGACAGAACGCGTACGGATCGATCGCGAACGAGCCACCGTGACGCACACCTCCGCGAAAGCGGCTCGTGGCGAGCAGTTCGCCGATGTCGTCGGCGCCGTACAGACGCGACTCGTAGCCCAGACTGCGGCGCGCGTCGTGCTCGGAGCGTGCGACGCGCATGCCGCCCTCGTCGTTGGCGACGAAGAGCGAGTCCTGCACCTCGTGATCACACGCGATGGACTTCGAGTGGATCGTGGTCCGCAGCGCTTCGACGCCGGAACACGCGAACTCCCAGATGCGCCGCGCCTCTTGCGGGCCGTGGCTCTCGCACAGCGAATGCAAGTCGATCTCGGAAGCCGGCGTGATGAAGCCGGAGTTCTTGCCACTCGCGCCGGAGCCGCAGAAGTCGCGTTCGACGAGGAGCGTGGACACGTTGCGCTCGTGGAGAGCTTCCAGACACATCAAACCGGCAGCGCCACCGCCGACGACGACGACTTCCGCGTCGTGGGCGCCTTCGAGTCGCGCCATGCGTGTGATCTCGCGACCTCCGTACCAGAACACTTCGTACTTCATCCGAACGCATGAACGTCCACGCGCACGCTGCAGCGTAGTGCGTGACGCCTCACGTGTTGCGCTCGTCCACTCGAGTGCGTGTGAACTCGCGGTCGTCGCGTCGAGCGCTCGAGGACTTCACCGCGCTCCGCGTTCAGCGCACGCCGTCTACCCATTTCACCGCGCGCAATTCGGTGTTGGCGTCGATCGTCGATCGTGTGCCATGCAGCTGGAGTCCAACTCGCCACCGCTGCGGCGCCGAAGCCGCGCGAGCTTCAGCATGCTCCAGCGAGAATCGTCCGTCGTGATCCGGACGTCGTGCATGAGCGCTCGCCGTCACCGCTTCGACAACCGCGGCGTCCGCTTGCTGCTGACGACCGTCGTGCTCAGCAGGTGCGCGCGACTCGGTGTCGGTCGTCGATCGGACGGCGGGGCCGAGCGCGATCTCGACGTCACCGGCGCTCGCGGTGCATCAGCAGAGCCTCGCGCCGCCGCTTCCGGCACCGGGAAAGGCGTTCCACGTCGCCGACCCGGCGGGAGCACGCGGCGGCGCGAGCGGCCCGACTCGGAACACCGTTCCAGGCGAACGGCGATCGCGTGCGAAGTTCGAGTTGCTGCATACGCGGGGTGCAGCGGCGCGATTGCGACGGTGTCGGCCGCGCGCGAGCTGGTGGAGCCGACCGCAGGTGCGCGCGTGAGGTACTTGTTCTCCTCGGCTCCGCGTGGGGACGCGTCGAGCCGCTGCCACGCATGCTCGGGACCAGCGCCGCACTGTTCGTCTTCGCTGCCCTCGTGGGCGGCGCCTCCACGACGGCTCCCGGCCGCGCACTCGTCGAGTTCGCCCCCGGCGGAGCGGGCGGCGCAGGTGGGGCGAGCATGGCGAACGAGGCGGCGGGCACCCAGCGCGTCTTCGTGACGCTGCGCCTCGTCGGCATGGCGAGCCTCGCGAAGCCGCTCGCGGTCGAGGTCGCGAGTGCGGCGGGTTCCGCGAAGTCGGGCAGCGATTTCGGCGCACTGCGCCGCCGCGTCGTGTTCCCGCGCGGCTCGGTGAACGGCGCGCGCGTCGCGATCGACGTGCCGCTCGCCGCGGACACGCTCGTCGAGGGGCCGGAGACGTTCGCGCTCGAACTGTCGAAAGTGGTCGGCGGAGTGCTCGGTGCGAATGCGCGTCGGCGCGTGACGATCGTCGACGACGACTTCGCGCGCATCGAGTTCGCTGCGGCGAGCGGTGCGACGGCGGGTGAGAGTGCACACGCACACGACGTCGCGCTCGTGCTCACGGGCACGCCGGGCGCCGTGCTGACGAGTGGCTTCGACGCGGAGGTCGCGCACGTGGGCGGCAGTGCGACGCCGGGCAGCGACTTCGCTTTCGCGCCCGCGACGGTGCACTTCGCGCCGGGCGCGACGGTCGGTGCGCAGGCGTTCGTGCAGGTCGGTGTGTTCGCTGACGCGTTCGTCGAAGGCGACGAGACGGCGCAGTTCGAACTGACGGCGATCGGAACGACGCCGCTCGGTGCAACGACGACGCACACACTGACGCTCGTCGACGACGACTTCGCGCCCGCGCCGGTCGTGGCGGGTGCGGCGCGCTTCATCGACGTCGACATGGACGGGCGTGCGAACGCCGGCGACCTCGTGATCGTGCCGTTCGACGCCGACGTGGTCGTGAACTCCGCGAACGCGGACGCGCTGCTGCTGCTGGTCGGCGGCGACACGTTCGGGAGCGGCGCGACGCTCGGCCACGGAGCGCGCCCGAACGAGATCTCGATCACGCTCGGCGACGGCGCCGTGTTGCGTGCGCGCGGTGCGTTCACGACGGCCGACCTCGGAGCGGGCGCGGCCAGTGCGATCGACGTCGCGGGCCTCGCGAACGCGATCGAGGGTGTGAGCGGCGTCGACGCGCTGCCGTCGGCTCCCGTGGATCTCGTCGCGCAGTGGCGCGACTCGGGCGTGGAGGCTGCGGGCAACGACGCGCGCGCGGTGGCGCTCGGCGACGTCGACAAGGACGGCGACCTCGACGTCGTCGTCGGCAACCGCTTCGGGCCGGTGACCGTGTGGCTCGGCGACGGCCACGGGGCGCTCGCGAACAGCGGCCAGTCGATCGGCTCGTCGACGACGACCGACGTCGAGCTCTTCGACCTCGATCGCGACGGCGACCTCGACCTCGCGATCGCGAACCACGGCGCGGCGAGCGAGATCCGGCTCAACGACGGCTTCGGCAACTTCGACGCAGGTCTGCAGACGCTCGCCACGGCGAACACGAACGGCCTCGCCGCGATCGACGTCGACGGCGACGGCGACACGGACCTCGTGTGTGCGAACGAGAACCAGTTCAACACGGTGTGGTTCAACGACGCCGGTGTGCTGAACGACAGCGGCCAGGCGCTCGATCCCTCCAGCACGATGGCCGTCGCAGCGGGCGACGTCGACGCGGACGGCGACCTCGACCTCGTGTTCGGCAACTACCACGAGGGCACGACGCTGTTCTTCAACGACGGCACGGGCCACTTCAGTGACAGCGGTCAGGACCTGCACGGTCGCGCTCAGGCGATCGTGATGGGCGACATCGACGGCGACGGCGACGTCGACGTGCTGCGGGCGCGCGACGGCGCGAACACGGTCTGGTTCAACGACGGCGCCGGTGTGTTCACGTACTTGGGCGCGACGCTCGGCGCCGATCTGAGCCTCGGCGCCGTCCTCGCCGACCTCGACCGCGACGGCGATCTCGACTTCGCATCGGCCGACGCGTGGGGCAGCGACCACGTGTACTGGAACGACGGCGCCGGTGTTTTCACGGACAGCGGCCTCGACTTCGGCTACCGCGACTCGAGCGCGATGGCGGCCGGCGACATGGATCACGACGGCGACCTCGACCTCGTCACGGCGGCTCGCTTTGGCGGCGCGCGTGTGTACCGCGCGTCGACCTCGGGTGTGTTCGGCGGTGCGACGTTCCACGACAGCGGCCAGGCGCTCGCGGACGGACTCGAACGCGCGGTCGCGGCGGGCGACGTCGATCACGACGGCGACCTCGATCTCGTGCTGGCCTGCGACGGCGGGTCGCTCGTGCTCACGAACGACGGCAGCGGGGTGTTCGCGGACAGCGGCCAGTTGCTCGGCAGCGCGACCTCGAATGCACTGCGTCTCGTCGACCTCGATCGCGATGGTGATCTCGATCTCTTCCTCGCGAACGACGACGGTTTCGAGCGCGTGTGGCTGGACGACGGCAGCGGCGTGTACACACCGAGCGGCGCGCAACTGGGCAGCTTCGACGCGAGCGCCGTCGACTGCGGCGACGTCGACGGCGACGGTGCCGTCGACCTCGTGTTCATGAGCGCGAGCGGTCCGATCGACGCCGTGTGGCTCGGCGACGGCGCGGGCGGCTTCACGAGCACCGGTCAGGTGTTCGGCGCGACCGACGCCGCGGACGTCGCGCTCGGCGACCTCGATGGCGACGGCGACCTCGACCTGGTCGTCGGAGTGCACGGAGCGGCCAGCCGGGTCTGGCTCGGCGACGGACATGGGTCGTTCGCGGAGGCGCTCCAGCCCTTCGTCCAGGCGTTCACGACCGCGATCGAACTCGCGGACCTCGACAACGACGGCGACCTCGACCTCGTCGAGGCGAGCGACACCGGTACCGCCGGGCACGTGTGGTCGAACGACGGCAGCGCGCACTTCTTCGCGACCGCGGAGTCGTTCGGTGCGGGAGCGACGCGCGGTTGCTCCGCGGCCGATTTCGACGGCGACGGTGATCTCGACCTCGTCTGTTCCGACGCGTCGGCGGGCGAAGCGCTGTGGACGAACGACGGGGCGGGGCACCTGTCGCACTCCGACCTGTTGCCGAGCCTCGCGGGGAGCGGCGCCGGCCTCGCGGCGTGTGACGTCGATCGCGACGGCGACCTCGACCTCGTCGCGCTGCGTGCGCACGCGGCCGATCGCGTGCTGCTGAACCGCTGAGGCGCGTTGGTACCGTGGCGCGTCGCTCGTCCTGCGAGCCTCGCACCATGAACCACCAACGCATCACACGCCGCCTCGTCGGCCGCTCCTGCGCCGCCGCCGTTCTTCTGGTTCTCACCTCCGTCGCCGCGGGCTGTGCGAGTTCAGCGGCCGCCGAGCGAGCGGGACTCGTGACGATGCGCGGCAATCCGATCGTGCTCGTCGGCGAGTCGCTCGCGGTCGGTGACGAGGCGCCGGACGCTTCCGTCGTCGCGAACGACATGAGCACGAAGCGCCTCTCGGACTGGCGCGGGAAGGTCGTGATCCTCTCGACGGTCCCGTCGCTCGACACGCCGGTGTGCGACAAGGAGACGCGCACGTTCAACGAACGCGTCGCGCTGCTGGGGCCCGAAGTCGTGTGCCTGACGGTGTCGCGCGACCTGCCGATGGCGCAGAAGCGCTGGTGCGGCGCGAACGGCATCGAACGCGTCGTGACGCTGTCCGACGCCCGCGATCGCGAGGTCGGGGCGGCATACGGCGTCGCGATTCGCGAGACGGGCTTGCTGGCCCGCGCCGTGTTCGTGATCGACCGGGACGGAGTGGTGCGCCACGAGCAGATCGTCAGCGAGTTGGCGAGCGAGCCCGACTACGACGCGGCGCTCGCTGTCGCGGCCGACCTCGCCCGGTGACACCGGCGGCAGCGTGTCAGACACCGTACCGCCAGCCATGTTGACCCTCGCACTCTGCACGTTCCTCGCCGCACCGTCGTTCGTACAGGAAGCGAGCGAGGTGCTTCCGATCGTCCGCGTCGAGCAGGACGACGTCGTCGTCGAGACGTCGTGCACGCTCGTCTTCGGCGACACCCCCGTGCTCGACGCGAACGGGAACGGCGTCGTGCAGATCCGCGGCAACGACTTGGTCGTCGTGTGCGAGGGGCACCTCGTCGGTGCCGCGCCGGAGACCACACCCGACGCGTACACCGGCATCGGCATCCGCCTGACCGGGCTGCGCAACGAACTGCGCTCCGCCCGCACGAGCGGCTTTCGCGTCGGCATCGAGCTCGAACGTGCGTCGCTCGCTCGCATCGTCGACGCCGACGTCTCGGACAATCGGCGCGCGCGACTGCTGTCGACGCACGAGGGCGAGGACGGCGCGGACTGGCTCCGGCCGCACGCGAACGACGCCGGTGAGTGGGCCGCCGACTACGGCGCAGGACTGCGCGTCGTCGATTCGCGCGGTGTGCGCATCGAGCGGCTCCTCGCCCGCGACGTGCAGAACGGCATTCTCCTGGAGCGCGTCGACGAGTCGGTCGTGATCGGTTGCGACGCGTCGTTCCTGTCCGGTTGGGGGCTCGCGCTGTGGCGTTCGTGCGACAACACCATCGTCGCGAACCGTTTCGACTTCTGTGTGCGCGGCTACTCGCACGGACGCTTCAACCGCGGCCAGGACTCCGCCGGTGTCTTGCTGTTCGAGCAGTGTTCGCGCAACACCTTCGAAGGCAACTCGCTGACCCACGGTGGCGACGGTGTGTTCGGTTTCGCGGGCAGCGAGGCGCTCGGCCAGACGCCGCCACCGGCGACGAGTCGCGAGAAGCCGCTCGGCCACTTGCGCTGCGGTTCGAACGACAACCTCTTCCGCGCGAACGACCTGTCGTTCGCGGCGGCGCACGGACTCGAACTGACCTTCTCTTTCGGCACGCGGGTCGAGGGCAACCTGTTCGAGCAGAACGCGATCTGCGGCGTGTGGTTCGGCTACGGTCGCGAGGGCCTGTTCTCGGAGAACCGTTTCGTCGGCAACGGTGCTGCGGGGTACGGAGCCGAGCGCGGCGCCTTGAACGCCGAACACGGTCAGCGCTTGTCGGTGACGGCGAACGTGTTCGAGCGCAACGCGATCGACGTGCGCCTGTGGACCGACGCGGACGAAGAACTCGCGCGGCTGCCGTGGACGCTGGCGAACGGCTCGGGTGCGAAGGACAACTGGATCGTCGGCAATCGACACGTGTCGCTGCTCGCCGCCGGCGAGGCGCCGTGCATCGAACTCGAGGGTTGCGGTGCGACGGCGATCGATCTCGCGGACGAGCTCGTGGCGGCCGACGAAGCGAGCCGCGCGGCTCTGCGGCGCATGCCGTCGGACGGCGGGGGACTCGCGGCGCGTGCGGCGGTGATCGACGCGGCGGAGCTCGAAGCCGTGCGACTGGAGTTGCTCGCCAAGAACGGAGTCGAGCCGCTCCCGTCCGGCCCGCGGCCGCGCGGTCGAGCGGCGATCGTCGTGGGGGAGTGGGGGCCGTGGGATCACGTGCGACCGCTCGTGAAGATCGTCGAACGGAGCGGCGCGCGCGCGCGCTTCGCCGTGTACGCGCCGCGCAGCGACGTCGCGATCGACGTGCGTGCAGGCGCAGCGTTCGAGACGAACGTCGTGCGCGAGAGCGAGTTGCTCGCGACGTTCGGCGACGGGCCGATCGCGCTCGTCGACGTGCGACCGAAGAGTGCCGCTGCGACGGCCAGCGGTCGCGTCGAAGTCGATGTCGACGGTGTCGCGCACGGCTTCGACGTCGAACTCCTCGCGCTCTCATGGGACGTTCGCTTCGTCGCGAGCCCGAGCGATCCGCGCACCGCTGCAGCGCAGCTCGACGAAGCGCTGGCGGCTGCGCCGGCATTCACGTTCGACGCGCTCGACTTCCGCTTCGGGGGCGACGGGCTGGTCGAGTGGTTCGCCGCGCGCGGTCGCGCTGCCGATGCGGAACGGGTGCGTGCACTCGGCCTCACGAGCGACCACTTCGCACTCGCTGCGACGTCGACGATCGAGCTGCCTGCGGGTCGCTGGGAACTCGTGACTTCGAGTGACGACGGGCTGCGCGTCGCGGTGGACGGAGCGCTCGTGATCGACGACTGGACCCACCACGGTCCGACCGAACATCGCGCGCCGATCGTGATCGACGAGGCGCGCGCCGTGGCGATCGACGTGCGCTGGTTCGAGCTCGGCGGACACGCCGAATGTGTGGTGCGCATCGAGCGCGCCGACTGACGGCGGAGTCGGACGGCGGAGTCCGATGGCCCAGTCCGACGGCGCTGGCACAGTCCCTTGGTGGACGGGGCTCAACGAACGCGCCGACAGCCCAGGTGGGAGTTGCGGGCCGCGCCCGGAACGGGGAGTGCGACGACCTGCCGCAGATGACAGCCGCTGCGCGCGCGTGGTACGGTCCGCCGCAAGCCTCGGAACGACAGAGCTTTGTGATTGAATTGGCTCCAAGGAGCCAAAAAGAGCAACAGGTCGTTTTGTCTTCCGGACGAGCAGTGGCAATGTGGATACACAAGTCCTCTTTCCCGCCCCAGCGCTGCTCCCATGACCGTCTCCCAGACCGCCGAGTACGCCCTGCGCGCCGTCGTCTGGCTCGCCCAACACCCGGGTGAGCCGCAGACCACCCAAGCCCTGGCCGAGGCCACGCGCGTCTCGCAGACCTACCTGCCCAAGGTCTTCCAGCACCTCATCCGTGCCGGCGTCATCAGCGGCCAGCGCGGGGTGGGGGGCGGGTACACGCTGCAACGCGATCCCGAGCTCTTGTCGCTGCTCGACGTCGTCGACTGCGTCGACCCGATCGAACGCATCGAGCACTGCCCGGTCAACATCGCCACGCACGGCACGAACCTCTGCCCGCTGCACCGCGTGTTGCGCGATGCGATCGACGAAGTGCGCACGCGCCTGTCGTCGGTCTCCATCGCGTCCGTCGTGCGCGACGCCGGTGACTTGAAGCCGCTGTGCGACGTCGTCGACCGCCTGAAGCGTCTGTCGCGCCACACGGACGGCAGCGAGACGCCCGAACCGAACTGAGCGCATCCACGTCGCGCTCGACCACCAGCAATCCCATGAATTCGTCCTCCTCCCCCGCACGTGCAACGACTGCGATCGGAAGCGGCGCCATCGAGCGCTTCAGCTACGACGATGCGATCGTGCGCATGTTCCTGTTCGCCACGCTCGTCTGGGGCCTCGTGGCGTTCCTCGTCGGGCTCTTCATCGCTCTGCAACTCGCGGCACCGTCCCTGAGTTTCGGGCTCGAGTTCCTGACGTTCGGCCGCCTGCGACCCTTGCACACGAACGCGGCGATCTTCGCGTTCGCGGGCAACGCCATCTTCGCGGCGATCTACTACTCGACGCCGCGCTTGTGCAAGGCGGCGATGTGGTCGCGCGGGTTGTCGCGCTTCCACTTCTGGGGTTGGCAGCTGATCATCGTCTCCGCGGCGCTCACGCTGCCCTTCGGCATCACGCAGAGCAAGGAGTACGCCGAACTCGAGTGGCCCATCGACATCGCGATCGCGGTCGTGTGGGTCGCCTTCGGCATCAACTTCCTGATGACGCTCGTGAAGCGCCGCGAGCGCCACATGTACGTGGCGCTGTGGTTCTACATCGCGACGATCGTCACGGTCGCGGTGCTGCACATCTTCAACAACCTGGTCGTGCCGGCCGGGTTCCTGAAGAGCTACTCGCTCTACGCGGGCGTGCAGGACGCGTTCATGCAGTGGTGGTACGGCCACAACGCGGTGGCCTTCTTCCTCACGACGCCGTTCCTGGGGTTGATGTACTACTTCATGCCCAAGGCGGCGGGCCGGCCGGTGTTCTCGTACCGGCTGTCGATCATCCACTTCTGGTCGCTGGTCTTCCTGTACATCTGGGCCGGACCGCACCACCTGCACTACACGTCGCTGCCCGAGTGGTCGTCGACACTCGGCATGGTCTTCTCGCTCATGCTCTGGATGCCGAGCTGGGGCGGGATGATCAACGGCCTGCTGACGCTGCGCGGTGCGTGGCACAAGGTCACGACCGACCCGGTGCTCAAGTTCTTCGTCGTCGCCGTGACCTTCTACGGCATGAGCACGTTCGAAGGGCCGCTGCTCTCGATCAAGTCGGTCAACTCGCTCAGCCACTACACCGACTGGACCATCGGACACGTCCACGCCGGTGCGCTCGGTTGGAACGGGTTCATGACCTTCGGGATGATCTACTGGCTGGCGCCGCGCCTGTTCCAGACCAAGCTCTTCAGCACGAAGCTGGCCGAACTGCACTTCTGGTTCGCGACCGTCGGCATCCTCGTGTACGTCGTCTCGATGTACGTCGCGGGCATCACGCAGGGCCTGATGTGGCGTGCGTTGACGCCGGAAGGCCAACTCGCGTACCCCGACTTCGTCGAGACCACCACGCGCATCCTGCCGTTCTATTGGATCCGTGCGCTCGGCGGCTCGCTGTTCATCGCGGGCGCCGTCATCGGCATCTACAACATCTTCGCGACCTGGGCACGACGCCCGAAGGTCTACGAAGAGGAGCTGCACGAGGCGCCGGCGCTGTCGCGCGAGTATCCGGCCGAGGTCGCTCCGCGGCCGAGCATCAGCGGCGTGACCGACACCGCGAAGAAGATCGACGTCTGGTCGACCTTCTGGTGGCACCGCAACTGGGAGCGCCTGCCGATGAAGTTCACCGTCATGACGGTGCTCGCGGTCGTCGCCGCCTCGTTGTTCGAGATCGTGCCCACGTTCACGATCCGCGGCGACGTACCGCGCATCTCCAGCGTGGGGCCGTACACGCCGCTCGAACTGGCCGGTCGCGACATCTACGTCGGCGAGGGCTGTTACAACTGCCACAGTCAGATGGTGCGGCCGATGTTGGCCGAGACGAAGCGCTACGGCGAGTACAGCAAGCCGGGTGAATTCGTCTACGACCACCCCTTCCAGTGGGGCAGCCGACGCATCGGCCCGGACCTCGCTCGCGAGGGCGGCAAACAGTCGGTCGCGTGGCACGTGCAGCACTTCCGCGCGCCGACCCAGATGACGCCGGGTTCGATCATGCCGTCGTACGCGTTCCTGCTCGAACGCGACCTCGACTTCAGTTCGATCCCGGTGCGACTGCGCGCCATGCAGGCGCTCGGTGTGCCGTACTCGGACGAGCAGGTGGCGACATCGGTCGACGACGCACACGCCCAGGCGCAGCGACTCGCCGCTCTGTACGAGCAGCAAGCCGGCGGGCCGTATCTCGTGGACGGCGTACCGGTGGACCTCTCGAAGAAGCGCGTCATGGCGCTCATCGCGTACCTCGAACGTCTCGGCAAGGACCTCGCGAACGCGGGCACCCAAGTCGCGGGACAGAGCGTCGACGGCGCAGCCGCCAACGCACAGGAGGTGCGCTGATGTTGCGCGAAGTGGTCGGTGCGGCCGGTGACTCGCTGCCCGCGATCGTCGGCCTGATCGTCTTCTTCACCGTCTTCGTCGGCGTGTGCGTGTGGGTCTTCACACGCCGCCGCGGGACCGTCGACCGCTGGGCGGGACTTCCGCTCGACGGCGACTCGACCACACCGCGCGAGCCGCGCAGCAACCACATGGAATCCGAGCAGAAGAGGAACTCCGGGAGGACTCAGCGATGAACGAAGGAACAGAACCCGTCGACGGCCCGAAGCTCACCGGCCACCTCTACGACGGCATTCAGGAGTACGACAACCCGCTGCCCGGCTGGTGGAGCTGGCTGTTCATCGGGACCATCGTCTACTCGATCCTCTACCAGGCGCTGATGTGGATGCACCCGGACACGCTGTCCGTTTCGGCGCGTTACCAGTCGTCGGTCACGCGCATGCTGCAGCAGCAGTTCGCGCAGCTCGGTGAACTCGAGCCCGACGAGGCGACGCTGCTCGGTTTCGTCCAGGACCCCGAGCAACAGAAGTGGCTCGAGGTCGGCCGCGCCGTGTTCCTCACCAACTGCGCGTCGTGTCACGGCCGCGATGGTGCGGGTGTGTCGGCGCCGAACATGACGGACGACTTCTACAAGAACGTCAAGACGGTCGCGGACATCGTGACGGTCGTGCGGAACGGCGCGAACAACGCCGCCATGCCGGCCTGGGGGCAACGGTTGCAGAGCAACGAGATCGTGCTCGTCGCGGCCTACGTCGCGTCGTTGCGCGGTCAAGCGCTGCCGCGCGGTTGGTCGCTCGAACTCGGTGCGCCGTACGGCACACAGATTCCGGCCTGGCCGGCGCGTTGAAGCGGAACTCGTGAACCCGCGAGTGACGGGTGGGCTCCATGCCCTGTGGAGACCACACGGTGGGCTCCATGCACAAGGGAGCCCACACACAAGAGACCACCATGGAAACCGGACCGGAACTGATCGAACCCGAGGAGCACGTCCTCTCGACCCTGGAAGCGGACGGCAGCCGTCGCTGGCTCAGCCCGCGCCTCTCGAAGGGCCGCTTCTGGAAGCGGCGGCGTGTGGTCGCGTACGTGCTGCTCGCGCTCTACAGCTTCCTGCCGTGGATCCAGATCGGCGGCGAACAGGCGCTGCGCTTCGACCTGCCGGCGCGCCGCTTCACGTTCTTCGGCGCGACGTTCCTGCCGAGCGACACGCTGCTGCTCGCACTGCTCCTGCTGCTCGTCTTCCTCGGCATCTTCGCCGCGACCGCGCTGTTCGGACGTCTGTGGTGTGGTTGGGCCTGCCCGCAGACCGTCTACATGGAGTTCGTGTTCCGGCCGCTCGAGCGCGTCTTCCTGGGGCGCACCGGCAAAGGCGGCCCGCCGACGGGCCCGGTCGCACCGTGGCGACGGGCCGCGATGTACGCGACCTACCTCGTCATCTGCATTCACCTCGCACAGACGTTCGTCGCCTACTTCGCGGGCACACAGAACGTGAAGCAGTGGATCTGGGGCTCGCCCCTCGAACACCTGGCACCGTTCATCGTGGTCGTCGCAGTGACCGTGCTGATGATGATCGACTTCGCGTTCTGGCGCGAGCAGCTCTGCATCATCGGTTGTCCGTACGGGCGCTTCCAATCCGTGCTGCTCGACCGCTGGTCGAAGATCGTCGCGTACGACGAACGCCGCGGCGAGCCGCGCGGCAAGCGCAAGCAGGGCGAGAAGACCGTCGGAAAGGGCGACTGCGTCGACTGCAAGATGTGTGTCGTCGTCTGTCCGACGGGCATCGACATCCGCAAGGGTCTGCAACTCGAGTGCGTCAACTGCACGCAGTGCATGGACGCGTGCGACGACGTGATGGACAAGATCGGCGCGCCGCGCGGTCTGATCCGCTACAGCTCGCAGGCCGCCGACGCCGGTGAGCCGAGCCGCTTCGTGCGCCCGCGCCCGGTCGTCTACTTCTCGCTGATCGCGATCATCGGCGCCGCGTTCCTGTGGACGCTGACCCATCGGCCGGATGCCGACTTGACCGTCCTGCGCGGCCGCGGCCACCCGTTCGCGATCGCGGCCGACGGCGTCGTCGAGAACACGTTCCGCATCAAACTCACGAACCGCACCGACGACGAGCGCGAATTCGAACTCACGCTCCGCGAGCCGGCCGGCGCGAGCGTGCGCTGGATCGAAGGCGAACTCGAACTCGATCCCGGCGAGACCGCGACCGAGGCCGCGCTGGTGCGCGTGCCGCGCGAGTTGTTCAAGGGTCAGCCCCTCGCCGCCGTGCTCGTCGTCACCGACGATCTCGGCGAAGTCCTCACGAAAGATATCACTCTGCTCGGGCCCAACCCGGCGCCCGTCCTGCCGGCTGGACACGATTCGACACCGGAACGACCGGATGGAGACGACCGATGAAGCTGCTTCGAAAGGTGCGCGGACTGCCGCGTTGGGGCATGGTCGCCGTGGCGCTGCTCGGACTGCACGTCAGCGGCATGCTGCTGGCCGTGCGGCTCGCGACGAGTGATTCGTCCTTCGCGAGCACACCCGACTTCTACACACGCGCCGTGGCGTGGGACGACATCGCCGCACAGCGGCGCGCGAGCGACGCACTCGGTTGGAGCGCGATCTTCGCGCCGTCCGCACTCGCCGAGCGCATCGTGATCGACGTGGTCGACGCGAGCGGCGCACCGGTCGACGGACTGGCTGGCAGCGTGCGCGCCTTCCTGCACACGCGGCCCAAGCAGCAGCTCGAAGTCGCACTCGAACCGCGCGGCGGCGGTGTGTACTTCGCGGCCGTCGCGGTCGGCGAACCGGGTGCGTGGCAGGTCGCTCTCGTCGCTCAGCGCGGCGACGAGGTCTTCGTCGCGGAACACGAACTCGTCGTGCGCGGCCACGAGCACGAAATCGTCCTGCGCGACGCTGCAACGGGGTCGCAGCCGTGAGCACCCTCCTCCTCGCCGTGCTCCTCGCGAGCCTCGCGGGTTCGCTGCACTGCGCCGGCATGTGCGGCGCGTTCGCGGCCATCGCGACCACCTCGGGCGGAGCGAGCGCCGCGCGCACGAAGCTCGCGCTGCAAGGCGGCTACCACGGCGGTCGCCTCGTCGGTTACGTCGCGTTCGGTGCGGCGGCGGGCGGCCTCGGTGCACTCGTCGACCTGTCGGGCGCGCTCGCCGGGCTGTCGTCCGCGGCCGCGATCCTGGCGGGCGCGACGCTCGTCTTCTTCGGTGCGCTGGAGCTCGCCAAACACTTCGGTGTGCGTGCTCTCGGCAACCACGGCCGCCCCGGATCCGCGTTCATCGCCCGCTTCGTCGGCTCCGCGCTGCGCACCGATCGACCGGTCATGCGCGCGCTCGCCGTCGGCGCCGCGTCCGCGTTGCTGCCGTGCGGTTGGTTGTACGCGTTCGTCGTGACCGCCGCCGGAACCGGCGACGCACTCACCGGCGCCGCGGTCATGGCCGCCTTCTGGCTCGGCACCGTGCCGATCCTCGCGGCACTCGGACTCTCGGTGCAGGGCCTGCGCCGTCTGGTCGGCTCGAAGCTGCCGCTCGTGGCGAGCGCAGCGATGCTCGTGCTCGGGATCGCAACGCTCGCGGGCCGCATCGAACTCGACGCGCGCGCGCTCGCGGTGACGGTCGACGCGCAGGAGACGAGCGCCGTCGGAGCTCTGCCCGACACGACGAAGGCGCCCGCGTGCTGCGGCGAATGAGGCGCGCGCGATGACCTCCATTTCGACGGCCACGACCACGAACGGCGCCACTCGGTCCGCCGCCGCCCAGCCCTGCGCATGCGCCCACTGCGGCTTGCCCGTGCCGCCCGCGCTCCGGACGAACGACGGCTCGCCGTCGTTCTGCTGCAACGGTTGCCGCGCCGTGTTCGAGACCCTCGCGGAACTCGGCCTCGACGGCTACTACGCGTTGCGCGAGAACCTCTCGCGCGGCGAAGAGCGTCGCCCCGCCAGCGCACCGGCCGCGAGCCACGCCGTCTTCGATCGCGAGACCTTCACCAGCGCGCACGTCGTCACGCGCAGCGACGGTCTGTGCGAGGTGACGTTCCAGCTCGACGGCGTGCACTGCGCCGCGTGTGTGTGGCTCGTCGAGCGCCTCCCGCGTGTGCTGCCCGGCGCCGTCGAGTCGCGCCTGCGTCTCTCGGACGCCGTCGCGCGCGTCGTGTTCGACCCCGCGCGCGTCGCGGTCTCGCGCATCGCGTCCGCTCTCGATCGCCTCGGCTACGCGCCGCATCCGGTGCGCGGCACGGATCGTCGCGAACGCGATCGACGGATCTCGCGCGACCGTCTGGTGCGCCTCGGCGTCGCGGGCGCGTGCGCCGGCAACACGATGCTGCTCGCGTTCGCGCTCTACGCAGGTGAGGCGGACACGCTGGAGCCCGAATTCGAACAGCTCTTCCGCTGGTCGAGCCTGCTCGTCGCCGCCGTCTCGTTCGTCTGGCCGGCGCGCGAGTTCTTCCGCGGCGCGCTCGCGGCGCTGCGCACACGCACGCCGAACGTCGACCTGCCGATCGCGATGGCGCTCGGCGCGGGCGCGATCGCCGGCCTCGTGAACACGCTGCGCGGCAGCGGCGAGCTGTACTTCGACTCGTTGTGTGTGCTCGTGTTCCTGCTGCTCGTCGGCCGGCACGTGCAACACCGTCAGCAGCGCTGGGCGCGCGACGCGGTCGACCTCACCCGCTCACTGGTGCCGCTCGCCGTGCGTGTGAAACGCGGCGACGACTTCGAGGAGATCGCGACCGAGGAACTCGTCGTCGGCGACGTCGTGCACGTGCCGTCGGGCGGCATCGTGCCCGCGGACGGCGTCGTCGAGAGCGGCGCGGCGAGCGTCGACGAAGCGCTGCTGTCGGGCGAGTCCGCTCCGATCGAAGTGCGCGTCGGATCGAACGTCCACGCCGGAGCGCGGGTGTGCGACGCGCCGCTCGTCGTGCGCGCGACCGCCGTCGGCAGCGACGCGCGCATCGGCCGCCTGATGGCGGTGGTGGAGGACGGCCTGGCGAGCAAACCGCCGCTCGTGCGTTTCCTCGACCGCGTCGCGGGTGTGTTCGTCGTGGTGCTTTCGCTGGCGGGCCTCGCGACGTTCGCGCTGTGGTGGAGCCTCGCCGACCTCGCGACCGCCGTCGACCACACCGTCGCGTTGCTGATCGTGGCGTGCCCGTGTGCGCTCGGACTCGCGACGCCGCTCGCGCTCGCTGTCGCGGTGGGCAAGGCGGCGAAACTCGGGCTACTCGTGAAGGACGCGGCTGCGCTGGAGCGGCTCTCGACGAAGGGGCGCATGGTGCTCGACAAAACGGGCACGCTCACGACCGGAAGACACACACTCGTCGAGTGGAGCGGCGACCCTGAACTCGCACGCGCCGTCGTCGCGCTGGAGCGGCGCTCGCAACATCCGATCGCACGCGCGTTGGCGGCGGGACTCGCGGCGCGCTTCCAACTCGAACCGGCTCCGGCGGGGGAGGCGAGCGACGTCGTCGAACGCCACGACGGAGGCATCAGCGGCGCATTCGACGGCCGCACGGTGGCCGTCGGTTCACCGCGTTGGTTCAGGGCGGCGGGTTGCGACGTGCCGAGCGAGATCGCGGCGAGTGCCCACGACTTCGAAGCACGCGGACACACGGTCGTGCTCGCGGCGCGCGATGGCCGAGTGGTCGGTCTCGCGGCGCTGCTCGACGCGGCGCGCGACGGGGCCCGTGAAGCGCTCGACCGGCTGCGCGCGAGCGGCTTCACGCTCGAGATCTGCTCCGGCGACGCCGCAGGTCCCGTGAACGCCGTGGGCGAGCCGCTCGGCTTCGCAGCGGCCGACGTGCGCGCCGCCGTCGATCCCGAAGGCAAACTCGCGCGTGTGCACGAACTGCGCGCGGAAGGCGCCCACGTCGTGATGGTCGGCGACGGCGTGAACGATGCCGCCGCGCTCGCGGCCGCCGACGTCGGCATCGCGGTGCACGGCGGCGCGGAGACGAGCCTCGCGGCCGCCGACGTGCACGTCGCGCGGGCCGGGCTCGATCCGCTCCTGGACCTCGTCGCACTCGCGCGCCGCACGATGAACACGATTCGGCTGCTCCTCGCGCTCTCGCTCGCCTACAACCTCGTGTTCGGAGCCCTCGCCATGGCCGGCCGCGTCGACGCGCTCGTCGCGGCGATCGTCATGCCGGTCGGTTCGGCGACGGTGCTCGCGGTCGCGCTGATCTCGATCGGTCGACCGCTGCGCGCGCGCAGCGCCGCAGCACCCTCCACCGCCGCGGCGACGACGGCATTCGCGAGGAACTGATCCCATGTCCGTGCTCTTCGTCGTCGTGCCGCTCGCCTTCCTCCTCGCCGGCGGTTTCCTGGCCGCGTTCCTGTGGAGCGTGAAGCGCGGCCAGTTCGACGACGTCGAGGGCGATGCCGTGCGCGTGGTGTTCGACGACGACACGACGCGCGTCCACGCGGAAAAGCACTCGGGCGAGGACTCGGCCGAGGGCGCTCTTCAGCGGTCCCAGAAGTCCTTCCAGACGATGCGTGCGACGAACGCGAGCGCACCGGCCGACGCGATCACGAACAAGACGAGCGGCAACGCCGGATAACCGAGCAAGAGCGGCCCGCCTTCGACGCGCATGAGCAGCGCGGTGCCGACGACGAGCGAGCCCAGGAGCACGCCCGCTGCGATGCGGTTCGCAATGCGCTGCAGGCCGGTGATGAAGCTCTTCTCGTCGATGACGTCGACGCGCATCTTCAGTCGGTTGCCTGACAACAGGTCGAGGATGCGGTTGAGGCGCGCGGGCATCTGCTCGACGAGTTCTTTGCTCTCCAGCAGCGACTGGAACGCGCCGCCCGGTGACGTCGAGCGCCACAGCTGTTTCGCGAGGAGCGCGCTGCCGTGTCGGCGAATGGCGGCGGCCGGTTCGAAGCTCGGGTCGAGCACACGCGCGATCTGATCCAAGTTCAACAGCGCCTTGCCGAGCAGCGTCAGCCCGTGCGGCACGAGCACGCCGTTCTCGCCCGCCACGCGGCAGATCTCGAGCACGAGTTTGCCGACGTGCAACTGTTCGACGCTGGCCGTGTGCTCGCGAGCGACGAGGTTCGAGATGCGCGTCGTGAAGTGCTCGACGTCGAGGCGTTCGTCGCGCACGTCGCCGATCTCCAGCGCCACTGCGGCAGCGCGATCGCCGCGTCCTTCGCCGATCGCCAGCAGCAGCTCCAAGAGGCGCGGCCGCAGCCCTTCGCGCACTCGGCCGACCATGCCGAAGTCGAGCAGCGCGAGGCGCCCGTCCGGGCACAGGAGCACGTTGCCCGGATGCGGGTCGGCGTGGAACAGGCCGTGCACCAGCACTTGGTCGAGGTACGAGCGGAACAGCGCCGCCGCGAGCACCTGGCCGCGCTCGCGATCGATCGACTTCGGATCGACGCGTTTGATCGGCGTGCCGTCGACGTACTCCATCGTCAGCACGCGTTCGGTCGTGCGTTCGGCGATCGCGGCGGGCACGTGGATGTTCTCGAAGCCCGACAGCATCTTCGCGAAGCGCTCGAGGTGCGCCGCCTCGCGGCGGTAGTCGAGCTCCATCGCGATCGTCTCCTTGAAGTCGTCGACGATGCGCGTGAACTCGAAGCGTTTGCCGATGTCCGTGAACGCGTCGAGGAACGACGCGAGATCCGTGAGCACGTCGACGTCCTTGCCGATCGTGTCGCGCACTCCCGGACGTTGCACCTTGACCGCGACGCGCCGCCCGTCGTGCAAGCGTGCCTCGTGCACCTGACCGAGCGACGCGGCCGCGAGCGGTGTGCGCTCGAACGATGCGAACGCGGTCGCGATCGGCTCGCCGAGTTCGCTCTCGACCACACGTGCGATCTCCTCGTACGGCAGCGGCGCGACGTCGTCTTGCAGTCGCGCGAGCGCCTCGAGATACGCGGGCGGCAGGATGTCCGAGCGCGTCGACAGCACCTGCCCGAGCTTCACGAACGTCGGCCCGAGTTCTTCGAGGTCCGTCGACAGCCGCTCCGCCCGCACCGACGAGTCGTGCGCCGCCGCGTTGCCGTCGAGCGCCCGATCGAGCCCGACCTGCCGCACGAGATCCGCGCGCCCGTGCCGAATGAGCAGCACGGCCAGTGCTCGATAACGCTCGAGCAGCGAGGGTCGCAGGAGCAGGCGCATGCGCTCGGCAGCATACGCCGAGCGCCGGGCCAGCCAGAGTTCAGCGCGGGAACACGACGCGCCGCGTGCCGCGGGCGAAGTCGAGCTCGACGATATGGCGCCAGTCCTCGAGGAACAGGAGGCGATCCGCGTCGAGCCAGACGACGTTCAGGACGTTGGTTCCGACCTGCTCGACTGTGCCCGCGAAGCGCGGCGGATCACTGAGGAGCCGAGCATGCGCGCGCGAGCCGTCGGCGGCGGTCAGCGTGAAGAGGCGCGGCAGTTCCGCGCGCTCCGCCGTCACGTTGTAGTCGACGTGATGGAGATTCGCGCCTTCGAAGCGCGGCGCGAGGCCGGCGATCGGCTCCGCGACGTGCGGCGCGTCGGGATCGACGGCGACGAGCCGGCCGTCCGTGTCCCGACCTATGAAGCGCCCGTCCGCCAAAGGCGTCAGTGTTCGGTTCATCAGCGTCAGGCTTTCCGGCGCCGGTCTCCGAGTGCGCGACACCGGATCGAACAGCTCGACGTGCAGGCCCATGCTCACCATGACCCACGAACCGCCGCGCACGAAGAGCGTTCGGCACGGTCGGCCAAGCTCGTCTGCGACTTCTCCGAGGAGCACCGAGGCACCCGTCGTTCGATCGGTGACACGTGTGTTCTCCGCCAGGCGGTCCGCGCTGTGCTCGACGCGCGCGTTGCCGTAGCGACTCCAGTCGCCCGGCGGGAGCTCGAAAGCCGAACGCACCGCCGTCAGTGCGACTTCGCTGTCGATGGGCCGTGCCGTCGTCGGATCGAAGAAGCGCGGCGATGCGTTCGCGTTCGGCTCGCGCACCACGATCGGCGACGTGATGCGTCGCACGGACAACCAATCGGGCGGACCGACCGCCGAGAAGTCGGCGCCCGTGTCACCGACGAACGCCCAGTCACCATGGTCGGCGTCCACGGTCATCACGCGGATGTCGCCGCGGCTGAACATGCTCGGCGGATGTTCCGGCTGACGGTAGGCGCGCACCCACAGGCGCGTTCCTGTCGGGTCGACGACGAACTTCTCGATGCGCAGACTGTCATGTGTCGGATCGACCGTGACCGCGCGGCGCATGGCGAGGATTGCCGGAAGGCCGAGAGTTGCTGCGATCAGCGCAAGTGCGAGAGCACCTCGTCGCAGCGCAGCGCGTGTCGATCGACTCGCGTCGTTCCCGCCCGCGAAGACGAAATGCGCCGTCCCGAACGCGGTGGCCGCGTTCACGAGCAGCACGAGTGCACGAATCGTCGCGCCATCCGCTTCGACGTACACGATTCCTGCGATGGACCACGCCGGCCAGGTCGTGAAGAGTGCCACCGGCGCCGTCCAGCTCCCGCGTGCGACGAATGTCGATGCCACGAAGAGCCAGGGCGCGAAGAGTGCGGCGAAGAGGAGTGCTGTCGATCGCGCCGAGTTCCACGTGTGTGGGTCATACGTTCCGCGCCACGCGTCGATCGTGCGGCCGATGCAGTAGGCAGTGAGCGTCGTTGCGGTCACGCCGACGACGAACACGAGTGCCTTGCTCGACAGCGCGCGCGAGAGCCCGCGCGGCAAGCGTGCGAGCAGCGCAATGCCGCGCGCGTCCCCCGCGCGCTCTCGCGGCACGAGGTCGGAGGCGAGGAGCGCGGTCGTCGCCACGAGCAACACCAGCGCGGCGATCTCACCCAGTGGCGCCGAACTGGGCAACGCTCCGTCCGGCAACGTCCACACGGCGAACGGCAGTGCGGCGGCGAGCAGGAGCAGCGCGACGAGGCCGCGGCGCTGCTCGCGCCACTCCTTGTCGAGGTGGGCGACGAAGGTGTTCATCGGCGTGCCTCCGCAGTGAAGAGGGCTTCGAGGTGGTCGCGGCGCGCGGGCAAGGGCGCGTCGGGTTCGTTCGGCGCGCGCGGCTCGGTCAGGCGGCCGTCCGCGAGCAGCAGCGCGCGTCCCGCGAGCCGCGCCACGACGTCGAGGTCGTGTGTCGCGACGAGCAGCGCTCCGTTCTCGGCGTCGAAGTGCGCGAGCAAACCGCGCTGCACACGCACGCGCGCGCCGGGATCGAGGTGGGCGAAAGGCTCGTCGAGCAGGACGAGGCGCGGCGCGTGGGCGAGCGCTGCGGCGAGCATCACGAGCGTGCCCTGGCCGCGCGACAGCTCACCGAGCGGTTGCGTGGCGTCGATGTCGAACTCGGTCAGCAGCGACTGTGCGGTGCTCGCGCTCCACGTCGAGTGGTGGGGCGCGAGGAAGGCGAAGAACTGCGCGGCGTTCATCCACGGCGGCGCGTCGGCGCGATCGGGCACGTAGCCGACGCGAGCGCGCACGGCGTGAGCTTCACGGCGTACGTCGAGACCGAGGACGCTCAGTGCATCGGCGCGCAGCGGCGCGAGCCCGAGCAACGCGCGCAGGAGCGTCGTTTTGCCCGCTCCGTTGCTGCCGAGCACGAACACGGTCTCGCCCGCCGCGACCGCGAGGTCGAGGCCGTCGAGCACGGCCCGTTTGCCGAAACGCACACACAGTCCGCGAACGTCGAGAAGGGTCGTCATGTGGATCAAGCGCTCTTGCGCGCTGTCGGTGCAACCGCGGCGTCCAAGGCCGCGCGCAAGGTCTCGTGTGAGTGGCCGCTCGCGAGCGCCGCTCGCAGGGCCGCTTCGAACGCGCGTAACGTCTCGCCTTCGCGCTCGCGCCGGGCGATGGCGGGCGCCGCCTCGGTGACGAACACACCGCGGCCGTTCTCGCCGCGCACCACGCCGAGCTGTTCGAGGTCGCGGTAGGCGCGCGCCACCGTGTTGTGGTTCACGAGCGCCGTGGCGGCCAGGCCGCGCACCGACGGCAGGCGGTCACCGGCGGCGAGTGCACCGCGGGCGAGCCGCTCCAGCACCGCGACGACGATCTGACGCGACGGCGTGTCGGTGGCGTGCGGGTCGATCGCGATGGGG
The DNA here is from genome assembly GCA_044358925.1 of Planctomycetota bacterium. Classification (GTDB taxonomy): domain Bacteria; phylum Planctomycetota; class UBA1135; order UBA1135; genus Rohdeia. The sequence continues at coordinate 11,062 of JBIKNC010000011.1, read as the reverse complement.
AGGGGCGTGTCCAAGCACCCGTACCATCGTCCTGGTACGGCGGCACGCTGGAGGCGAAGTCGCGGCGCGGCGCGAAAGTTCTCGAGAGGACCTGCAACTTCCACGCGGCCCGGACATCGTTCGATCCGAGGAAAGAGCGATGGACGACGTGAACGGAGCGGGCGGTGTGAGCGAAGGCGGCGGCGTGGGCGAGGCGGGCCGCTCGAGCTCTGTCGAAGTGGCGAACGCCGGCGGCCACACACCGAGTTTCGGCGTCGGTCCGTGGCCGCTCGAAACGCGCGGCGCGTTGCGCCTCTTCGTGTGGCCGCGCTTCGACGACGCGGCGCATCTCGAGCGGCTCGTCGCGGCGCTCGCGCCCGTGCTCGGCGACGAACGCTTGACGCTGGTCGTGCGGCACGACGCACGCACGGACGGCGAGCGCGACGCGGCGCTCGACGCACTCTTCGCGGCGCTGGCCGAAGTGTGCGGCGATCTCGAACTCGAGGTGCTCGTCGAGGAGCACCCGTTCGAGCGCGACGAACTCGCGCGCCTCGGCGCCGCGGTGCACGGGGTGCTCGACGTCGGCGGCCGCGACCGCTTCGAACTCGCGCGCCTCGGCCACGTGCCGCTCGCGGACGCGGCGGCCGTCGCCGCGTGGCGCAGCCGCGTGATGAAGGACGCCGTCGGTCTGCCCGAGCCGCTCGCGCGGGCACTCGCCGAACTGGGCGGCGGCACGGCGCTTTGGCTCGGCGGCCCGGACGCGCGCTCGGCGAGCGAGATCGCGAAGCACTTGGCCGACGCCGCTCACCTCGTGATCGCGGCGCCGTCGCACGCGGCCCGCGAGGCGCGCGCCGTCGTGTTCGCCGCCGAGCGCTCGCAACAGGTCGACTGGATCGACCTCGGAGCCGTCGAACTCGCGGGAGTGTGGGACGAGCCGCTCGAACTGCTCGTGTTCGACGTGCAGCGCGGGGTGCCCGCCGCACTGCGCACGTTCGCCACGTGGCGCGCGCAGCTCGTGCCCGGTGCGGAGGTGGTGTTGCTCGGCGACGACGGAACGTGCGGGCGTGCGCTCGAAGGCGAAGGCCTGCGCGTGCGCACCCGTTCGCACGGCGCGAGCACGTTCACGACGCCGCGCTTTCGGACGCGCGCGGCCGAGTGACGCGCAGGCGTGTCGATCGACGGAGGAGGCGCATGCAGGCGCCCGAACCAGGAGCGAGCGCCGCTCTCAGGCCGCGAAGCGGCGCGCCGCTCGCTGCAACAGCGCACGCAGCGTCGGCGACTCACACGCGCCGGCGAGCGCGACGTCGACGTGGGCGCCCGCGTTCACCAGGATGCGTGCCGTCGTGACGAACTCGTCGAGGTCGTCCTCGGGCAGTGTGTTCGCACTCTTCACGAGGAGCGCCAGCGGCGTGCGGCCGTCCTGATCGAGCGCTTCGACACGCGCGCCGTGTTGGAGCAGTGCCGGGACGACGTGCGCGCGTGCTCTCGACGCCGCCGCGTGCAGCGCCGTCGTGCCGCGCGGGCGTGCGTTGGCGGGTAGACCCATCGCGAGCAACGCGCGCACACCGGTGCCCACGCCGTCGGCGGCCAGATCCTGGAGCAACGGGTTCGCCGGATCGTCGACGGCCGGGATGAGCGACGGTTCGCGTGCGACGAGGTCGAGCGCCGCCGTCTCGAGGCCGCGCGCACCGAAGCCGAGGACGACGTCGATGCTCGAGAGGCGCGGATCCGCGCCGAGTGCGACCAGCGCGTCGTACTGGATCGTGCGTCCGAGCCGGTGTGCGAGTCGCGCGGGCGAGAGCCCGAGTTCACCGGGTGCGTCGACGTCGGCGCCGGCGCGCACGAGGCGCTCGATGGTCGCCTGTGAGCGCCCGCACACGACGGCGCGGTGCAGCGCGCGTCCGTGCGGCGGGGCGTATTCGTTCGGATCACAACCGGCCGCCAGCAGGTGGTCGAGTGTGTCGAGATCCTCGCTCTCGAGGCGCACGCCGAGCACGCCGGTGCTCGCCGGTTCGACACCCGCACGCAGCAGGCGGCGCAGGCACGCGGCGCCGGGTTCGCGTGCGGCGGCGCGGAGCGCTCGGCCGTGATCGAACGCGACCGCGTGCTGGATCAGGATCTCGATGACCTCGGTGCTGCGGCCGAACTCACACACGAGTTCGACGGGCGAGGGCGCGCCATCGACGGGCCAGCCGCCGTTCGCGAGCAGATGGCGCACGACCTTGTTGAGTGCGACGCCGGCGTCGGAGTGCTCACGATGGATGCGCGACGCGGCCGCGTAACACACGGGCGGCCAATCGAAGGGACCGCCGCGGCGACCCGCTGCCTCCGGGTCGGCGGCCAGCAGATCTGCGAGCCGATCGATGCGACCGGCCGCCGCGGCCAGCCACACGTCGTCGATCACGAGGCGTCGATCGAGCAGCGGACGTCCATCGACGTCGCGACCGCGGCACAGGGCGCGCAGCCAGCCGTCCGCAGTCGCGCCCTTGAGCGCGTGCGGGTCGTCGTCGGGACGGGCATCGCTTTCCACCGCCTGAGGTTTTCGACCGGGGCCGCTCGGATCTTGACCGACAAATCGCCCGGGAAACGGAAGCGGCCCGCGCCTCCGGTGAAGGAGGCGCGGGCCGCTGGAGCGCGAGCCCAGTTCTGGGGCGCGCAGGCTGGTCAGCCGCGGGCCGGGGCCGGCTCGGACTCGCCTTCCTGCGAGCCGATGAACTCCTCGACCATCGTGCGGATCTGCTCGTCGGCGATGCCCAGCTCGAGGGCCTTCTTGGCGAGCGGCAGGGCGCGCTCCGGAAGGTCCATGAACTGTGCGAACCACATCGAGCCCATCGCGCACATGTTGCCGCACAGGGCCGTGTCGACGAACTTGCCCTTCGCGACGAAGGCCTCGAGGCGCTCGAGAGCCGCCATGGCGGCCGCCTCGTCGTTCACGTTCTTCATCGCGAAGTCGAGGCAGATCTCGAGCAGACCGTGCTCGTTCTCCGTGTCCATCGCTTCCGCGTCGGCGACGACCGCTTCACTCGCGACACCGGCGCCGAGCAGACCTTTGAGGGCCTTGAGCTTGAGGCCCTTCTCGTTCTTCGGGTCGAGCACCAACGCGCTCTCGACGATCGGCACGAGGCGCTTCGCGGCCGGCGTGTCCTTCATGTCGACGAACGCCGCGACGACGCTCTCGACGACGGCGAGCTTCTTGTCCTCGGGCGCTTTCTCGTAGGCCGCGACGAGTTCGCGCACCTTCGTGATCGCTTCCATGCCCTTGGTGCGGATCTCCGCGAGGTGCGGCAGGTAGGCGGCCGAGCCGCCCGGCTGGTAGCCCGTCTCGGCGATCAGTTCCTCTTCGTTCGTGAGGAGCAGGATCGTCGGGAAGCCGCGCACGGCGAACTTGTTCATCAGCTCTTCGTTGCGCACCGGGTTCGGCACCTTCGCCTTGATCTCTTCCGCGTTCGGGAAGTCGAGTTTGCAGAGCACGAACGTCTTCGGCGCCTCGGCGATGAAGGCCTCTTCCGAGAAGACCTCGTTGTCGAGCTTGATGCACCAACCGCACCAGTCGGAACCGGTGAAGTCGACCAGGATGTCCTTGCCGCTCTCCTTGGCGAGTTTCAGCGCGACGTCGTAGTCGGCGACCCACAGTTCGTCGCCTTCGAAGGCGACAGTGGAGAACGGGGCGGTCGTGAGGGCGGCGGCGATGCCCGTCGAACCGACCACGACGAGCGCGGCGGCGAGGGCGGTGAGTGTCTTCTTCATGGAGGCGGCGTGATCCGGCGTGCGGATCGGTTGGAACAGCAAAAGGAGCGGCTTGCGAGGCGCGCGCCGCTCCGCCCGTGATCGAGGGCGACGAGACTACGGGCCTCGCTCGCCGTTTGGGTCACCCGAAGCGCCCAAACTCCTGTTGCGAGTCCGTTCCGAGGGTCGAATGCCCCCGTCGAGGGCGCCGCTCGACCCTCCAGGGCTCACTGGGCGAGCGCCTGGAGCCGCACCCGGAAGGGCGACGCCAGGTTCGACGCGTTGTGCGCGAAGTCGATGCGCGCCGTCCGCGAACCGGTCGCGGCGTAGGGGGTGAAACGCACCTCGAACACGAGTTCGACGTCCGCGCCGACGGTCGGGGTGCCGATGGTCGTGGGCAACAGGCGCCGCATCTCGTTGGACGTCAGGGCGTGGAAGCTGGGCTCGACCGCCATCAGGCCCTGCGGGCACAGGTGGCAGTAGCTCATCAACGTCGACGTCGAGCAGACCGTCGTCGTCTCGCAGCCCGCGTAGCAGCGGTCGATCGGCGGGCAGTACTCGTGGGTGTGGTCCGAGCCGAACCCGTGGCCGAGTTCGTGGGCGAAGACGGCGTAGTCCCAGATCAACGGGTTCGGTGCGCCGGTGAACGTGCCCCAGTTGATCGCACCGGTCAGGTCGGCCGACACCGCGAACGCGAAGTCGTCGTTGCCGACCACGTCCACGTAGGCGACGCCGCCGCCCAGGTTGTCGCCCGAGAGCAGGTGCCCGAGTTCGGCCTCGGCCGGCCAGGCGCCGCCGAGCACCGGTGCCCACACCGCGCGGAACTCGTCGAGCAGGTCGAGCACGTCGCCGCCCATCTCCGGACTCGTCCAAGGGTCGGCGCCCGGGTAGAGCGCGAGGTACACGATCTCGAACTCCTGCTGCACGTGGCGTTCGAAGAGTTCGCCGACGGAACCGACGAGTTGCTCGACGTACGTCGTCGCGGCGAAGTCCGTCAGGAACAGGTCGCGGAAGGCCGAGTCGGTTTCGAGTGCGAGTCGGATGGTGCCGGGCTGCCAGCCCGGGATCGGCATCGCGGCGATGTCCGGTGTCGGCGACGACGCGAGTGCGGGTTCGTCGCTCGCGCTGTCCGTCGACACGAGCGCCGCTCCCGGCACGTGCAGACTGCGCGAGCACAAGGGCCGTGTGAACGCGCGCAGGCCTTCGGGCAGGGCGTCCTCGAACACGAGTCGGCACGGCGCCGCCGTCGGGTCGACGTGCGGTTCGGCGATCAGGTGCAACCGCGGTGCGAACGGCCCGAGGTCGATCCAACCGCGCGAACCGTGCGGCGAGAAGGCCATGAAGACTTTCGAATGCGGCTCGCCGACGACGGTTCCGGTGAAGAGTGTGTTCGCCGCGTGGCCGACAGAGAGATCGAGCGGTCCACCGTCCGTCAGCACCGTCGCGTCGTTCGCGAACGGACTGCCCTGCGCGACGAGGTCGAGTTCGATCTCCTTCTCCAGCACGGCGCCGCGCCGCGGCCACGGGAAGCCGCTGATGCGCACGTGACGGCGACCGGCGAGCGCCGCCATCGCCTGCGCGTCGGGCACGAGTGCGCCCGCTGCGGCGAGGTCGGCCGACGCGCGCAGGAACGGCGGTGCACTCGGCGTCAACGCTTCGACGGGCAGCGGCTCCGGCAGCACGACGCCGTCGACCTCGACGAGTTCGATCTGGAACTCACCGGCCGCGACGCCCGCGAGCACCGGCGGCCGCCACTGGAACTGCGAGGGCCCGAGGTTGCGCACCGTGATGCGCAGCGGCGCCGACTCCGCACCGAGGTTCGTGTCGGGCAGGTCGAAGAGTTGGTTCGACGCGAGCAGCGTGCCGTCGTCCTCGGTCACGAACAGGAACGGCGACGCCTTCGGTTCGTCGTCGGCGATCTCGATCACGAAGCGCGTCGGGCTGCTGACGACGGGCTCGCCGGTCGCCGCGGACAGCTCCAGCGTGATGCGTTCGGGCGGTTCGACGTCGCTGTCGTCGAGCAGATCGATCGTGAACGACTGCGCCGCACCGTCGACGGAGCCGGTCGGGAACGTCAGCACGACCGGTGCGAACGCCGTGTAGTCGCTGCCGGACGTCGCGCCGCCCGAGGCGATGTCGGACACCGTCACGGTCGCGTCGCTCGTGAGCGCGCCCGTGCTCGTCGTGAGCACGACCTCGAACTGGTGTTGGCCGGAGTTCTCCGCGAGGTCGACCGCGCTGATCGCGAACGCGAGCGCGACCGGTGGTGCGCCGCCGCCGCCGCTCCCGCCGCAGGCCGCCACGAATGCGGCGGCGGCGAGCGCGGCGGCCGCGGTGTGTTTGGACGCAGCCTTCGAGGACGAAGGTCGAAGAGCGAGCCGAGGAGCGGACGTGCGGTCGAACATGTGGAGCAGCGCAGGCGAACGCGAGTGGACACGAGCGTTCCGACGCCGGCCGTGACGGCCCGCGTCGTCGCGCTCACACGATCTTCGGCCCTTCGTGCAGCGCGGCCGAGTGCGCCGCCCGGCGAAGAGCTTGCCGGTCGCGCGGGCGGGAGGGGCAGGGCCGCAGAGCCGGGGAGCGCCACGGAGCGCTAAGGGGAGAGCCTGCGGCGGCGGGCGCCCCCGCTCGTTCCCGGGCGCCGCGCGCGCGATTTCGCTCGCGGACTCAGGTCGCGCGCGCCGACTGGTCGAAGCCCTCCCGTCACAGCCTCTCCGTCCCCGGGGTCCCGAACGTGTCCTACCACAAGCGAACGAAGCGCCTCGTCAAGTCGGGGCTCCAGCTCAAACTCATCCTGACCTTCGTCGGCTTGGCCTGCGTGGCCTCGCTGTTCCAGGTCATCCTCCTCAACCGAGCGGTCACGTTCGTCGCGGCGCAGATGCCGCGCGACGGCGGCGTGCTGCTCGGCGAGTTGCCCGGCGTTCTGCGTTCGTCGGTGCTGCTGAGTCTCTCGGTGCTCGTGCCGGTCACGATCGGCGTCGGCCTCGTGCTGACGCACCGTCTGGCCGGACCGATCTACCGCTTCGAGACCTACCTGCGCGGCATCGTCAGCGGCGAGCAGAACGGTCGCTGCAAGATCCGCGACGGCGACGAGCTGCAGGAGTTCTGCGAGCTGCTCAACGACGCGATCTCGAAGCTGCGCACCGAAGCGCGCGAGGCGCGCGAAGAACTCGCGACGCTGCGCGGCGAGAGCCCGAGCTCGGAAGCCGCGGACGCTCCGACGAGCGGCGACGGCTTGCGCAAAGTCGCCTGAGCTGAAGGCGCGCGGCGGAGTGCCGACAGTCGCGGCGCTCGCACCGTGCGCTCGAGTTCCTTCAGACGCCGAAGAGTTCGCGTTTGTAGAAGCGCAGCTCTTCGAGCGATTCCTTGATGTCGTCCAGCGCGCGGTGCGTCTCCTTCTTGCGGGGCGCGTGCTCCATGATCTCGGCGCGCCAGCGGTAGGCGAGTTCCTTGATCGACGACACGTCGACGATGCGGTGGTGGAGGAAGCCCTCGAGGCGCGGCATGTACCGGCCGAGGAAGCGGCGGTCCTGCCAGATCGAGTTGCCCGCCAGCGGCGCCGTCTTCTCCTCGCAGTGCCGGCGTAGGAACTCGATCACGAGCCGTTCGGCTTCGCGCTCGTCGATCTTCGATGCGCGCACGCGCTCGACGAGGCCCGAGGCGCCGTGGTGTTCGCGATTCCACGCGTCCATGCCCGCGAGCAGCGCGTCGGGCTGGTGGACGACGAGGGTCGGCCCTTCGGCCACGATCTCGAGGTCCGAATCCGTGATCAACACGGCCAACTCGAGGATGCGCTCGCGCTCGGGATCGAGGCCGCTCATTTCGAGGTCCATCCAGACGATGTGGCGGTTCCCGATCGGCATGCGGCGGATGGTACCGTCCGACCGTACACCGCCTCCCGCACGAGATCGCCATGCGCACGTCGTTCACGGGTCCGTTCCTCGCCCTCGCCGTCAGCGTCGTCGGCAGTTCCGTCGGCGGCCTCTTCCTCGCTTCGGCGGACATCGCGTGGGAGCGCGACTTCGACGCGGCGACTGCGCGCGCGCGTGACGAGAAGCGCGTCCTGATGGCCGCGGCACACCTCGTCGACGAGGTCGCGTCGGAGCGCATGATCGAGCGCGTCTACACCGACGAACGCATCGTCGAGTTGCTCGCACTCACGATCGACGTCGCTGCCAGCAACGCACACCAACTGGGGCGCGCGGATTTCCTCGCGCACTTCGGCAGCCCGACGATGGAGGAGGCGCGCGCGCTCGACGTCGCGGTGCGCACGCGTGTGCTGAAGCCCGATGCGGACGGTTACGTCATCGCGCCGCAGCACGTCTTCCTCGGTCCCGACGGGGCCGTGTTGCTGTCCGTGCCGTACGAGATCACGGCCGCCGAACTCGAGTGGTGCCTCGTCGAAGCACTGCGGCGCGTCGACGTGGCGACCGCACCGAAACACTCGACTCGCGCTCGTGCGCCGCGCCGCTTGATCGAAGGCGGTGTCTACGACGCCGCGGGCGCGCCGCCGCCGCCGCGGCCGCCCGAAGGCAAGGAACTCGACGCGTTGATCGAGCAGATGCTCGACGCGAAGTCGGAGATCGGCGTGCGTGCGACGGCGGCGCGCGCGGTCGTGCTGTCGTCCGAGAAGCGCGCGCTGAAGGCCGCCGGCAAACTCCTCGACGAACTCGACGGCCAGCGCGGCGGCGACGAGTTCGGGACCGGCGCACTGCTGCGCGCGATCGGCGAGACGTCACCGCCCGACTACCACGCGCTCGTCGCCGAACGACTCGAAGCCGAGCGCGTGAAGGTGCGCGCCGAGGCGGCGGTCGCACTCGAACAACTCGCTGCAGCGGAGGCGGAAGCGCTCGTGACACGCGCGCTCGGACGCGAGAAGGAACCGAGTGTGCGCAAGGAACTCGCGCGTGCGCTCGGAGCGAGCGGCTACGACTCCGGCAAGGCGCGGCGCGAACTCACGACGCTCGCGAAGAAGGACGACGACGGGCTCGTGCGTGTGAACGCCGTGCTCGCGATCGGACGTCTGACACCGCACGACGAATTGCGCGAGTTCCTGTGCGAGTGTGCGACGAGCGGCAACGACCGCACGCGTGCGGCCGCACTCGTCGCGTGTGTGTGGTCGCGCGACGCGTACTGGCGCGACGTGTTGCCGGCGGTGCTCGCGGGCGAGGCGATCGCGGCCGAGCGCGCCCTGCCGCTCCAGCCCGCGGAACTGTCGGCCTTGGGCGAGGCGCTGCGCACGCTGGAGCCGCGCAGCACGGCCGCACTCGCAGCCGTGCGCGCGGTGCTCGAGTACGGCTCGCTCGACCCGCTCGCCCCGATCGTGCGCGACGTGGGCGGTGACACCCTGCCGCGACTGCGCCTGTTCGACACGCCCGCGACGGGTCAGTGAGGAGCGCCCAGCCGGGCTGCAGTCCCAGTGCTGGTGCAGCCCGCGCCGAGCGCCACTCCGTCCGTCCGTGTCCCGATCCGCGCGGCCGGTGTCCCAACAGGTCCGCGGACCACCGCCTGCGGTTCGACGTGCACTTGTCCCCACGTTGAGACCACGATCGCGCAGGTTTGGCGGCTCCGTGCCCGCCTCGACGTGGATCGAGGCGATTGGATTCGTCGACATTCGCGCTGAACGAGCGAGCGCCGCGGGCCGCCGTCGGCTCGCGGTTGGGCGCTCCCAGCCGGCGCATGGAATCTCCATGTCTCGCGGGATCTTCGACGCTGCGGCAGGATGGTGGGTGTGTCGGGCGCCTCTTGCGGCGCCCACGACCCATGCCATCGCCACATCGCCTGATCGGAACGCGTTCGCCCGCCAAGTCCGGCGCAGGTCACGGCCCGCGTGCGCCACCGCTCGCGGCGCGCCTCGTGTCGTGCTGGCGCCGTGCGAACGAGGACTGAGGAAGGCACGAGAACGGTTCCCGAAGCGGGGCACACGTGCAGCACGGGGAGAGCTGGGGGGCTCGATCCGACCGCTGCGTGCCGTCCGCCCAGGGAGCCCAGGAGGGACTGGTCTGGCAGGGCCGGTCCCTCCGTTCATGGTGGGCTCGCTGCGACGGCGCCTCGGTCAGCGATCGAAGGCCATCATGCGTCGGGCCCACTCGCGCGTGCGCTCGCGCCCCGGACCGAGGTCGAGGTGCTTCTGGAAGAACGCGTGCGGCGTTCCGGCCTTCAGCGGCGCGAGGTGGGCGAGGTCGCCCATCGCGACGAACGGAGCGATCGACAGGTCCGCGGCCGTGACCGCGTCGCCGACGAGGTGCTTCGACGATGCGAGGCGCGTCTCGATGTCGGCCGTCGCGGCGTGCAGAGCCTGCGACGCGGCCGCGCACTCCTCCGGGTCGGGCTGCGGCGCGAAGAACTGACCGAACATGCGGCCGACACACGGCTGGACCTGCGTCTTGCCGCGCATCTCCCAGTTCTCGATCGACTTCATCGTCTCGCGGTCGGCGCTGAACAGGCGCGGGCCCGGCAGGTTCGCGTCGATGTAGCGCAGGATCGCGGCCGAGTCGAAGAGCTTCACGCCGCCGTGTTCGATCGCCGGCGTGAGCGGCTGACCGGTCGCGGCGACCACGGTCGTGCGGTCCGCCGGATCGACGGCGATGCGCTCGTAGGCCACCTTCTTGTAGCCGAGCGCGAGGCGCACCTTGATGTTGTTCGGGGAGGGAGCGAGGTCGTAGAGGCGCAGTGTGGGCATGGTTCGAGTGAGCGTTGAAGGGGGCGAAGAGAGTAGGTTCGCGCCGCGGTCGTCGCGGCTCGGAATCTCCCGCCGCGCTCGCGGAACGGCGCCGCCGCCCGCGTAGGCTCCCGCGCCAAGCCATGGAGTTCGAGTTCCCCTGCATCGACCCCGTCGCGATCGACCTGCCCTGGGCGATCGACATCCGCTGGTACGGCCTGTGCTACGTCGCCGGGTTCGTGCTCGCGCAGTTGATCCTGACGCGCCTCGCGCGCCGGCGCTTCCTGCCGATCGACGAGAACGGCGCGGCCGACCTGCTCTTCTGGTGCATCGTCGGCGTGCTCGTCGGCGGCCGTGTCGGATACGCGCTGTTCTACGACCAGTCGCAACTGCACCCGAGCAACGTGCTGCGCATCTGGAAGGGCGGCATGTCCTTCCACGGCGGACTCTTGGGCGTGATCGTCGCGTTCTCGTGGTTCGCGCGGAAACGCAAGGTGAACTGGCGGCGCCTCGGTGACGCCACCGCGCTCGCCGTCACACCGGGCATCTTCCTCGTGCGTTGCGCGAACTTCGTGAACGGCGAGCTCTACGGCCGCGTCGCGCAGGCGGGCACGTTCGGAGCGATGCGCTTCCCGACGGATCCGAAGGCGACCGAGGCGTTCGGGATCGAGCGCATCACCGACGTGCGTTCGCTGG